>PLQC01000078.1 GCA_003159675.1 Limisphaerales bacterium
TTGCTGTAAAACCATTCGCTCGAATACACACCCCCGCACCGCGCCACATACTCCGGCCTCATCCCCCTGGCCAACTCCGTGATCTCCTCCGCTTCCGCCACTCCCGTGTGATCCTTCCACAACCACGCCATCGCCGCTGCCTTCTTCCCATACCTCCGGTCCAACCCCAGCGGCCTGCCCTTCCCATCCACAGGCATCGGCGTGCTCCCCGTCGTGTCCACCCCAATCCCCACCACCTGCTCCACCTTGAATCCCTTCACTTCCCTCCTCGCCCGCCCCACCGCCCCCTTGATCGCCTCCTCCGCTCCCTTCACATAATCCCCGGGATGCTGCCGCGCCAGATTCGGATCCCGCGTCAGAATCACCCCCTCCTGCCCTTGCTCATACCCCCAGATCGCGCTGGCCACCTCCTGCCCGTCCCCCGTGTTCACAATCAACGCCCGCACCGAGTTCGTCCCGTAATCCAGTCCAATGCTGTATCGAGTATTCAAAGTTCTGCTTCGGTTTAGCTTTTGATGATCGTTTTGACAACGACATTCCCTTGCCATGCATATCGGAAAGCGTGACAGGTGACGGGAAGAAAATCCACGGCTCTTTTCGAACGGGCGCATGCCGCACACTGCCACCGGCGCGCGGGCTTGCGTGTGGTTCCGTCAAGCCGGCGACTCATGGTCCTGGGCCGGGTGGATGCCGAACTGGACGAGTTTGGCTTTCATGGTAATGCGCGAAATGCCAAGCCAGCGCGCGGCCTTGGCCTGGTTGCCGTGGGCCTGCTGGATCGCCCGTGTGAACAGCTCGCGTTCGGCCGTCTCGAGGGCGCGCGCGTGGGCGTCGGCCAGTTCGCCGCGGCGGGCAGCCGCCAGCAGGTCGTCCACATACTCGCCAAAAGGTTGTGCCGGCGCATATGCCAGGGCGCTGGTCTTGTTCAGCGCGGAGTGGATATGGTCCAGGTTGATCGTGTAACTTTGCGCCAGCAACAGGGCCTTGCGCACCATGTTCTCCAATTCACGGACGTTGCCGAGCCACTTCTGCGTCTGCAGGGCCTCCAGCGCATCGGGATGAATCGAGGGTTGCGCGTTTCCCAGCTCTGGCCCGTGTTTCTGGAGGAAAAAGCGGACGAGATCCGGGATATCCTCCCGGCGTTCCCGAAGCGGCGGCAAGGTGACCACCACCACGCTCAGCCGGTAATACAGGTCCTGGCGGAATTGCTTCTGCCGGATCGCCGCCTCCAAATCGCGGTGGGTCGCCGCCAGGATCCGCACGTCCACGGAGACCGTTTCCTTCCCACCCAGCCGTTGCAGGCATTTCTCCTGAAGCACGCGCATCAGCTTCACCTGCGTCCCCAGGGTCATGTCCCCGATTTCATCCAGAAAAATCGTTCCATGATCCGCCTGCTCGAAGCGGCCGATGCGGCGCACCTCGGCTCCGGTGAACGCGCCGCGTTCGTGGCCGAACAATTCGCTCTCGAGCAGAGTCTCCGGAATGGCGGCGCAGTTGATGGCGATGAACGGCGCATTGGCCCGGTCGCTGTATTGGTAAAGC
This sequence comes from Limisphaerales bacterium, assembly GCA_003159675.1. Lineage (GTDB taxonomy): Bacteria > Verrucomicrobiota > Verrucomicrobiia > Limisphaerales > BOG-1460 > BOG-1460. Next base: position 1,543 of record PLQC01000078.1, read on the forward strand.
GCGCGGGCGATCAATTCCTTGCCCGTCCCGGTCTCACCCCGGATGAGAACATTGATCGGTTTGGAGGCGACGCGGCCGATCTCCTTGTAGATGGCCTGCATGGCGGCGCTTTGCCCCACGATCGCGTCCCGCGCCGTGCCGGCTTTCCCGAGAACAACCGGTTCCGACATCAGGCGATTGCTGTCCGCCGCTTTTCGGACCAGCTCGATGATCTCCGGAATGGCGAACGGCTTGAGCAGGTAATCGTAGGCGCCAAACTTCGTCGCCTCGATGGCGGTTTCGGTCGTGCCGAACGCCGTGATCAGGATGATTGGCAGGCGGGGTCGCAGGGCGTGGAGCTGGCGCACGAGTTCGAGGCCATTGAGGCCCGGCAGCCGCAGGTCGGTGATGACGACATTAAACGGGTCGCTGCTGGCGCGCGCGAGGCCGGTGTCCCCGCGCTTTTCCACCGCGACCTCGTGGCCTTCCTCCACCAGAATCCGTTGCAGGTTTTCAGTGATTCCGGCGTCATCCTCGATCAGTAGAATTTTTGCGGCGGCGCTCATGCCCTGGCTTCCGGCAGGATGATTCCGAACGTGGTGCCGCGGTTGAGTTGCGTTTGGTATTGCAACGCTCCGCCATGGTTCTCGACGATCCGGGCGGCAATGGACAATCCCAGGCCGATCCCGTTTTCCTTGGTCGTGAAGAACGGATCGAATAGTCGTTTTTCGATTTCGGAAGGGATCCCCTTGCCCGTGTCCGCGACTTCGAGGATGACCACGTCTGTCTCGCCGCTGCCCAGCCGTCTCCGGTCGTGGCGGGTGCGCAGGGTGATCTTTCCCCCGGTGCCGATGCTGTCCGCGGCGTTTTGCACCAGGTTGATCAACACCTGTTTCATCTGCGCGGCGTCCACGCGGACCCACCTCGGCGCCGATGTTTCCAAGGCGAGCTGAATGTTGGTTTTTGCCAGTTGCGGTCCGAGGAATTGCTGCATTTCCAGCAGGAGCAGATCCGCGGGAACCGTGGCGAGGTCCGGCTCCGATGGGCGCGCGAACTGGAGAAAATCGTTCACGATCCGTTCCAGGCGCAGGATTTCCCTTTCCACGAGCTTGACGTCGGCGTATTCGGGCGAAGTGGGCTGAAACTTTTTCTGCTGGATGAACAACGCGGCTTTGACGGCGGTGAGCGGGTTGCGGATTTCGTGCGCGACGCCGGCGGCCAGCATGCCGAGGGAGGCGAGTTTTTCATGGCGCTCCGCCAGGGCCTGGCTTTCTCCGAGTTTGACCCGCAGCGGGGCGATGAGGTGACGGTACACCCCGAACGCGAGCGCCCCGCCGAAGATGAACAACAACCCGAGCAAAACGAGGATCGAGAGCCGGAGTTGCGACAGCGAGCCTTTGGCGTGGGACAGGAGGTTGTTGCGCGATTCGTAGTGGGCTTTGGCCAGCAACTGGCCGAGATCGAACAGGTGCTGCGACTGGCTGCGGAGAGGAATGAATTCCGCCAGCGTGGCGCTCGACTGTCCCGCGGACTGCATCTGGGCGTGCAGATTCCGGGCAACGCTCAGGTAGTTGTCGTAGGCCGCATCGATTTGCTGGAGGATGTCCTTTTCGCGCTGGGTGTTCAATCTGGGTTTCTGTTCGTCAATCCAGACATCCAGCTCATGGCTGCGTTTGAGGAACTCATCCCAAGCCGCCGGATCATGGAAAGTGCCATAGTGAAACATTTCATCGTTCACCTCCCGGAGCGTGTCCTTGAAACGGTCGGCGATCCCGAAGCTTTCCGAATCAATTTGACCGAGCCGGGCGCGCAGTTCCCCCGCATGGCGCTGGGATACGACCGTGATCATCACCAAGAGCGCGCCGACGAGCACCAGTGCGGAGCCGAGCAGGACCAGGCGGAATTTGATCCCAAAATTCATGCGGGAATTCTCTGAGCCGCAACTTACCCCAAAGGCGTGGCGGCTGGCCAGAAGAACCGGCGAAGCCATTCCAGGTGAGTCAATCGAAACATAACCAGGCACCCTATGCATAAAGCGTGCACAGGCCCGGGTTGGAAGCGGGCGATGCTGCAGGACTGGAAACCCGCCACAAACCGTCTGGAAGGGCTGCAAAGAGAGTTTGCTTGCAGGAATATTGACTATGCAGGCCACCCCTCCAATTCCCCCTCTTCCCGGGAGCTGCGGGCGGGAGTGGAGATGATGGAATTCCAACTTTCGCCTTGGATTCCCATTGTCGCGATCCATGGGCAGCATGGCGCAGAACCGGGCAACAGCTCGCAAAATGCCTTGGCATGGTCCTCGCTAAGTGAAGAGCGGCACCATGTGAACCGCGTATGATGACGAAAACTGCATCGCCCGGGGAAGTGTCGTCAGTGAGGCAACTCCCGAGTCCCCGGCGGCCCGATTTCTTCATCGTGGGCGCCCCCAAATGCGGTACGTCGGCGATGGCCCATTATCTGGCCGCGCATCCTGACATTTACATGCCGCGAAAGGAGATGCACGCGTTTGGGATGGACCTGTGTTTTGGCGATCAATTCTACCGCCGCGATCTCGATGCCTACCTTGCGGAATTCGGCGCTTGCCAGGGCCGAAGGCGGGCGGGCGAAGCCTCCGTCTGGTACCTCTTTTCCTCCGATGCGGCCGCCGAAATCAAGGCCTTCAACCCGGACTCGCGCATCGTCATCATGCTGCGCGATCCCGTCGAGATGATTTACTCGCTGTACTATCAGTTCCGGTTTGACGGCAACGAGCCTCTGCCCGGGTTCGAGGACGCGCTGGCCGCCGAACAGAACCGCCGCGCGGGACGCCGCCATGGCCGCCAGACTTATTTCGCGCAGGGGTTGTTCTACCGCGAGACGGCCCGGTACACGAATCAGGTTCGACGCTACTTCGACGTCTTCGGCCGCGAGCAGGTTCAGGTCATCATTTACGACGATTTCCACGCGAATCCAGGAGCCGTTTACGCCCGCACGCTGGAGTTCCTGGACGTTGCTCCGAACCCGGTTGATATCGATTTCAAAGTGATCAACGGAAACAAATACGCCAGGAACTCGGCGCTCCAGGCCGTCCTGAACGAGCCGCTGTTGCGGTCAACAGCCATCGCCCTCCGTCCCTGGCTGCCGCGCCCCGTGTTCGCCGGCCTTCGGAACGTTGAGGCGCGGGTCCAGCGTTCCGCGACGCGGTTCGAAAAACGTCCTCCGCTCGCGCCGGAGCTGCAGGCGCGTCTCAAGCGGGAGTTCGCCCCCGAGGTCGAGCGCTTGAGCGAGTTGTTGGGACGCGACCTCACCCATTGGAGCACATAGGAAGGGCACTGTGGGGTATCCATTGCTAACGCCCTTCTCCTCCTTCCAAACGATCACAGTTGTTTGCCCAAAGCTCCCGCCGTCCGGGTGCGCCGGCTTCGATCGGCGGGCTGATTTCTCCGTTCTCACTCGCGGTGGCCACCGCGGTGGAGCCATCGATCCATGCCTGGCAGCGCCACCCAACCTATAGCCGCAAACCTCCCGCTCCCGCGCGCCGAGACCCTCTCAGCGCCTCTCCTGAGCGTCGTTGTCATCAACTACAACGGGGCGCCCTGGCTGGAACGCTGCCTCGGCTCCCTTCACGACCAAACCTGCTGCAGCCGCCTGGAGATCATTGTGGCGGACAACGCGTCGCCGGACCGGTCGGACCAGGTGGCGAAAGAGCTGATGCGCGACTGGCGGAACGGACACGTCATCCAACACGGGACCAACCTCGGGTATTCGGAGGGGAACAACCGCGCCGCTGAGCAGGCGCACGGGCAGTACCTGTTCTTCCTCAACAACGATACCTGGCTGGAGCCGGACTGCCTGGAACGACTCATACAGGAGGTCCAGGCCGCCGGCGCTAAGGTCGCCGCTCCGCTCGTGATGGATTACATGGATGACGGCTTCCAATCCGCGGGCGCGGGCGGATTCGATGTCTGCGGCATGATGTGCGGATCCGCCGACGGCTTGAAGAGGCAGGAGATTTTTGTTGCCAACGGTTGTGCGCTGCTGATCGAGAGCGACTTTTTCCGGATGTTGGGCGGATTTGACTCGGAATTTTTCATGTATGCCGACGAGTATGATCTCTGCTGGCGGACGTGGGTGGCGGGCGGCAAGGTGATATGGGCGCCTTCGGCGAGGCTGCACCACCGCAGCGCGGCCGCGGTCAATCCTCGTGGTTTCCAGAGAGTCCTTGAGAACCGCACGTCCGACAGCAAGCGGTTTTACGCAAACCGGAACAACCTGCTGCTGCTGCTCAAAAACTGCCAGCATCTGCTGCTGGCCACCGTGCCGCTCCAAATGCTGCTGCTCGCGGCGGAAGCGGTCGTAATGGGAGTACTGACGCGCCGCTGGTCCCACGTGCGGCGCGCCTACATCGACGCCGTCCGGGATTGCTGGCGCTTGCGCCGCCACATCCTCGCCGAGCGTCGGCGCCTGCGGGCCTTGAGACGACACGGTGATGTCTGGATGCTTCGCTTCCTGCGCGCCCGCCTCAACCGCTGGGATGAACTCCGACGCCTCCGCCGTTTCGGCCTGCCGGAAGTGGACCCCCTATAGCGTTGCCCCGCTGCCGGCCCGATCCCGAACCAAACCAACACACATTTACCCGGATCACATTGAAGACATCCTCCCCATCGTTGACGACCCGCAACAAAGGATTTTGGGTCATGTTACTGCTGCTCGTTGTGGTGCTCTCCGCGCTCCTGAACGGCGACTTCGTCCCGGGAAGCATCCTGTTCTCGAACGATGGTCCGCTGGGCAGGTTGATGTCACAATGCCACCGGCTGCCGGACGGATTCACCGGCTCGTGGCAGGATTTAAACACGGTGGGTTACCGGGAAGGGTCCGCGGCGCCGAGCATCAGCGGCGGCTTGAGGCTGCTGCTCGGTCCGGTCTGGTTCGCCAAACTGTACGCCCCGGCGGGACTTCTGATTCTGGGCCTGGCGGCGTGGTTCTTTTTCCGGCGGTCCGGTCTCGCCCCTGCGGCATGCGTCCTGGGCGGGTTGGCGGCAACGTTGAATTCGAGCTTCTTCTCGGCCGCCTGCTGGGGGGTGGCGGCGCATCCCATCACCTTCGCCATGAGTTTCCTCGCGCTCGCCGCTTTGGTGGACACTTCTCCGCACCAGCGTTGGCTGCGCCTGGTGTTGGCCGGATTCGCGCTGGGCATGGGCGTGACGGAGGGGGCCGACATCGGCGCTCTCTTCAGTTTGCTGGTCGCCTCATTCATTGTTTACCAGGCCTGGATCGCCCCAGGTTCCCGCACGAAAAACGTCGCCATGGGCGTGGGCCGCGTGGTGGCCGCGGCTGTCTGCGCCGCGTTTCTGGCCACACAGGCTATCTCGGGGTTGATTGCGACCAACATCGAGGGGGTGGCGGGAGCCGGGCAGGACACCCAAACAAAGGCGGCTCATTGGGACTGGGCAACGCAGTGGAGTTTGCCAAAGCGGGAGGCCTTGAGCGTGTTCGTGCCCGGGCTTTTCGGCTACCGACTCGACACGCCTGACGGCGGCGCCTATTGGGGAGGTATCGGCCGGGACCCGGTCTGGGACCGGTACGAGGCAAACGGCGAGCACGGACCGGCGCCGGCGGGTTTCACGCGTTATTCGGGAGGGGGTGTTTACGCCGGTGTGGTCGTGGCGCTGCTGGCGATCTGGACTTCCATCCAGTCGCTGCGCGGAAAAGATTCCGTTTTCAATCTCTCCCAGCGCAAGTTGCTTTGGTTCTGGCTGGCGGTGGGCGTGGTTTCGCTGCTGCTGGCTTTTGGCCGGTTCGCACCTTTTTACCGGCTCTTGTACGCCCTGCCCTACTTCTCAACCATCCGCAACCCGGTCAAATTCATGCACATGCTGAGTTTTGCGCTGATCGTGCTGTTCGCTTACGCGGTTGACAGTTTGTGGCGGGAGTATATGCAACGGCCGGCCGCGGGGGACGGGCCGGAGGGACGCAACATGAAGGAATCGTGGGCGGGAGCCAGCCGGTTCGAAAAACGCTGGGTGATGGGGTGTCTGGCAGTCTGCGCCCTCAGTTTGATCGCGTGGCTCGCCTATGCCGCCTCTCGTGATTCATTCGAACACTATTTGCAGTCGGTCCAAATCAGTGAATACGACGCGCCCGGGATCGCCGGCTTCAGCATCCGCGAGGTGGGATGGTTTGTGTTCCTTTTTGCGGTGTCAGCCGGACTCGTGACTTTGATTTTGAGCAGGACCTTTGCTGGTGCGCGCGCGCGCTGGGGCCTCGTCCTGCTCGGCTCCCTGCTCGTCCTGGATCTTGCGCGGGCGAATCAGCCGTGGATCCTGTTTTGGGATCGCAACGAGAAGTACGCCAGCAATCCCATCATCGATCGTTTGAAAGACACGCCCTACGAACATCGCGTCGCGCTTTTGGGTTTCCGGCCGACGCAACAGCCCCTGCTCCTCGACCAGGTCTATCGGGTCGAGTGGCTGCAGCACCAGTTTCCCTACTACAACGTCCAGTCGCTCGATAATGCGCAGATGCCGCGCATGCCCGAGGATCTCAAGGCGTTCCAGGAGAAACTCTCCCCCACCAATCTGACAGATCGGGCGCGCCTGCTGGGCCGCTTTTTCCAGCTCACCAACACGCGCTACGTCCTGGGGTCTGTGAAACTTGAAAAGTTCCTGAACCAGCGAAGCGACCCGGGCTTTCGCCGGTTCCACATCGTCGAGCGCTTTGATATCCAGGCGCGGCCCGGAATCCTTCAACCGACCCAGCCAGGGCAACTCACGGCTGCGCTCGCGGCAGACGGCGATTACGCCATCTACGAATTCACGGGGGCGCTCCCGCGCGCCAAGATGTATGGCATCTGGCAGGTGAGCACCAACGATCAAGGCACCTTGGACCAGCTCGCCGGACCGTCGTTCGACCCGGAGCAAACCGTGATCGTGGCGGGAGGAGTACCGGCCGCATCGGCGATCACCGCCACGAACCAAACCGCCGGCACGGTCGAAATTGCCAGTTACGCGTCGAGAGACATCGTGCTGAAGAGCGACGCGCCCGCAGCTTCCGTGCTGCTGCTGAACGACCGGTTTGATCCCAACTGGACGGTTTGGGTCGATGGCAAACCCGACCGGGTGCTGCGCTGCAATTATCTCATGCGGGGTGTCTATCTTCCCCCGGGCGAGCACACGATCCATTTTCGCTTCCGGCTGCCGTCCTGGACGTTGGCAGTCAGCCTGACGGCGACTGCCATCGGGCTGTGCCTCATCGGCGTGGTCGTCGTGACGGGGCGTCGAAACAATCTCCCGATCCCGACCCCTCCACCCAATCCGCCAGCCGCATCCATGTCACCGTCGGCGCGAGAAAAAAAAGTGCTCAGCGGCACAACCCGATCCCGCAAGAAGGACAAAAAGGCAGCTCCTCCTCCATGAACCGCAGGGCAGGAACGCCGCATTCATGTGGCAGAGCCAGCCCCCATCCAAGGCGGTGAAAACTCCCATTCACGAGTTCTTCCGCGGCGTTTGACCAAACCTGGATCGCAGGCGAGGCACCGTTTTACACGAAGCCGGTCTTGAAACAGAACTCCAACTCCGGCAGACAGAATTTGAAATTGCCAGCGGCGTGGACTGCAATACTCTTCACGGGAGGCTATGATCTGGATCGCCCCTTCTGAAAAAGACACCGACAACGCCGCGCTGGAAAGACGCCTCTGGGACGCGGCCGACCAGTTCCGCGCCAACTCCGGCCTCAAATCCCAGGAATACTCGGCACCCGTTCTTGGCCTGATCTTCCTGCGCTTCGCCGAAGTCCGCTTCGCCAATCAACGCGCCAAGCTGGAAAAAGCCGGGGCGAAAGGTGGGAACGGGCAAAGCCCGAGGCGCGGCAGCCGCGTTGATGACCCGACAGCCTATCACGCTGAGGGTATTCTCTACCTGGTGCCAAACGCCCGCTTCGATTTTCTGCTGGGCCTGCCAGAGGCCGCGAACATCGGCGCGAAGGTCAACGAGGCCATGCGCGACATCGAGAAGCACAACTCGCAGCTCGCCGGCGTGCTGCCCAAGACCTACAACCTCTTCACCAGCACCCTTCTGAAGGAACTGCTGAAGAAGGTTTCCGAGATCCCGGCCACCGTGGACTACGACGCCTTCGGACACATCTACGAGTACTTCCTCGGTGAATTCGCCCGCAACGAGGGCAGCAAAGGAGGCGAGTTCTACACCCCCGCCAGCATCGTCCGCCTCCTTACCGAGATCATTGAGCCCTATCACGGGCGCATCCTCGATCCCGCATGTGGGTCTGGCGGGATGTTTGTGTCGAGTGCGCGATTCGTCTCGGAGCATAAACGGAATCCGTCCGCTGCAGCACCCACACCCTCATCCCCAGCCCTTCTCCCAGCGGGAGAAGGGAGCGGGCACTATCGCGGCGGATTCAACTTCGCAGGCTTGAAAGAACGAGCGCGTGAACTGCGGCAGAAACAAACACCTGCCGAGGAACTGCTCTGGGAGCTGCTCCGCGACCGGCGATGCTGTGAGTTGAAATTCCGTCGCCAGCACCAGTTTGGGGACTACCTCCTCGATTTCTACTGCAACGAAGCAAAGCTCGCGGTGGAACTCGACGGTGAACCACACAATAACGCTGCTCGACGGAAGAAGGATGCGACACGTGATGCCTATCTTAAATCCCAAGGTGTGACCTTGCTACGATTTGAAAACCGTGTTGCCATCGAAACTCTCGACGTGATTCTCGAAGCAATCGCCCAGCACGTTGCCAGCTCCTCTCCCTCTGGGAGAGGCGGGGGTGAGGGTGCGCCACTTGATTACTCCGGCGACCCGGCACGTGAGCTGTCAATCCACGGAGTTGAAAAGACCGATGAGACAGGCCGTTTGTGCCGGATGAATCTGGCGGTGCATGGCCTCGAAGGCGACATCCGCCACGGCGGCAACGTCAACAGCTACTACGACGACCCATTCGACGCGTGCCGCGCCGAACCCTCACCCCGGCCTGTCGGCCACCCCTCTCCCACTGGGAGAGTGGGCGGGGGTAAGGGTCACGAAATCCAATACCACGGTCGTTTCGATTTCGTGTTGGCCAATCCGCCGTTCAACGTCAATGCCGTGGACAAGGAGCGGTTGAAAGACTCCGTCGGCCCGGGCCGCCGATACCCCTTCGGTCTGCCCCGCACCGACAACGCCAATTACCTCTGGATCCAGATTTTCTATTCCGCGCTGAAGAATGGGGAGGCCGGAACTTCCGGCGGCCGCGCTGGGTTCGTCATGGCGAATTCCGCCTCGGACGCCCGCTCGTCCGAACAGGAAATCCGCCGCCAGCTCATCGAGAGCCGGGCCGTGGACGTGATGGTCGCCGTCGGCCCTAACATGTTCTATACCGTCACGCTGCCTTGCACGCTGTGGTTCCTGGATAAGTCGAAGACGACACCCTCACCCGCCCCGACGCGTCACCCTCTCCCAGTGGGANNGGGAGAGGGACGGGGCGAGGGTAAACAGAATCGTGCCGACAGGATTCTGTTTATAGACGCCCGCCACATCTACCGGCAGATAGACCGAGCCCACCGCGAATGGACACCGCCGCAGATTGGCTTCATGGCTAACCTCGTTCGTCTCTATCGCGGCGAGGACCTGGACTTCACCCTGGGCGGCGACGAAGCCCGCACGAAGCTCGAAGAAGTTTTTGGCCCGGTGGGGCGAGNNGGCTCGCCGGGAGTCTCGCCCCACCGAATTGACTTACCGCGACATCGCCGGACTCTGCAAGGCAGCGACCCTCCAAGAGATCGCGGCCCAGGGTTGGTCGCTCAACCCCGGCCGCTACGTGGGCGTAGCTGCCGGCGAAGCCGTGAGCGACGAGGACTTCAAAGAACAGCTCGAAACGCTGAACGAGGAACTCGAAACTCTGAACGCCGCCGCGCGGGAACTGGAAGCGACGATTGCCGGCAACGTCAGTGACATTCTTGAGGCATGAGCGACGAGTCGAACAAACGACCTGCTTCCGGCTCCTCTCCCACTGGGAGAGGTCAGGGCGAGGGTGCGGCGGAGCCGCATGGCCAGTTTCTCGTCTATCCGACCGAAGATGGGCGCGTGAAAATCGAAGTCCGGCTGGAGAACGAAACCGTCTGGCTGACCCAGCAGCACATGGCCGACTTGTTTCAGACGACGCAGCAAAACATAAGTCTGCACCTGCAAAACATCTACGAGGAAGGCGAATTGCAGCGCGGGGCAACTCACAAGGATTTCTTGTCAGTTCGGCGGGAAGGCACACGCGAAGTCACACGATCGGTCGATTTCTACAACCTCGACGCCATCATCTCCGTCGGCTATCGCGTCAAAAGCGCCGTCGCCACCCGCTTCCGCATCTGGGCCACGCAGAAGCTCCGCGAGTTCATCCTCAAGGGCTTTGTCCTCGACGACGAGCGCCTGAAGAATCCCGACCAGCCCTTCGATTATTTTGAAGAATTGCTGCGGCGGATTCAGGACATCCGCACCTCGGAACGGCGTTTCTACCAAAAGATCACCGACATCTATGCCACCAGCATCGATTACGACCCCATTCAGCCGGTTAGCGTCGAGTTCTTTCAAACCGTGCAGAACAAAATGCACTGGGCCATTACCGGCCAGACGGCGGCGGAAATCATCCATGCCCACGCCGACGCCGCCAAACCCAACATGGGCCTGACCAACTGGCGCGGGGCGAAAGTCCGCAAGGAAGACGTCACCATCGCCAAGAACTACCTCAACGAACCGGAACTCGCCGCGTTGAACAACCTCGTTGAGCAATATCTCGTCTTTGCCGAAGGCCAGGCCATGCGCCGCGTGCCCATGCACATGAAGGACTGGATCGCCAAGCTCCACGGCTTCCTCACCATCAACGACCGCAACATTCTCACCCACGCCGGCAAAATCTCGCATCAGATGGCCAGGGAACTGGCCGAGACGGAATACGACAAGTTCAACCGCCTGCGCGTCCAGCAGGCCGATGCGGCGGGCGGGGAATTTGAGAAAGCCATCAAACAACTGCCGCCACCGCCTAAACCGAAGAAAAAGGGAGGGAAGAAATGAACCGCGAAACCCTCAAAGCGCAGGCGCGCGACCGCAAACAGACCAGCGCCGGCAACGTGGTGGAAATTCTGGAGGCGTGACGAATGAGAAGCCCAAGCGCCTTTCACGCTCCTTTGCATCCGCTCGACACGGAGAAGCAGACGCATGGTTGTCGGCACACATGCCCCGACATCTGCTCGAAGTATCACATGCCGAAAGTTTGTGCGTTCGCCCGTGCCGACAACATCTGCCTCGCGCCGCCGATGTCGTGGCCAAAGCAATTTCAAAAGCTCAAGTCGGGCAAAACGAAAACCAAGTAGCGATGGAACTCATCGAGGTCTGCGACCTGATTATTGATTGCGAGCACAAGACCGCTCCGACACAGGAGACAGGCTTCCCGTCCATTCGCACACCCAACATCGGTCGCGGTCGTTTCATTCTCGATGGCGTGAACCGAGTTTCGGAGGAGACTTACGAACTTTGGACGCACCGCGCTGTGCCGCAACCCGGCGACCTCATCATGGCGCGCGAAGCGCCGGTGGGAAATGTGGCGATGATTCCTGAGGGACTTCGCCCTTGTCTTGGGCAGCGCACTCTTTTGATTCGTCCCGACCGCACCAAGGTTGAGCCGTCCTTCCTGAATTACTTTTTGAACGGCCCGCACGTTCAAGGTTTGATTCACGCCAAGACAAACGGCGCGACGGTTGCGCATCTGAACATGAAAGACGTTCGAACGATGACGCTTCCCGAGCTTCCCCCGCTTCCGGTGCAACGGCGGATTGCGGGCATCCTGTCGGCCTACGACGAGCTGATGGAGAATAGTCAGCGTCGCATCCGGATTTTGGAGGCGATGGCCCGCGCCCTCTACCGCGAGTGGTTCGTCCACTTCCGTTTCTCCGGCCACGAAAAGCTCCCGCGCGTCGCCTCCCCCCTCGGCGACATCCCCCAAGGCTGGGAGGGTCGCTTCGGCGACCTCGCGACAATCGAGCGCGACGGCATCAATCCGTTCGAGTTCCCCGACGAAGAGTTCGAGCATTTCAGCATCCCGGCCTTCGACAACGGACGCCAACCCGCCATCGAACTGGGCGCAACTATCCTCAGCGGCAAATACTACATTGATGACTCGACCGTACTGCTCTCGAAACTTAATCCACGCATTCCGCGCGTCTGGTTGCCCGTGCCGAGCGGCCAACGCCGCGCCATCACGTCCACGGAGTTCCTCAGCCTGAAACCTCAGCCGGGCGTGGCGCGCGAGTTCATCTACGCCAAATGCTGCTCCGAAGAATTCTCCGGCCAGTTCGGCAGCCTTGCCATCGGCACTTCGACCAGTCACCAGCGCGTCAAGCCGGAGAACCTGTTGGCGATGCCCAGCCCTGTTCCCGACCGAAAGACCATTGCGCGGTTCACGAAACTCGTCTCGCCGATGTTGACAGTGTGCCAGCAACTCCGTTTGCAAATCCAAAACCTCCGCCGGACGCGCGACCTGCTGCTGCCGCGTCTGGTGTCGGGCGACTGCACTTTAAAATTATGAGCCTGGACCTAGCAACCATCCTCCCCAACATCACGCACTCGCTGGAAGGCACGGGCTTTCTCTTCGGCGCTGGCACGTCAGTTGAGGCGGGCTACCAGATGATGAGCGGCCTGACTCGAAAGGTTGTCGGTGCGCTCACGCCGGCTGAACGCACAGTGTTCGACGAAGTGCTCAAGGCTGTCGGTGCGACCTACGATGACAAAGCGGCCACGCCGAACATCGAGGAGATTGCTGATTTGGTCATCGCCCATGCCATCAACGCAAAGGATGCGCGATGCACCGCACTCGAAACCAAGTTTAGGGAATTGGTGGTTCAGGAAGTCCTCTCGGTCAAGACTCCGAACATTGATAACCACGTCCAGTTCTTCCGCGCCCTATCCAAGCGGACTTTCGGTCGCCCATGCACGGTCTGGATCTTCACGACGAATTACGACCTGCTGTTTGAAGTCGCGGCGGCGAAAGCTGGCGTGCTCGTCGAGAACGGATTCTCTGGATGCACTGAGCGTTTCTTCAACCCCGGCCAATTCAAGGCAACGTCTGGCGAGGTTGCTGGTAATAGGTTTACCCCAAACAACCAACTCACCGTAAAGCTGGTAAAGCTCCACGGTTCTATCTCATGGACATCGGACGGCGGACAGATTTTCGAGCGGCATCCCGACGCGATCACCGGGGCTGCGAATCGCATCATGGTCTTACCGCGCAGGAAGAAAGTCATGGAGACTCTCGCACAGCCCCATGAGACGCTTTTCGCCTACATGAGCCGCGTCCTCGGTGGAGAGTGCAAATACCTCCTCTGTTGTGGATTCAGTTTTGGTGACGAGCACATCAATCAGCATCTCGTTTTGCCTGCACTGCAAACCGGACGCATCCGGCTCTTCACCTTGAACGAGTTTGAGCCAAGCGGAGTGGCTGATTTCAAGAAACTGCCTTCGTTCGGTGGCGGCTATTCAAACGAGGTGTTCATGGGAGGGAAGGCGGCGACACCTGGCACAGACCTTTGGAAGTTCAGTGAGTTCGTGAAGCTCTTTTAACCCGATACCTTTATGAGTGATTACCAAATTGGAAAAGTTGTGGGCGTCACGGGTGATGAAATCTTCGTGTCGCTGCTCGACCATGAGCAGTCAACCGGCTCGGAAATGGGCGTGCCCGAGTCCATGACCATCCATCTTGCCAGCGATGCTGGGCCGATGCCTGTGCTGATTGGCCAGCCTGGGACGTTTGTAATCATCGCGCTGCCAGCCGGGCGATTGCTCTGCATGGTCACCAGCGTTGAAATGCGCGAGGCCAAGACAACGGCGTCGGAACTTCGCGAAGTTGATTCTGCTGGCGCTTTCGTTCTCGACCGGGCGAGTCGTGGCTTGGCGACCATCGCCGTTTGAGGTGCTCCCCAATGTCGAG
>PLQC01000085.1 GCA_003159675.1 Limisphaerales bacterium
TTATGTTGACGCCTATGGGCGAGTCGCCGGACGGCACGGGCCAGTGGCTCGTTCCATCCGGTCCGCGCTAAGCGATTTGCAGCGCGCGGACGATGAAGGGCGCGAATTCGCTGTGGAAATGCGGGGGAATGCGGGCCTTGAACCTCGCGGTGCGCCCGTCGTAACGCCGTTCGATCACCTGGCCGACTTCGTGCAGCCGGGCGATGACACCGGATTTTTCGTGGGGCACGGCCAGTTCCATGAATTCGCGCGTCGGACGCAGTCGGGCTCCCAGCTCCGCGAGCAGCGCGGGAGTGCCCTCTCCGTTCTCGGCGGAGATGGCGACCCCGGTTGGATGCCGTTCGAGGAAGCGGTTCAGCGTTTCGCGGCTTCCGTTGAGCCGGTCGGTCTTGTTGAAGACTATCAGAGTCGGCTTGCCGTCGGCGCCAATTTCCCGGAGCACCGCGTCCACCGACTTGATCTGTTCCTCGGCCTGGGGATGGCTGACATCCACGACATGGAGGAGCAGGTCCGCCTTCACGACTTCTTCGAGGGTCGCTTTGAAGGCTTCGACCAGGCCGTGGGGCAACTTGCGGATGAAACCCACGGTGTCCGTCAGCAGCACATTCTGGTTCGTCGGCAGGCGCAGGCGCCGGGTCGTCGGATCGAGTGTGGCGAACAATTTATCTTCCGCCAGGACATCGGCGCCGGTGAGGCGGTTGAGCAGGGTGGATTTTCCAGCGTTGGTATAGCCGACGATGGAGGCGAGCGGCCAGCGGTTGCGCTGGCGCGCCTGGCGCTGGGTCAGGCGCTGGCGGCGCACGAGGTCCAGTTCCTCCCGGATCCGGGCGATGCGGTCCTGGACGCGGCGTCGGTCGGTTTCCAACTGCGTTTCCCCTTCGCCGCCCCGCATGCCGATGCCGCCCTGTTGACGCGACAGATGTCCCCAGAACCGGGTCAGCCGCGGCAGCAGATGCTGGAGTTGCGCCAGTTCGATCTGCAGCTTGCCTTCGCGGGTGCGGGCGCGCCGGGCGAAAATATCGAGGATGAGTGAAGTGCGGTCCAGCACCTTGCAGTTAAAAATCTTCTCCAAATTGCGGCTTTGGGCCGGCGAGAGTTCGTCGTCGAAGATGACCGTATCGACGCCGTGACGGCGGCAGTGTGCGGCAAACTCATCCGCTTTTCCCTTGCCGATGAAGGTGGCTGCGCTCGGCGCATCCAGCTTTTGGACGCCGTCGCCGACCACTTCTCCTCCTGCGGTGGCGGCCAGTTGGGAAAGTTCCTCCAGTGAATCGCGGGTTTCCCACCCTCCGTTTCGGGATTTCAATTCCGCCCCCACGAGAAAAACCTGTTCGGTTCTCGTGTTCCTGGTCTCAATGAGCGCTTTCAACGGTTCTGCCGGTCATGTCTCTTTTTGTCTGCCCCGCAAGTATATCACATTCTGCAGCGGAGAAAAGGAGGATTGCGGGAGGAAACGCGGGGGGTAGGTCAGGGGACATTGTTTGTGGCGGATTTCGCCGCATTTTATGCCAGGAAGCAGGGCTAACCAGGTCGGTCAACTCGTTGCCCGGCTGTGCCTGAGGGTCAGTTCCCCAGAGTCTCAGGAAATCAGCCCACTGAATCCGGCATTCTTCGTCACGCGGCGTCGCGCGCAACTCCCCGGCCCCGCCGGCCTGATGATCGGAACGTGCGGCTAAAACGCAGCCTTGAGCCCCTTGCGATACTCGCCAAACGCCGCTCGACCCGCGCGCGTCAGCCGCAACAGTGTCTGGGGCACTTTGCCGCGATACGTCTTCTCAATCTCGACGTAGCCGGCCTCCTCCAATCGGGCGAGATGGCTGGACAGGTTGCCCTTGTTCATCTCGGTTTCGTGCTGCAGGTAAAGGAAGTCGCATTCCTTCGCCGCCCCGAGCAGGGCAACGATCATCAGCCGGCCGGGTTCATGAATGACCCGGTTCAGTTCGGAAATAGCTCGAAGTTGCTCGTTCATTCTGCTTCCGGGGCGGGCGGTTGCGTGTGCCGAATGTACAAATACAGGGTAGCCCCGCCGGATCCGAGTCACGTAAGACCAATGAACAAAAGCATGGGCCGCCACAACCCCACAAAATCCGCGGGGGCGATGAGAGCAATCGCGAGAAGCCCCAGCGCCATGAAGAGTAATACCAGCCATTTCCATGGGTGGTGCCTCTCCATGCGGTAGATCCAGAACGCATACCCCGCCGCATAGATGGCCGCTGCGCCCATCCACGAAAGGCTTATCCAATCATGCCGCCTGTCGAACCGCATCAGGCAGCCAACACCGGCCGCAATAACGGCTGAAAAAGCGGCGGCTCCGACCATCGCGGTCCACCAGGACTTTCCGCCAACGCGGCGTGCGACATACCCGGTGCGCGGCCAGGTGATGCGCTTCTTGATTGCTTTGGGGACCCAGAGGATGAGACCAAACATCAGCAGGATGACCGTGAAAAATAACAACATGCTGGCGAACCCGTGCCTCCACATCGAATCCTCCGGCAGGACAGCCTGCAGGTAGTTCAAAAAGGTATAGCCCAGCGCCATCAGGCCGAAGGCCATCTCGCCGGTTCCGTCGATATTGTCATATCGCTTCGGCCGGTCCATGTAATTTTGAAGCTCATCTTTCATACAAACAAGTTTGCAAAACAAACCTATTTGTGTCAATAATATTTTTCGGCGTCGTTTCAGGAAGCGAACGCCGGGGCGACCCTCAGGCGATGCTTCTGCGGACAATCGCGCCGCGATCGCCCGATAGACCAACTCTTGGCCGTTCTCCAAAGTCTCTGATTATGCCGGGTGGCAAGGAACAAAAAGGGGTGATTCCTCAGATTTTTGAAATCACCCCATGAACTCGGCATCCTCCGTTACGAAGCAAAATACCCCAGTTCGCGGAGCGATACGAAATCCCTGGGCCGCTCCTGGGTTGCCCTTCCGATGATGACATGGTCGAGGACCTCGATTTTCAAAAGCTGTCCGGCCCGGATCAGATCGCGCGTCACTTTGATGTCGGCCTCGGACGGCGTCGGATCGCCGCTCGGGTGGTTGTGGGCGAGCACCACGGCGGCGGCGTTGGCCGCGATGGCGGATTTAAACACTTCGCGCGGGTGAACGAGGATGGTGTCGAGCGTGCCCTGCGAGATGGTTTCGACGCGGATCAGCCTTCGCCGGGTGTTGAGCAGGACCACTTGGAAATTCTCGACATCGTAGGCGCGGTTTTCCTCGCGCAGCAGGTCCGCGATGCGTTCCGGGCAGTCGAGTGTCGGGGATTCCTGGCGCATCTCCATGGCCATGCGCCGGGCGAGTGTGAACGCGCTCTTGAGGGCAATGGCCTTGTCGCGTCCGACCCCTTTGACAAGCTGCAGGTCTTCGATGCTCGCCCGCGAAAGATTGTCCAGCGTCTGGAATTTATTCAGAAGCTGTTCCGCCACCTGGATTGCTGAAGTGCCCTTCATGCCGGTGCGCAGGAGGATGGCAATCAGCTCGGAATTCTTCAATGCCCCGGCGCCCTGGGCAATGAGCCGCTCGCGCGGCCGTTCGTTGAGTGGCAGATCCCGGATGCGAAACCCTGTAGCCATGGCGCCGGTTTACCACGAACCCGCGCGGCGGCGAAGCAAAAAATGCACGATTGCAGACGGTCCGGAGCGCGGTGTCCAGAGACTGCATATATTAATGGGTGGAACGGGCGACCCGNNGACTCGCCGACCGGAAGAGCCGGACGAGGGAGAACACTTTGGGTCGAGTTTTGAGCTGGACGCCCACTTCCTTTCCGTCCGGCGACCCGCCGGACGGAAAAGGCCAGTGGCCCGTTCCACCCGTCAGGATCGCCAACAGCGCGGGCGGCTGCCGCAGGAATGCGGCGTTCCGGGAGCGGTGCGAGAACGCGCGTTTTAGTAACGTCATCGGACGCCGGCAAAGAAACGGGGGCGGTCCGAGCTCAGAACCGCCCCCGACAATCCGGTTCCCTGGTCTTGAAAAAACATGGAGAACCGGAGCGAAACATAAAATGCAAATGGCGATCTGCAACCAAAAGTTGTCGGATGTTATTCACAATGGCCTGGCGCCATGAACCGCGATGGTATGGCCCGGCACTCCGGGTGAAGGTTCATGAGAAGCCCCCCACGATTCTGAAATCGCGCATAGGGACCATAAAACCTTGTAGCCGCCAATGTGAATTGGCGGCCCCGTCCCTCAGTGGCGATCTCCGCCGTTTCACAACGGCGGTTACGGAGGCTCGGTTCACAGAAAGGTCCGCGCTGCGCGCGGTCGAACGACCGCAGGTCGCCCCTGCCCGTGAAATCAGGACAGCGCTGCTCAGGTCGCCACCTTGACAGGAGGATGCGCTTGGCAAAGACTGTGCGTCTTATGGCCGAGTCCAAAGAGAACGTGCTGATGGAGAAAATCGTGTCGCTGTGCAAGCGCCGGGGATTCATATTCCAGTCGTCCGAGATCTACGGCGGCATCAATGGATTCTGGGACTACGGCCCGCTGGGCGCCGAACTGAAGCGCAACGTCAAGGATCTCTGGTGGAACACCATGACCCGCCGGCGCGACGACGTCGTCGGCATTGAAGCCACGATCATCATGTCCCCGCGAATCTGGGAGGCCAGCGGGCATGTGGAAACGTTCGCGGACTTGATGCGCGAATGTCCACTGACAAAAAAAAGAGTTCGTGCCGATCAAGTTGAGCCGCAATCTGGAAACGTAATTCGTTATTCAGGGGTTTATCGTCGCACTCAAGGTGAAAAGCATTTTTCCCAATTGATTGAAGAATTCGCACTATCACTAACAACCCAAAAAGCTATTGAACAATTTTTTGAAAACAATATTACGGATGCCGAGGTAAGAGAAAGCGATCCACAACTGTATGATCAATTAAAGGATGCGCCTAACAAGCTCGCTGCATATAAAAAAGCGATTTGTTCTCAAGGTGTTTTGTTCAATGGTTTTTCAGTATTGCTTCAGCCTGGAAAACCACTAGAAAGCGCTCGAAAAACCGCCAGTCAATATTATACTGAAAAGGGATGTTCGGATTTCATTTTACTAGGAGAACGCATCGATAAAGTCGAAAACTCGGTTGATTTCCATCCTGAAACCGGCGTGGAACTAACCGAGGCCCGTCCCTTCAACCTGATGTTCAAAACCTACGTCGGCCCGGTCGAGAGCGAGGACAACGTCGCCTACCTTCGCCCGGAGACCGCCCAGGCGATTTTCGCCCAATTCAAGAACGTGCTGGAGACGTCGCGCCGGAAGGTGCCGTTCGGAATCGCGCAGGTCGGCAAAGCCTTTCGCAACGAAGTGACGCCGCGCAACTTCACCTTCCGCTCCCGCGAATTCGAGCAGATGGAACTGGAATTTTTCATCAAGCCGGATGAAGTCGTCGAGGCGATTTGCGGCCACGTGGCGAAGGCGGCGGAAATCTCGAAGGAAAGCACAGAAGAACCAACATCGAACATTCAACATTCAACATTCAACATTCAACATTTGGGGCCTGCGGCCGACTGGGGCTGGGAGGCGTGGCACAAGTATTGGGTTGAGGAGCGCATCCGGTTTTACGAGGGGATCGGCCTGCCGCGGACGATGCTGGAGGAGTATTGGCAAAAGCCCGAGGAGCTGGCGCATTACGCGCGCGCCTGCGTGGACATTTTGTTCAAGTTCCCGTTCGGCGCCCAGGAACTGGAAGGCATCGCCGCCCGCAGCGATTTTGATTTGAGCCAGCACGAGCGTTGCTCCGGAAAGTCCATGGGGGTGTTCGATGAGGAGCTCCGGGCCGCCTGGAGCAAACTCGACGACGCGAAGAAGGAGGCGTTGTCCAGGCGCTACCACGAGGCGCGCCTGAAGTACCTGACGAAGATGGGCGTGGAGCAGGCCGCGGCGGAGCAGGAGGCGAAGGAAGACGCGGCCGGCCTTGCCAAGGGTCAATACATTCCGCACGTCATCGAACCGTCGGCAGGGGTGGACCGTCTGATTCTCGCCCTGATTTGCAACGCCTATCATGAGGACCAAATGCCCGATGAAAAGGGAAAACCGGAGATGCGCGTCGTGCTGAAGTTTCACCCGCGTGTGGCGCCCATCAAGGTGGGTGTGATGCCGCTGCTGAAGAACAAGCCCGACCTCGTGAAGAAGGCGCTCGAGATCCGCGACCTCATGCGCCCGCACATGAACGTCTTTTACGACGACGCCGGCGCTATCGGCCGGCGGTATCGCCGCCAGGACGAGGCCGGCACGCCGTTTTGTGTCACGGTCGATTTCGAGACGTTGGAAGGGATGAAGGAGGGGCCGCTGGCGGGCCAGAAGGACACCGTCACGTTGCGTCATCGGGATGACGGCCGGCAGGATCGGGTGAAGATTTCGGAACTGCTGCCGCTGATGCTGGAGAGAATCCACTGATGGGCGCGTCCGAAAAAGGCAACGCTGGGAACGCCGGGAAGGGCAATCGAGCCCCCACGCTCTATGTCATCATTGCGATCAAGCTGATCAAGGGGGTATTGATGTTGTTGTTGGGGCTGGGCGTTTACCGGCTTTCGGACAACAATCTGCCCGCGGAATTCCACCAAACCCTGGAATTCTTTCATCTCGACCCGGAGAAGAAGTTTTTCACCCTGCTGGCCGACAAGATCTCCGAGATCACGCCGGCCAACATCATCTGGCTGGCGCGCGGGACGGTCCTTTACAGCCTGTTTTCACTCGTGGAAGCCGTCGGACTGATGTTTCGCGTGTCCTGGGCGGGTTGGCTGACGATCAGCGAATCGGCCTTCTTCATTCCCATCGAGATTTATGAACTCATGAGAACCGAGAGGAGAACCGAGAGGGTGTCGGTCGTGGTTATCCTGGCGCTGAACATCGTGATCGTGTGGTACCTCTACCAGAACCGACGCCGGCTGTTCGGCCATCATCGCGGCGCCGCCTGAGCCAGATTTGCCGTGACCGCCCCGACGGAGCGTTTATGATTGGGGCGTGACCATCACCGAAGCGACCAGGCTGCTGGAGAAATTCCGGGCGGGCGGTGCCGGCCGCGACGAAGTCCTGCGGAAATTCCAGGCTGCGCCGGTGGCTGACCTTGGCTTTGCCCAGGTGGACTCGCACCGCGCCTTGCGGAAGGGTTTCCCTGAAATCGTGTTCGGGGCGGGGAAAACGCCCGAACAGATTGTGAAAATCGCGGGCAAACTCCTCGAAGCCGAGCCGCACGTGCTCGTCACGCGCATCACCGCCCAGCACGCCCGGGCATTGCGGAGAAAGTTCAAAGATGCGGTGCATCACGAGCTGGCGCGGTGCGTGACGATCGACCGGAAGCCTTTGCCCAGGCGTCCGGGGACGATCGCCGTCGTCTGCGCCGGCACCAGCGATCTGCCGGTGGCGGAGGAGGCGGCGGTCACGGCCGAGATCATGGGAAACCGCGTGGAACGCGTGAACGACGTCGGCGTTGCCGGAGTGCACCGCCTGTTCAGCCGGCTGGAGAGCATCCAGCGCGCGAACGTGGTGATCGTGGTCGCCGGAATGGAAGGGGCCCTGCCGAGCGTTGTTGCCGGGCTGGTGTCCAAACCGGTCATCGCGGTGCCGACGAGTGTAGGTTACGGCGCGAGCTTCGGGGGCCTTGCGGCCCTGCTCGGCATGTTGAACAGTTGTGCCGGAGGAGTGACGGTGGTGAACATTGACAACGGCTTCGGGGCGGGCTACGCCGCGAGCCAGATCAATGCGCTGGCGGCGGGAAGTTGAGAGTTGAGAGTTTGGGAGTTTGAGAGTTACAGGGTGATTCGCCACAAGTAACTCGCAACCTGCAACCAGAAATGAAAACGCTTTATCTCGACATTTTCAGCGGGATCAGCGGCGACATGTTGATCGGCGCGCTGATCGATCTCGGCGTCGATGCGCGCGCCTTGGAGCGTGAGCTGGCCCGGCTCGGCGTCGGTGGCTATCACCTGCACGTCGGACGCGGCTCGAAGTCCGGTATCCAGGGCACGAAAGTGAACGTCCACCTGGCCGGCGGGCACGTGCACCCGCACGACCCGGCGCACGAGCACCGTCATCATCACGGCGACCACCGCAACTTCGCCGAAATCAAGCGGCTGATCGCAAAATGCAGGCTTTCAAGCTGGGTGAAAGGGAAGGCCGTCGCCGTGTTCGAGCGCATCGCCGAAGCGGAAGGGAAAATCCACGGCCTGCCGCCGGAGAAAGTTCACTTCCATGAAGTCGGCGCGGTCGATTCGATCGTCGATATCGTCGGCGCCTGCATCGCCCTGGAAATGCTCGGGAAACCGCGCGTGCTGGCCGCGCCGGTGGTCGAGGGTGTCGGCTGGGTGGACTGCGCGCACGGAAGATTTCCCGTCCCCACGCCGGCGACGCTCGCGATCCTGGGCGCGCGCGGCATCGGTGTGACGCAATGCGACGAGCCGCACGAACTGGTCACACCGACGGGCGCGGCGCTGCTGTCGGAATTTGCCGTGAGCTTCGGCCCGATGCAGGGGTTGATCGCGGAAAAAATCGGGTTTGGTCTCGGGACGCGCGACAACAAGACGCGGCCCAATGTGCTCCGCGCCGTGCTGGGCACGATGTCCAAAGTCGAAAGTTCAAAGTCCAAGGCCAGGGTCACCGGCCCTTCGAATCTGGATTGGGAGACGGACACAATCGCTGTTCTAGAAACCAATCTCGACGATATCAATGCGGAGATCCTGGGTCATTTTGTCGAGAAAACCCTTGCCGCTGGCGCCCTGGACGTGTTTCACACGCCGATCCAGATGAAGAAAAGCCGGCCGGGGGTATTGCTCACGGTGTTATGTGCCGAGACGGACGCCGATAAGTTCAGCGAATTGGTTTTGCGTGAAACGAGCGCGTTTGGCGTGCGGCGCGTCGTTGCCGAGCGACGAAAGCTGCGTCGTGAATTCGTGACCGTCAAAACCCCGTTCGGCGAAGTGACCCTGAAGATTGGCAGGCTGGGCGGAGAAAGGGTTCAGGCGGCGCCGGAGTTCGAGTCGTGCAAGAAGCTGGCGGAGCGGGCGAAAGTTCCGTTGAAACGGGTTTATGAGGCGGCAGTCAAAGCGTTACAACATTGATTTTGTGGAATGAAGAACGCTTTCAACACCATCGAGTCCGTCATCGCCGACTTGCAAAAAGGCAGGATGGTGATCGTGGTGGACGACGCCGATCGTGAAAACGAGGGCGATCTGATCATGGCGGCCCAGTTCGTCACGGCCGCCACGGTGAATTTCATGGCCAAGTACGGACGGGGATTGATCTGTGTTCCGACGACCTCGGAGCGGCTGCAGCAACTCGGCATCGAGCGCATGGTCCGGCAGAACCGGGAGAGCTTTAAGACGGACTTCCAGGTCAGTGTGGACGCGGCGCGCGGCGTGACGACCGGCATCAGCGCCGCCGACCGCGCCGAAGCCATCCGCATCCTGGCCGGTCCGACGGCGGTGCCGAACGATCTGGTGCAACCCGGACATGTCTTTCCCCTGCGCGCCAGATCGGGCGGGGTGTTGCAACGAGCCGGGCACACGGAGGCGGCGGTGGATCTGGCGACCCTGGCGGGCTGCCGGCCGATCGGGATCCTTTGTGAGATCATGAACGACGACGGCACCATGGCGCGGCTGCCGCAGTTGTTGAGATTCGCCCGGCACCATCGCCTGAAAATCTGCACGGTCGCCGATCTCATCCAATACCGCCGTACCCGCGAGAAGCTGGTGGAGCGGATCGAAACGGTGAAGATGCCGACCGATTACGGCGATTTCGATCTGCATCTTTACCGCTCGAAAGTCGATGGGCAGCATCATCTCGCGCTGGTGTGCGGGAGTGTGGCCGGCGCGAAAAACGTGCTGGTGCGCGTGCACAGCGAGTGCCTCACCGGGGACGTGTTCGGTTCGCGCCGTTGTGATTGCGGACCGCAGTTGCATCAGGCCATGAGGCAGATCGCCGCGTCGGGCGCCGGCGTGCTGGTGTATATGCGGCAGGAAGGCCGCGGCATCGGCCTCGCCCCGAAGATCCGGGCATACAAACTGCAGGAGCAGGGCTACGACACCGTCGAAGCTAACCGGAAACTGGGATTCGACATGGACCTGCGCGAGTATGGTCTCGGGGCGCAGATTCTGTCCGATCTGGGCTTGAAGACCATCCGGCTGCTGACCAACAATCCTCGAAAAGTGGTGGGCCTGGAGGGGTACGGCCTCAAAATCGTCGAACAGGTTCCGATCCGTACCAAGCCGAATCCGCACAACGCGCGGTACCTGGAAACCAAGCGAAAGAAGATGGGGCACCTGCTGTGAATTTATGATTTGCGATTTGCGATTTGCGATTTGCGCGCAGAGGATACGGGCATGTTAAGAAAGGTTGCAGCCAACAAGCTCGGGCAGGTCGGCGGCTCCTTTGCGATTGTGGCCTCGCGGTACAACGGCGTTTATGTGGATGCCATGCTGCGGGCGGCGAGAGAGGTGCTGCTGGGCGCGGGGGCGAAGGTGCGAATCGTGCGGGTGCCGGGGGCGTTTGAGATTCCGGTGGTGGCGGCGAAGCTGGCGGCGTCGGCGTCGCGCCGGTATTCGGCGATCATCTGCTTCGGCGTCATTTTCCAGGGCGAAACCAGCCATGCCCGGCACATCGGCTGGGGAGTGACGCAGGCGCTGGCTCAGATTCAAGTACAGCACAAGATCCCCGTCATTCACGGCGTTTTTCTCTTCGAAAAGGAAAAGCACGCAAAAGTGCGCTGCCTGGGCACGAAGCATAACCGCGGAACCGAGGCGGCGCACACGGCGTTGCAGATGGCCCGGGTGATGCGGAGCATGCGCTGAGCCGTCTCCATGCTGTGGAAACCACAGATGGACACAGTTGGACACGGATAATTTACCGCAAAGAACGCAAAGAACACAAAGCACACAAAGAAAACGGCTTTACACGGATTACACTAATTCGCGCTAATTGGCGGAATTAGCGGACAGTGCTGTGCTTTCTTCAGAAGGAACTTCAGATTCTTATCTGCGTCCACTTGCATCCATCTGCGGTTAAACTTCCCAGTGCATTGGTCAGGCCGGTCATCGCTGCAAGTTGGCAGCAGAACGGTTTCACGCGGATTACACAGATTGGCCGATTGGCGTATCTACATTGGCTGTTGGATGTTCGCTTTCAGTTTCTTCATTTAGCCCTTAGCCTTCGGCCTTTAGCCTTGATCAATCAACCTTGCGGCGCGGAAAGTTGTTCGAGTTTCGCGCCTTCACGCTGCAGGAGGACGGCTTCGACGCGGGGCACATACATTTGCGTTTCAGCGGGCAGATGTTCGGCGATGGCGTCGTAACTGCTCGTTTTATAGCGATCCAAAAGTTTTTGCACGGTGCCTTCGCCGGCGTTGTAAGCGGCCAGGGCGAGCCGCCAATCCTTGAAACGGTCGTAAAGGTATTTCAGATACTGTGCGGAGGTGGTCGCGCTCGGTTCCGGTTGAAAACGTTGATCGCGCGGCCACAAGGAAAGGCCGAACCGTTTGGCCGTGTCCGGCATCAATTGAAATAATCCCGCTGCTCCCGCCGGACTCCGTGCTCGACGGTCAAATGACGATTCCACTTGCGCCACCCAGACCAGTTCGGGCGGCACCCTTTGGGCGGCGAAAAGCGGCTTCAATTCCGGCACATATTCTTTTGCTGCAGCCGGCCAGGGACCGACGGACACCTTTTTCACCCAAATCTCGCGTTCCTTTTCCGCGGGAGGATTGGGAATCGGCTGGGGCGGTTGGTTGGTTTCAAGGTTTGGCGGTGGAATCGTGAGCCGGATTTCGTCCGCGACATCCAGGTAATCCATCTGCGCCTTGAGCCATGCGGCGTACGGCTGGGTTTCCTCGCGACTTTCCAGCAACGGCAGGACGGTTTGGGCCGTTTGCCGCAGCGCCGCCAGATCCACTACGTAGTCGCCTTGATAGCGCCGCTGCAGTTCGCGAAAAAATTGCTGCAGCGCACGCTCGTCCACTTCCGGAAGGGCGTTGAGAACGTTCGTATCGAGATTTTCCTGCGCCCATTCTTGCGCGCCTTGAATCAGCTCCGGCACTGTCACCGTGTCGTCATCAGCCCCCACAACAAGTGAACTCGCCAAAAACAACACGAGAATCACCGACCCGTGAACAGTCATGCCCTCTCCGCTGGTTTTCATAACCTCAATCCTTGGTGTCCTCGGGATAAGCGCTCATTCAATGGGCGGTGATGTTTTCGTTGGTGAACCTCCTTAAAGCAAGCCGCCGGAGTTGTCAACCAGCCATCCCTGTTCCAGCCAGAGCAAGTGAAGGAGGCACAACGGGCTGGCGAGGATATGGTTCATCAGACGCTTACAGTCCAACGATCCACAGAAATGTGTCAAAGTGTGGGACCGACCCCTGCTATGACCCCTGCTATGGGGTCATGGCTGAATAATTGCACATTTTGAATTCCTTTGCTCCGTCTAGCGAGACGAAAAATGCATTTATTCAGCCCTGACCCCTTTTTTGGCGGCTACAAGGGTTCATGGCCCCAAGGCGCTCCCAGTTTGCTGGGATTGGGGGCTTTCCACATCACAGAGATGGCCAGCCCGCTGCGGCTCACAGAGCCGCGCGCCAAGAATTCGCGCGCGTTCGCGTCATTCGCGGACAAACTTTTCTTTCTGGAATCCGCGAATTTCGCGAATCGACGCGAATTGAAAGGGAACCGAAACAAAGGGTTATACTTCTGGGTGCAGCGGTCTTCAGCCTCTACCCTTTCACCGTGACGACCACGTAATTCTTTTTCCCCTTGCGAAGCAGGAGGTGCTTTCCGAAGAGAAAATCATTTGCGGCGATCGCCCTTTGGAAATTCGACTCGCGGATGTTGTTCACGTAAACGCCGCCCCCTTCAATGTCTTTGCGGGCCTGGCCTTTTGAGGGGCAGAGACCGGAGTGAAGCAGCAATTCGACGAGCGGCAAACCGGGTGCGTCGAGCTTCGCCTGTTCGATCTCCTTCGTGGGGACCTCGCCGACGATTTCATTGAAGGTGGTTTCGGAAACGCCTTCGAGCTGGCCGCCGAACAGGATCTCGCTGGCGCGGATCGCCTCCAGGGTGACACTTTCGCCGTGAACCAGTGTCGTAGCGGCCCGGGCGAGGTCCTTGTGCGCCTCGCGCGCGCCGGGGTTCGCCTGGTGGCTGCTCTCGAGGGCGTCGATCTCCTCGCGCGACAGCAGCGTGAGCATCTTGAGGTAGTCGATGACTTTGCCGTCGTCCGCCTGGATGAAGAACTGGTAGAAACGGTACGGGCTGGTTTTGCGGGGATCGAGCCAGACCGCGCCGCTCTCGGTCTTGCCGAACTTGGTGCCGTCGGCCTTGGTGAGGAGCGGGAACGTCAGGCCGTACGCGGGCGTGCCGAGCTTTTTGCGGATGAGATCGATGCCGGCGGTGATGTTGCCCCATTGATCGCTGCCGCCCACCTGCAGTTGGCAATTGAATTCCTTCCGCAGGTGGCAAAAGTCATAAGCCTGCAGGAGCATGTAGCTGAACTCGGTATAACTGATGCCGGCCTCGCGATCCTCCATGCGCGCGCGGACGCTCTCCTTCTGCATCATGACGTTGACCGAGAAATGTTTCCCCACGTCGCGCAGGAAATCGAGGAACGAGATCTGCGCCGTCCACGCCGCGTTGTCCACGAGCCGGGCCGGATTGGATTTGCTCTCGAAATCCAGGATACGCGCGAGCTGGCGTTTGATGCACCCGACATTGTGGGTGATCTGCTCGCGCGTGAGCAGTTGCCGTTCGCTGGTTTTGCCGCTGGGATCGCCGATCTGGCCGGTGGCGCCGCCCGCCAGCGGCATCGGATGATGGCCGGCCAGTTGAAAGCGGCGCAGCATCACCTGCCCCACGAGATGCCCGACATGCAGGCTGTCGGCGGTTGGATCGAATCCGCAGTAAAGCGTGATGGGGCCGGAGGCGGTCCTTTTGGCCAATTCCACGCGGTCGGTGCAATCCGCAACCAGCCCCCGCCAGTCCAGTTCTGCCAGAATGCTCATCGGGCGCAGATTGCGCGTTCCGGTTTATTCCGGCTTATCGTCCTGATGACGGGCTTCGTCGGCGGCGTCGAAGGCGTGTTGCAGGGCGACGAGGTCTTCGCCCGGTTTCAACGCATCCAAGACGGCCTGTTCGGCCTTGAGTTGTTCCTGCGAATAGTTTGCCGCCTTGATGGACAGGCCGATGCGCCGGTCGGACTTGTCGATCTTGATGACGCGGGCGGTGACTTCCTGGCCGACCTTGAGCACGTTCTTGATTTTATCGACACGCTCTTCGCTGATCTGCGAGATGTGCACCAGGCCGTCGATGTCGTGCTTCAGCCCAATGAAGGCGCCGAAGCTGGCGAGCTTGGTGACGTTGCCGGTGACCAGGTCGCCGACCTTGTAGAGCTGGTCGATGGCGGTCCAGGGATCTTCCGCGAGCTGTTTGATGCCGACGGCGATGCGCTGGTTGGCCTTGTCCACCTCGAGAACGATGGCTTCGACTTCGTCGCCCTTCTTGAGGACTTCGGACGGATGGTTGATTTTGCGCGTCCAGGAGATATCGGAGACGTGGATCATGCCGTCCAGGCCTTCCTCGAGTTCGATGAAGGCGCCGTAGCTGGTGAGGTTGCGAATCTTGCCTTTGACCCGGGTGCCGACCGGATATTTTTCCTGGGCCTTGTCCCACGGGTTGGTTTCGAGCTGGCGGATGCCGAGGGAGATCTTTTGCTCTTCCCGGTTGATGCCGAGCACGACCGCGTCGATTTCCTGATCCTGCTTGAGGACGTCGGACGGTTTGGCGATGCGTTTGGTCCAGGAGAGTTCGGTAACGTGGATGAGGCCCTCGACGCCGGGTTCGAGTTCGACGAAGGCGCCGTAGGGCACGAGGTTGACGACCCGGCCTTTGATCTTGGCGCCGATGGGGTATTTTGTTTCGATTTTGTCCCAGGGGTTGGTCATCTTCTGCTTGAGGCCGAGGCTGACGCGTTCCTTCTCCCGGTTGATGTCGAGGACGACCACGTCGATATCCTGGCCGACCTTGAGGAGTTCGGAGGGGTGGCCGATGCGGCCCCAGCTCATGTCGGTGATATGGAGCAGGCCGTCGATTCCGTTGAGGTCGATGAAGGCGCCGAAGTCGGTGATGTTCTTGACCGTGCCCTTGCGGATGTCGCCCGGGGTCATTTCGGACAGGAGTTTCTGGCGGCGTTCGGTGCGTTCCTGCTCGATGAGTTCGCGGCGCGAGAGGACGATGTTCTGGCGTTCCTGGTTGATCTTGACGACCTTGAAATCGTAACTGTTGTTGACGTATTGCTGGAGGTTTTTCGGGGTGGTGATGTCGATCTGGGAGGCCGGCAGAAAGGCTTCGACGCCGATATTGACGAGGAGGCCGCCCTTGACCACGGCTTTGACTTTGCCGTTGATGGTGCCGCCTTCGTTGCAGATGGTGAGGATGCGCTCCCAGTTTTTCTTGAACTCAGCCTTCTCCCGGGAGAGCACGACCATGCCCTCCTTGTCCTCGAGCTTTTCAATCAGGACATCGATGATGTCGCCGACTTTCACGGCTTTGATGTCTTCAAATTCCACGCCGGCGATGACGCCTTCGCTTTTATAGCCGATGTCCACGAGGACTTCCTTGGGGCGGACTTCGATGATGGTGCCTTTGACGATTTCGCCTGCGGCAAAGCGGGTGTTGCTTTGCTTCAGGGCTTCTTCCATGGTCAGCATAACACGGTGACGGACTTGGACTGGAGGAGACGGGGTGGGCGCGGGGCTTTCCGGGCTCCATTGCCTAACGCGACCGAACGTTGCAGTGGCAACGGAGGGTTGAGGGTTAGGTTATACGTTAACTTCTATTTCTCAGCCTCAATGAACTTCCGCACACGCGGAGCTCAGGCGGCAGCAAAAATAAGCCAGGACCGGCCGAATGCAAGACCAAAATACGGCATCGCAGGGGAGTGGGGCGCATCAGTCCCGGATCGCAAACCGGCTGGAGCGCGGTGTCTAAAGGCTGTGTGAAAAACTGGAATAGGTAGAACTGGAATGGGTAGTACGGGCCACTGGCCCGTCCCGTCCGGCGACCCGCCGGACGGAATGGAAAAGGGCGTTCCAGTTGAAATTCAGGCCAATGTGCNNGTCGCCCGTTCCACCCATTTTTAGACACAGCCCCTGAAAGCGGCGTGCCCAGAGCAGTATTCAGATGCACCCGCGAGGCGCCAAAACCGACTTTGTGAAAAAAATCACAAATTCAACTTGCCGGAGTTTTTGACGCCGACTACGTTCGGGCAACCACCCGATGGCCGGCATCGTTGGGCTTTATGCAGACGCGCACCGAAATCGGTTTTGATTCAAAGATCGAAGGCGACGTGATTCACACGCGCCTCGATGCGGCCATTAATTGGTTTCGCAAGAACTCGTTATGGCCGATGCCGATGGGGCTGGCCTGTTGCGCCATCG
>PLQC01000112.1 GCA_003159675.1 Limisphaerales bacterium
AACTCGCTTGTTTTAGGGCTAGATTGCAGTAGCAATAGAAGTTCGTCGATCCGAGATTAATAGCTCGCTCATAGTCAGAGGCAGCCTCCTCCAATCTATGCATCAAATGAAATGAAATGCCACGATGTACATATACTTCCGGATTGTCGGTATCTATGGCCACCTTCGAAGTCCAGTTGCTGATTATCCGGGCCCATTCAGGCGAGTCTGCTTCTGGGACATTAAGGACATTAAAATTAACGTCGACGGTCCCATTCAACGGCGGGTCAATAACCGACCATTTGTTGCTTCCGGCCTGTGCCTCGCATTTCATCTTGAATAACAGACTATCCATCAAAGAATTATAGTTCGTTTTACTCTTGAACGACTCACGGGCGTAGAACGCGCCATTCTCGAAGAGGAAGTAATCTTCCGTTGAATATCGTTCCATGTCCGTTTCCCGATAACATGTAAGATTCACTACAAATAACGCAGGCGAGCTTACGGACAGGATTTGCTTCACATATTCGTTTGTGGGTTTGAATTCAGGTAGCGAGAATGAATAATCAACTAACGGCTCGGATATCCCCATGCTCGCAATGACGTGATAATTGGTCGGGTTCAAAATGTATGCTCGATAAGCGCCAGTCAATGATACCGCCTTGATCGGTCCATTATTCCAAACGACGAGCTCGGCCGCTATCGCGTTATCCTTTTGCGTTGGGGAGGACGAGTGCCGAACAACCGCCCGGACATCAGGTTTAACGTGCTCCTGATGATACCGTCGGTTCGCGTCGGCCTGCTGCTGTGACAATGTTAATGATTCTCTTGCCGTCCGGCTCGACCTAATCGAAACAACCAGAGCCACAGTGGCAGTGATCGCAACAATGAACTGCAGCACAACCTTTAAAGAGGGTACCCATCGCGAAACCCGGTCAACAGTGACACCATGTCCCTGAGGCACACCAACAGTGTCCTCAATGGAGTCGCCATCCTTAGGAGCCACTATTGGAGTCACGGGCAGGTCCGCTCTAGCGGTATCAGGGGCTCGACTATCCTGAATAGTCGGCTGCGTCAATTTTCGGTTTCGACACTTTTTCCGCTTGGACATGCACTGCTCGTTTACTGCTTTTAATGATATCTCGCAAGATATTTGACCAAGAGCCAGTGTCTCAGTTCCGATTTGTGGAAGCCAGCCACTGCATTCCTCCTCGAAGAATTCACCCTCTGCCACTACTGATTCAACGGTACCCCACCGGATGAACGTAAGGAATCGCCGCAATCATTGTTATGTCTAGTGGCTGCTGGCTATCGGATCGCTAAATGTCACCCAGTATTCTGTTCCCGGGGCCTTCAATAAACTCAAGAAAGCGGGCTGCTTCCACTGACCAGCGAAAACCTGCCGCGCGACGGCGGGAGTTTTGCCCCATCTTTTCCAAGTCAGCCGCGCGTGTCAGCGTAATTGCTCTGGCAAAACCTTCCGCAGCGGAATTTGCACATAGCCAGCCGCACAAGCCCTCATTGCCAACGCCTTCAGGTATGCCTCCTAGGTGAGTTGCGATCACCGGCTTGCCGCGCGACATCGCTTCAACAATTGACATGCTAAAACCCTCGTCCGAGCAGGATGGGAACACGCCGATATCGTAAACAGCGCCGGCAAGCAACCGGAGCCTGCTGCGTTTCTGTGCGGCAAAACGAATAATACCTTTGTGAATCGTCGGCATTTTTCCCTTCGAGCGGGTCAAATCAACTGGAGGGCTTCTGACTTCTTCAAGGCAGCGTCACAGCCCGAAAGAACCGCTGGTTTAAACCAGCCAGGTTGTCGTCTTGAAATGGCACGAGATTGTTGGTCGCAAGGACGGTCGTGAGGTCCTGCCAATCGAGCAAATTTGCGGACGCCTGTACTTGGTAACGGCGATCCGGTTCACCATTGATGGTGAATTGGACTGGCCCGTTCGGAGGCGCACTGAGGTTGGTGAGCAACGCCGGCTGTGGCGAACCGAGCGGCACAAACTGGAAACTTTTAATGACCAATTCCACCTCTTTGCCATCCGTCGGCGGGTGACCGAAAAGCAGCCAAAGATTAATATGCACGTTTTCGTCGCCGGTTTGCGGCACAGCGGACGCGTTGGCAAACACCCATGTGCTGATCACGTTTGTCGGGTTTGGATTTGGCGAATAACTGCCGCCCTGACTTTGAAAAGTGACTAAGTTGCTTTGCCAGGTGAACAGATGCGTCGAATCAATCAGTCCGGTCGGCACGCGATAGCGCGCGTAATGGCCGCTGAGATAATACGGTTGAACCGTAAATTGCGCATTGTTGGTGTCCGCTGCAAAACCGCGCGAGCATTCAACATCTATTTCCCGGTAAGTGTAGGCCGGGTCGTCACTCCAGGTAAACAAGCCAAGGACGATATTTGTATTCAGGTTGTCCACGCGTGAACCAAGTTCGAACCGATAGCTGCCGTAGCCGAACGTCCGCGCGGAAACAATTTCGGCACATTGCCATTGATTTGACCGGTTGGTGATGCGCATGTGCAGCCAGCCTTGTGCGTCAGTCCAAACATTGTTGGTGCTGTCCGAAAAATAATTCGGTCCCGGTCCAAGCTGATTGGTGCCGGAACTCGCCTTCAGCCACCAGTCGTAACCTGAAACATTAATCCAGCGAACGCTCGGATATTCGCGCGTGACAATGGCGCTGGCAATCGCCTCGGAAAAAACATTGGTTGGCAGAAAAGGTTCACCCAACACACAGGGCTGGCTGTAATTGGTGCTGACCAGCAACGCCGCAATTCGGGTGGCGTTGGTATCGGCCCCGCCGGTGGTAATGTCGGCAGACCAACTCCCATCAGGTTGAATCGGCGTGAGTGCTTGAGCGCAAGTGGGTTTGGAATACCAACCGTAAGGCGGGACATCAATGAACACGGCCACCCGGAAGGCGGCAGGATCTGCACACAACACCACTCCAGCGAGATTGTCGGATGAACCATATGCTGGAAGGTTTGTAATGAGGATCTTGGGCACCGCACGACTCTCACAAGAGCAATTGGCAAGGAAAAGAACCACCGCGCATTGCACTATAACATTTCCCAGTTTCCGGCGCGCAGTCATAAGCAACGATAACAGTTCCGGTTTAAACGGGCAAGCCAACAGGACACAATCCCCCATGCTCAAGCATTTCGGGCTGCGCTCTCCACGTTCCAAAAGGCCAATGCAGGTTTGATGAAGCCCTGCTTTCGCTGCCAGTTTTTTCTTCCCGTCGGGGCCGGCGGCCTTAAGATCGTGCGCCATGAAGACTTCTGGCCCCCTCGCCCTCAGCGAGTTGATCTCGCCCGCGACAATCAATCTCGATTTGAAGGGCGCCGATCGCGAGGCGGTCCTCGATGAACTCGTTCGCCAGGTCCCGGCCATCCGCAACGACCCGGAGGCCCGCGCCACGTTGCTCCGCGCCTTGCACGAACGCGAACAACTCCACAGCACCGGCATCGGCGACGGCGTCGCCCTCCCCCACGCCCGCAACGCGCTCGTCGGCCTGGTGGATCGCCCCGTCATCGTGTTCGGCCGCCACGCCCAAGGCATTCCCTATGGCTCGATCGACGGCGCCCCGGCGCGGCTGTTTTTTCTGCTGGTGGCACCGACGGTGACACAACATCTGGCGATGCTCGCCCGCATCAGCCGGCTGCTGCGCAACCCAAAGGTCCGGCAGGATTTGCTGGCGGCCGAAAGCGCAACGGAAGTGCTCGCGTTGATCCGTGAGGCGGAAGCGGGGATGTGAGCGGTTCTTTCAGTCGTTGTATGCCCTTTCGCCGTGTTGCGTCAAATCCAGCCCCGAATCTTCCTCTTCGGGCGACACGCGCAAGCCGACCAGCGCGTCCACCACCTTCAAGATAAGGAAGGTGGCCGATGCCGCCAGCGTCGCCGTGAACAAAACACCGCGAAATTGATTGAGCAACTGCGCCGGGCTGCCTGCCAGCGACAGCACCTTGCCGCCGGATTGAAAGGTGTTGGCAATGGACGCGTTGACCGAGGCGTCGGCGAAGACACCGAGCAGCAGCAGCCCCACGGTGCTGCCCACGGCGTGCACCCCGAAAACGTCCAGAGAATCATCGTACTGGAAGCGGCTCTTCAGCCGCGTCACGGCAAAATAGCAGACCACTCCGCCCGTCAGGCCGATGAGGAAGGCGACTGGAACGGTGACGAAGCCGGAGGCGGGGGTGATGGTGGCGAGCCCAGCCACCATGCCTGAAGCGACCCCGAGAACGCTCGGCTTGCCTTTCAACAGCCATTCTGCTCCCGCCCACCCCAGCGCCGCGGCGGCCGCGGCAAAGTGCGTGGCAGCAAAGGCGCTGCTGGCCAGGGCGCCGGCGTTCCCGGCGCTGCCCGCATTGAATCCGAACCATCCCACCCACAGCAGCCCGGCGCCGATGAGACTCAACACCACGTTATGCGGCGGCATGGGCTCATGCGGGAAACCCGTGCGCCTGCCCAGCACCAACGCGAAAACCAGGGCCGACACTCCCGAGCTGACATGAACCACCGTGCCGCCCGCAAAATCCAGAACCGGATAACGTCCACCCGACGCCCAGTTGAACAATCCGCCGGTCCCCCACACCATGTGACACAACGGGAAGTAAACCATCGTCATCCAAAGCACCGTGAACAGTACGTATGCGCTGAATCGGATTCGCTCGGCGATGGCGCCGGTGATCAACGCGGGCGTGATGATCGCGAACATCATTTGAAACAGCATGAAACTCTGCTGCGGAACTGTTCCGGCGTAATCGCTGTTCGGCGCGGCGCCGACTCCTTTGAGCAGAAAATATTGAAACGGATTTCCGCAGAACGCGTTGCCCTTGCCGAACGCCATGCTGTAGCCGTAAATCATCCACAGCGTCGATACGATCGCCATCAGAATCAGGCTTTGTCCCATCGTCGAGAGGACGTTTTTGCGGCGCACCAGCCCGCCGTAAAAGAGGATCAAACCCGGCGCGGTCATCATCAGCACCAGCGCCGAACTGACCAGCAGCCACGCGTTGTCGCCGGAACTGATGGGTGACGTCGCCGGCGCGGCGGGCGCCGCCGCTGACAGAACCCCCCTCGGTTCCAAGGCGGGCGGGCTTTCGGCGGCAACGCAGGTCGGGATCAGCGCGGTACACATTCCAAGCAACAAGAGTGCTGCGAGGATCCTCCGGAGATATTGGGTGCTCATGAGCGGCGACTGTTAAACCATTTTGAACGGAATGTGTCTACACATGTATTGGCTGCATCCATAGCACAATAGGGTCAGTGGGATTCTCCGGGAAAACCCTGCTGCCGCAACGCCTCGAACAAGACCAGGGCCGCGCAATTGGCCAGGTTCAACGATCGCGCCTCCGGATGGAACATCGGGATGCGCAGCCAGGAATCGCGATATTCCTCCAGCAGTTTCCCGGGCAACCCCGCCGTCTCGCGTCCGAACACGAGAAAATCCTGCGGCGAAAAGCTCGCCTCCGTGTAAAGCCGCGGTCCGTTCGATTCGATGAACCACAGCCGCGCGGAGGCAGGCAACGTTTGAAGAAAGGCCGGCCAGTTTTTCCAGCGGTGCCATTCCACGTGTTCCCAGTAATCCATGCCCGCGCGCTTGAGCCGGGCGTCATCGAGTTCAAACCCGAACGGTTCGATCAGGTGCAGGACGCTCCGGGTGGCCGCGCACAACCGCGCCACATTCCCTGTGTTGGGAGGGATTTCAGGCTCAACAAGAACGACGTGCATGGACTGGATGAAGAATTATGAATGCAGAATCCAGAAGTGGGAACACCCGTTTATTGCTCCTGCCTCGTTCTGAGATTCTGCATTCTTCATTCCGCTTTATGCCTTCCATAGAACACCTTCCAGAGCACCAACCCCTGCGCCGGCGCGGTCATTCCTGCCACGCGACGGTCTTTCTTCGCCAGCATCCCCTTGATGTCTTCCGGCGGGAATTTGCCCAATCCGGCCTGGACCAGCGTCCCGACGATGCTGCGGCACATCCGGTACAGGAAACCGTCGCCTTCAATGACAAACTCGATCAACCGGCCGCGACGGCGGATATCGCATCTTGTTACCCTGCGCACGGTGGAATCTCTCTCGTGACCCCGGCTCCCGGCGAAGGACTTGAAATCGTGCCGGCCGACAAACAGCCTGGCGCCGCTGCGCAGGACATCGAGATCGAGTTTTCGGGTCACATGCCAGGCGGCATGGCGAATCAACGGATTCATGGCCGGATGGTTCCATACAAAATAGCGGTATTGCTTCCCTGTGGCGCCGAACCGCGCATGAAATGTCGCGGGGACCCTGGTGGCGGAGCTCACACGGATGTCTTCCGGCAGCCACGCGTTGAGCGCCAGCACCAGCTTGGTTGCCGTCATCGCGCACTCGGATCGCGGAACCTCGAAATGGGCGGCCATGCCGAGCGCGTGAACGCCGGTATCTGTCCGGCTCGAACTGTGAAGGCGCGGCCTGCTGGGAAACAGTTTCGCGAGGGCGGCTTCGACCTTTTCCTGAACGCCCGTGCCGGTCTTCTGCACCTGCCAGCCTTCATAACCCGAGCCATCGTAGGCGATCGTCAATTTGAATTTGATCACGTTAACGCGCGGAATCGTTGAATCGCTAAAACGTTGAATCGTTGCATCGCAAAATGTGCTCGTGCCTCAAACGGTTCAACAGTTGAACGCTTCAATGATTTAACGAATCCAGATAACTTTGCAGCAAAATTGCCGCTGCGGTTTTGTCCACCTTTTGCTTCCGCTTGTCGCGCCGGACGCCGCCCTGGATCAGGAACCGCTGGGCCTGCGCCGACGTCAGCCGCTCGTCCCAGGTCTGAATCGGAACCGTCACGGCGTCCCGGAGCGCCGCGATGAACTCCCGCACCTTCAGCGCGGCCGGGCCATAACTGCCGTCCATGTTCCGGGGCAGCCCAACCAGGATGGACTCCACCTCCTTCTCCCGAATGATTTCCTTCAGGCGCACCAGGAAGTCCGCGAACGGCTCCGCCAAAATAAACTCCAGCGGCTGCGCGATTATCTTCAATTCGTCGCTGACGGCGACGCCGATCCGTTTGGTTCCGTGGTCGAGGGCGAGAATGCGCATATTCAAATCAGCTCCATGAAACGCAAAGAAGCCGGAGTTTTCAACCGCCGATTCTGCAACGGGTGCGATTGGTGAGGGTCAACGCGCACACCGGACCGCGGCTGTGTCCGCCGAGGACCAGCCGCNNCTTCGCATACAGCCGCGCTCCTGACCCTCATTCCAATCGCACCCTTTCGCAAGACGACGCCGTTACAGTGTTCTCATCACCCTGGCCGCCGCCTTCACGGTTTTCTCTATGTCCGCCTCGCTGTGCGCGGTAGAAATAAAGCCGGCTTCGAACTGCGACGGCGCGAGGTAAATGCCCTCGTTCAACATCCCGTGAAAGTACTTCTTGAAGCGGTCGCGGTCGCTCTTCATCGCGTCGGCGAGGTTGTGGACCGGGTCACCGGTGAAATACGCGCAGAACATCGAGCCGCAACGATTGAATTGCACCGGCACGCCGGCGGATCTCGCCGCGTCGCGCATCCCGGCTTCGAGCAAGGAGCCAAGCTGCTCCAGGCGGGCGTAACTATCCTGGCTGCGTTCGTGAGAAGGCGGCACTTTCCCATCCGCGCTTTCACAAGCGCGGCCACTGAGTTCCTCCAACGCCGCGATCCCCGCCGCCATCGCCACCGGGTTGCCGCTCAAGGTGCCGGCCTGGTAAACCGGCCCGCCGGGCGCCAGATAATCCATGATCTCCGCCCGCCCGCCAAGCGCGCCGACCGGCAGGCCGCCGCCAATCACCTTGCCGAAGCAGCTCAAATCCGGCGTGATGCCGAAGCGCTCCTGCGCGCCCCCGCGCGCCAGTCGAAATCCGGTCATCACTTCGTCGAAGATGAGCAGCGCGCCGTTCGCCCGGGTGACGCCGCGGAGCGATTCGAGATAGCCCGGCTTCGGCAGATACAGTCCGGCATTGCCCGGCACCGGTTCGACGATGACGCCGGCGATCTGGTCTTTGTTGGCGCCAAACGCGGCCTTCACCGCGTCGATGTCGTTGTATGGCAGGACGAGGGTGTGCTGAGTGAAGGCCGCCGGCACACCCGCGCTGTCGGGATGTCCAAAGGTCAGCGCGCCGGAACCGGCTTTCACGAGCAACGAATCCACATGCCCGTGATAACAGCCGTCGAACTTGACGATCTTGTCGCGCCGGGTA
Source organism: Limisphaerales bacterium (assembly GCA_003159675.1). Classification (GTDB taxonomy): domain Bacteria; phylum Verrucomicrobiota; class Verrucomicrobiia; order Limisphaerales; family BOG-1460; genus BOG-1460. The sequence goes on from PLQC01000112.1 coordinate 8,219, forward strand.
AACCCGCGCGCGAGGCGGATCACGGACATGCAGGCTTCCGTGCCGGAACTGGTCATCCGCACCTTCTGGACGCTGGGCACAAGCTTGCAAATCATCCTGGCCAGGGTGACTTCACGCGGATTCGGAATGCCGAAGCTCGTCCCGTCTTCCGCCGCCGCCTTGACCGCGGCAATGATCTTCGGATGCGCGTGTCCGAGAATGGCCGGCCCCCAGGTCAAGACGTAATCGATGTATTCGTTGCCGTCCACGTCCCAAACCCGCGACCCCTTGGCTTTGTTGACGAAAAAGGGCTGGCCGCCAACGGCGCGGAACGCGCGCACCGGCGAGTTCACGCCGCCAGGAATGTACTTCAAAGCCTCGGCGAACAATTGGTCGGATTTGGCGTGTGTCATCGCATCCAAGCTAGTCAAAAACCGTTTGAGTCCGCGAGCACTTTTGACTGAAACCCAAAGGGAGATCGGGTTTCTTTCCGGCTGCCCACGGCGTTCCAACAGGATACAAACTCCGGAGTCAATCTCAGCCGGAAGGATTCATTTGAAGGATTGGGCGGAACGGGGCACTGGCCCGTTCTGGCGGGCGACCCGCCCGCCAGCAGCCGGCCTGTTGCGTCACATCATGCCGTTGGGTGACCCTGGAGCCCGGATCTCGGCGGCAAGTTGCCGCCGAGCACAGCCAAGTTGGCTGTTCCACCCGGAATACGACGGATTGTTCACCCCTCGCGATACCTCTGGGCAATCGGCATCCTGCGCCCGACTCCAAACGCTTTGGTCGTGACTTTCAACCCCGGCGCGGCCTGGCGCCGCTTGTATTCGTTCAGGTCGATCAGCCGGATCACCTTTCGCACCGTCGCCTCATCATGCCCGGCGGCGACAATCTCGGCCGCGGATTTTCCGTTCACGACATAGAGATCCAGAATCGCGTCGAGCGCGTCATAGGGCGGCAGTGAATCCTGGTCGGTCTGGTTGGGACGCAGTTCCGCCGATGGCGGTTTGGTGAGGGACGATGCCGGAATGATTTCCTTTTCCCGGTTGATCCATGTTGCGAGGCGATAAATCAGGGTCTTCGGCACGTCGCTGATGACCGCCAACCCGCCGCACATGTCGCCGTAAAGCGTGCAGTAGCCGACTGCCAGCTCACTCTTGTTGCCCGTCGTCAACAGCAACGATCCACATTTGTTCGACAGCGCCATCAGAATCACCCCGCGCAGGCGGGCCTGGAGATTTTCCTCGGTTGTGTCCTCCGGTCGGCCGTCGAAAACCGGCTCGAGCTCCGCCTTGAGCGTCTCGAACGCCTTCCGGATCGGGATGACGTCATACCGGATTCCCAGGCGCTCCGCCAATGCGCGGGCGTCGTCCAGGCTGTGTTGCGAGGAGAATGGGGATGGCAGCGAGATGCCGCGCACGTTGTCCTTGCCCAGCGCGGCGACCGCCAGGCAGGCCGTGACGGCGGAATCAATCCCGCCGCTGAGTCCCAGCACGGCACGATCGAAGCCGCACTTGTGAAAATAGTCGTGGAGGCCCAGCACCAGCGCGCGGTAAACCGCCTCCTCGGGACGCAATTCCACCGGGTCCACGCCGGCCGGGGAATCCGTGTCCACGACCAGGAAGTCCTCGGCGAAGTGATTTCCCTGCGCGATCAGGTGGCCGGCTGCGTTGAACGCCAGGCTGCACCCGTCGAAGACCAGTTCGTCGTTTCCGCCCACCTGGTTGCAGAACACGACCGGTCGGCCCGTTTTAAGCGCGAGGCTGCGCAACATCTCATGGCGGGTCTTGTTCTTCCCCAGGTGCCATGGAGACGCGGAGCTGTTGAAGATGATTTGCGCCCCGGCTTCCGCCAGTTCCACGGGCGGATTGTGCTGATACCGCCGTTCCGGCCAGAAATCGTCGTCGTTCCAGATGTCTTCGCAGATCGTCAGCCCGATTCTTTCGCCATTGAAATCCACCGGGGCGTTTTCCGTCGCCGCCTCAAAGTAACGGTCCTCGTCGAACACATCATAGGTGGGCAGGAGAGACTTTGCTCGCGTGGCCGCGATCCTGCCGTGCTGCAACAGCGCGACGGAATTGGTCACTCCGCGGCCCGGACGGGTCTTGTTTTCGCCCACGAACCCGGCGACCAGGGCGGTTTCGCCGGTCGCCGCCGCCAGCCGGTTCAGCACCTCGATGTTCCGGGCGACAAAGGGCCGCTTCAGCAGCAGATCGCGCGGAGGGTAGCCTGTGACGCACAACTCGGGGCAGACAACGATGGCGGCCCCCGCCGCGGTGCCGCGACGGTAGGCGGCGAGAATCGCGGCTTCATTGCCGGCGAAATCGCCCACCGTGCTGTTCAGTTGTGCCAACGCGACTTTCATCGCCGCGATACCCTAAGGCCTCCGGCTGAACGTGTCGATCAGCGTACCGCGTTCCGTGCGCACGGTCATCCCCTCGTGAATATGATGGCGCTGGAACCAGCCTTGGGCGGTTTCCAGCGCGAAGTGGATGTTGGCCGCGGCGGAAAAGACGGTGTTGGTATCCTGCGGCTGCAGGTCGTGAATTTCCTGGATGACACCGTCCGGGTCGATGTAGGCGACGGACAACGGCAGCGGACAATTCTTCATCCAGAAGGACGCCCGTTGGGTTGGGAACACGAAAATCATCCCTTCGTTCTCCGCGACGTGGGTGCGAAACATCATGCCGGTGCGTTCCTGATTCTCCGTCAGCGCCATCTCGACCGTCATGCGCTCCGGCCCAAGCCAGAGCTGAATGGTGGCCAGTCTCGGTTGCGCTTGCGTGGGTTGGGAAAAATCGATGCCCGGCTCCGCCGCGTGCTGCGGTTTGCTGCAACCGGCAACGGCGGCCACGCCGATGAGCAACCCTGCAAATGCGTGTTGGAACTTCATGTCCGGAAAGATGGACAAAATGTGTCCACTTTTCAATCCAGACTTCTTCAGGCGCATCGCATGCGGTGCCTTCGGAAAAAGGCGGCGGTTGGGTGAACATTTTGGCGCGCGCTGCGTCCAATGAGGGATGAGACGGCAGTGGTGATTGAACGCTATGAAAATGATTTTCGCGCATTTCGAACATGGGCTACAGACAATGGGCGGCGGTATTGGGGTTTCGATACTGGCCCTGATCCTTCTTTTCCTCCTCACGATTCTCCCGCGCGTCGAAAAATCGGATGGCAAGAAATAGCACCGCCGAGCCGGATGGCAAAGCGGTTCACGCCGAACGTGGAATCAGGTGAATCTGCGGCGCCTTCACCAGCGCCACAACGCGGTCGCCGGTTTCAAGCGCCAATTCCTCGCCGGCCTGCCTCGTCAACAACACCGTGAGTGTGAAACCACAGCTTACTTCGACCCTCAGGAACGGGCCTTCGCGGGTCACGGACCGGACGGTCGCGGCCAGATGATTGCGCGCGCTGCTCGGACTGTCGCCCCCTTTCAGCAGGATGACATCCTCGGCGCGGATGCAAACGTAAACCTCACGGGTGTTCGCGGGAAGATTTCCCTCCACGGCGGTCAGCAGGGCCGAGCCGACCGCCACGGTCACAAGGTCATCGGCGGTTTTCACGATGCGACCCGGCTGGACGGTTTCGACCGTGAAGAGGCCCGCGACCGCGAGGTTGGCCGGGCGGCTGAACACCTCCTGCACGGTGCCGGTTTGAGCCACCCTGCCATCGATCAAAACAACCATTTCATCGGCCAGGGCGAGAGTCTCGAAGCGGTCGTGTGTGACGTAAAGCATCGGCAGGTGAAACTCGTCGCGGATGCGTGCCAGGTACGGAAGGATGCGCCTTCTCAAGTTCAAGTCGAGGCTGGACAGCGGTTCGTCCAGCAGAAGCAGGCGGGGTGACGCGAGCAACGCGCGCGCAAGGGCCACGCGCTGCTTTTCGCCACCCGAGAGTTCCGTGACGCCGCGCGGGAGAAGCGGCTGGATTTCCAGGATTTCGAGGATGCGCTCGAAGCCAAACAGGGGGCTTGTGGCGCCGCCGGATTTGCACCCATAGCGGAGATTTTCACGCACGGACAGATGCGGGAACAACGCCAGGTCCTGTGGCACATAGCCGATGCCGCGATGCCGGGTGGCCACGGACACGCCTTGCACCGTGTCGGTCAGGACCTGGTCGCCGAGTTGAATGAAAGCGGACTGCGCGCGACGCAGTCCCGCCACGAGATCCAGCAGCGATGTCTTGCCTGCGCCGGACGGGCCGAAAACTGCCGTGATGCGGCCGTGGAACTCGGCGTCCATTTCGAGGGAAAATCCGCCCAGTGAAAGCCGGATGTGGCGCAGCAGAAGGCTCATGGCTTCCGGCGCGCCTTGCGCAGCAGGAGTTCACTGCCCCACACCGCCATAAATGCCAGCGCCACCGATACGCCCAACAATCGAAAAGCGTGCGCATCCTGTCCAAGCTGCACGTTTTGATAAATGGCGAGCGAGAGCGTCGAGGTCTTGCCCGGAATGTTGCCCGCGACCATGATGGTCGCTCCGAACTCGCCCAGAGCCCGCGCAAAGGCGAGAATCATCCCGCCGACGATGCCGCGCGAAGCCAGTGGGAGTGTGATCGTGCAAAACACGCGAAGGTTTCCCGCGCCGAGAGTGCGGGCGATCTGCTCCAACCGCGGATCCACTTCCTCGAACGCGACCCGTGCCGAGCGCACCAGCAACGGCAGCGACATCACGCTCAACGCCAGCAACACCCCGCGCCACGTGAACACCACGTCCAGGTCCAACCGGTCGTGCAGGAAGCCGCCAATCGCGCCTCGGCGCCCGAACAGTTTCAGCAGGATCAAGCCGGTCGCCACGGGCGGCAGGACCAGCGGCAGGGAAATCAGGGTCTCGACGAGCGATTTGCCCGGCCAGTCACGGCGCGCCAGAAGCCAGGCCGCGGGCAACCCCACCGGCAGAATGGCCAGGCTGCTGAGGGCCGCCACCCACGCCGTGAACCAGACGATCTGCCACTCCTGGGCGGTCATGGGGGCGAACCCGGCTTGCGGACGACAAAACCGTGCCGCTCAAAGACCTTTCCGGCTTCTTCGGTCGCGAGATACTCAAGAAATGCCTTTGCCGCCTCGAGTCGCTTCGATCCCCTCACAACCGCCGCCGGATAACGGATGTCCGGGGTGTCCCTGGCCGGGATCTGGCAGGCGACTTTAACCTTCCTGGAAATGGCCGCGTCGGTTTTGTAAACAATCCCCGCCTCCACGTTGCCCGCCTCCACGGCGGCGAGCGCGCCGCGGACGTTTTCCGTCGGAACCACCTTCGCTTCGACGGCGGACCAGAGGTGCTGTTTCTCGAGATATTCCCTTGCGTAAATGCCGGCGGGGACAGAGTTCGGTTCGGCAAGCGCGAGCCGTTTCACCTTGTCCGTGACGAGGTCTTTGGGACTCTCGATCATCGCGCCTCCGTCGGCGGCGACGACGATCACCAATGAATTTGACAGGAAGCTCTTGCGAGTTTCCTTGAGAATCAGCCCCTTCCCCTCCAGCCGGTCCATCTTGGCTTCGTCGGCGGAGAAGAAAATATCGGCGGGCGCGCCTTCCTCGATCTGCCGGGCCAGCGTGCTCGATGCGCCAAAGTTAAAAGTGATTCTGTCGGTGGACTGCGTTTCGTAAGCGGCGGCGATTTCATTGAGCGATTCGGTGAGGCTCGCGGCCGCAAACACGGTGACTTCCGCTGCGTGGAGGGGCAGCCACAGAGTCAAAAGCGCAAGCCATGTCAGGACGGCAACGATCCGGTGATTCATCCTGGATTCGGGAAATGTCGCTTGACCTGTTGAGTGGGCGCCTGGCGGCCCGGCCGCCGGGCAGGCAAGCTCGGTGGTGAAGGAAATGAACAACCAAAAGCCAACGACCGCATGACGCAAAACAACAACAAACCGCCGGCGGAAGCCAGCCCCAAATTCGACGTTGCCGCGCGGTCAAGCCCCGGCTTCCGGCCCGATTCAGCCGCGTGGACCCAAAGCAGACGGTTGCTGCCCTTTGAGTTTTCGATTGAGTTGTGAGACCCATTTGTCATCGTTGTATTGCCGGGTTCGCCGCGGTCGCTGCGGTCCGGTATAGGATCGTTGGACCAAAAGCCGTATGGAATGCCCTCGAAGCGTGTACGATAGAGTCGATTGGAAGCGCAAACCATGAATGGCTTGAAACCGCCCGGACGTCGAATAGCCGCTCCTTGCTCTCATGGTGCCAAACCGCATGGACAAAATTGACAGATACGTTGATCGTGTGCAGCGCCTGGCGCCCGCACCCAAGGTGGTCGCCCAAGTTCTCCTCCTGTTCGCCAACCCCAACCGGGAAGTTGACCGTCTCGCCGAGTTGATCAGTTACGACCCCTCGCTGACCGTCGAGATGTTGAGGCGGAGCAATAGCGCCTTTTTCCGCGGTGCGGAACCTGCATCGGATGTGTTTGAGGCAGTGACCCGGTTGGGATTCAACGAAGCGCAGTCCGTGGCCACCGCACTGGTCGGCATGCCTGCTGCGTCCCTGACGGGCGGCGAGACCCCTTCGCCCTTTCCGGCATCCAGCAACCCGGAGGCGATGACCCTCTTGGAATTGACAGCGGAAGATGTCCAGACAGTCGGGGAGCAGATACAGGAGCGCCTGCGGCAGGTTCAGGAACTTCTGCAAACCCCGGCGTGGTGAGGGCCGTGCGGGTTTTTCCAAATGAGCGACGCCCTGCATGACAACACGACCCTTTCAAGTTCGTCATTGAAGCACCGGGCCCAATTCAGGGCGGCGGGCGTCATCGTCCTGCTGCTTGGGATTGGAAGCGCCTGGATCCTTTATTGGCTTCGGACTCGGAATCAGGATTCGAGTGCCGACCCGATGCTGGCAGGGTATTCCAAGCCGGAAACCCGGCAGATGGAAATTCTCTATGGCAAAATGGGCCTGGTGACCTCGGATCTTTTTGACGCCCTGAAGCGCCCCGGCACGCAAGCGATACTGATCGTTGCGATTTCAGCGCTGGTTGCCATGGGCTGCTTTTTCTTCGCTCGCCGATGGGTTGACGGCGACGAGACAGGCTGACGGCGTGACGCGAGACCGGGCAGAGAAGGACAAAGCGTTGGCGTTAGGGGCGGCGAGGCGGTCAGCCAGCAGATATCCAACAGCTTCGAAGAGCCCGCACTATAGAATGCGGCATGTCGGAAGCGTCTATGGACCAGAAGGTTGAGAATCTCTTGAGCGGTTAGGGCGCGGATTTTGAGCAGTCGCACGATGAAATGAAAACCGCGCCGGGGGATCTCCGCATTTCTTTGTCTCCGTGTGCTAAGGCGAGGATTTGGGAACTACAGTTGGAATTGACGAGCGAGGTTGGGAAGTGCTAAAAACTATGCTGCCATGAGAATCGCAAATTACCTGTGCCGGCTTTCCCTGAGTGCAATGGTGTTATTCGGCGCCACCAACGCCAATGCTCAGGCAGCGAACCTTTGGGTTTATACAAATGCGCTCGTCAATGGGTTCGCGGATTGGAGCTGGAACTCCACCCGGAATCTCATAAACACAACCCCGGTCCATTCGGCGAGCAACTCCATTGCCGTCACAATCACTGCCAGCGGGGGTGCGCTCCGCTTCCAAAGCACGATAGCTACCTTGTACCCGGGAGACTATGCTCAAGTGTCGTTTTGGATCAACGGCGGGCGGAGCGGCGGTCAATTGTTGGGAGTACAAGCCGTTGCCAATAATGCCCCGCTCAATGCCGGAGTTCTGCTCGCGCCGTTGGCTCAAAACGCCTGGCAGCAGTACATCATTCCCCTCTCCGTGCTGGGGGTGACCAGCAATTCGGCTCTCAGCGGCTTTTGGATTCAGGACACGAGCGGCGGTCCTCAGCCGGTTTTTTATGTCGATGATGTCGATTTTGTCGCCGTTACAACCTCGCCCAAGACCGCACACCTCAATCTGGACCCCACACAGGTTGCCCGAACGGCCGATGCCCGCTGGTTCGGCCTGAATACCGCAGCGTGGGATGGCTATCTTGACAGCTCCGGCACCGTATCCGCCTTGGCCGAACTCGGCACCCAGGTCTTGCGTTGGCCCGGCGGCAGCTGGGGCGATATCTACCACGAGTACGCGCCTCCGAACTCCGGCTATGGCTCTTACACAACCAATTTCATCCACATCGCCACCAACGCTCACGCCCAGGTATTCATGATCGCGAACTATGGCACCGGTACGTCGAATGAAGCCGCCGACTGGGTTCGCTTATGCAATGTAACCAATCACTGCGCCTTCAAGTACTGGGAAATTGGCAACGAATGCTATGGCTCGTGGGAAGCGGACAACAATACCAACCCGCCTTATATGGTTCATGATCCATGGACCTACGCCATGCGGTTCCGGGACTATTACAACGCAATGAAAGCCGTCGATCCGACCATCAAGATCGGCGCGGTGGCCGTCCCCGGCGAAGACAGTGACGTCAATAACCTCTCGCACCCGGTGACTAATCCCCGAACCCACATAACCCACTACGGCTGGACGCCGGTCATGCTGACTTATTTGAGGAGTCTCGCCATCAAACCGGATTTCCTCGTGGACCACTTTTATCCGGAGTACCAGGCGGACAGCGACCCATTCTTGCTGCAGTCAACGGGCATATGGACAAACCAGGCGGCTGATTTGCGCCAACAGCTCAACGATTACTTTCAAGGTGCTGTGCCCGGCATCGAACTCGTCTGCACGGAAAACAACAGCGATTCGGGCAATCAGGGCCGGCAATCCACAAGCATTGTCAATGCACTCTATCAAGCGGACAGCATGAGCCAACTCATGAAAACGGAGTTTAACGCGTTCCTTTGGTGGGACCTCCGGAACGGCCAGGATTTCCCATCCGATGGCGGCGATTTCAACCCAACCCTCTATGGCTGGAGGTCTTGGGGCGATATGGGAATCATGCTCGGCGGCACAACCATTCGTTATCCGACCTTCTACAGCATGAAGCTCATGCAATACTTTGTCCGGGCAGGCGACACGGTGCTCAATGCCTCGAGCGACTCCAGATACCTTTCGACCTACGCCGCCAGCAATTCCAGCGGCGGCTTGACGCTCCTCGTTATCAATAAGTCACCTGATTCAACCTTGAACGGACAGATTGTTGTCACCAATTTCGTTCCCTGGCCGGTGGCCACTGTGCGCTCCTACGGCATCGCGCAGGATGAAGCCACACGAACCAACGCCCCGATTCAGGCGCAGGACATTGCGTTGACGACTTATTCCCCGGCAAGCACGAACTTTACCTACTCGTTTCCTCCCTATTCGCTTACGCTGTTTTCCTTCTCGCCGTTTGCAGCTCCTGCCGCACCGCAGTTGGCGGTTTTGCCCGCCGCTGCAGGCCAGTTTGTCTTCCAACTGCAAGGCCAAAATGGTGTTCCGTATGTGATTGAAAGGTCTGCAGACCTGCTCTCGTGGACTTCCGTATCCACCAACACGCTCACGAGCGGCGCTCTCAATGTGACCAACCCGGTTCCTCCCGGATCCACCCAGCAATTCTGGCGCTCCGTCTGGTTGTATTAATCGCAGTCCTGCAAGGCAAATACCTTTGCTACCGGGCCTCGCAATCTTCAGCGGGATGGTATTTTTGTAAGCGTCAGCCAGGGTGCATGTAGCTGATGGGTGTTTGGGCCAGGTAAAGTGGGGGCATGAAAGATTCGTTTGCTTCGCAGCAGCGGGGGCCGCATTCGACTCCCGAGCAACGAGCCGACCGGCTGCGTCGATTTGAGCGGTCCGGTTTGTCGCCACGAGAGTTTGCCGGGCGGCATCGTTTGGGTTTGTTCACCCTGCGGAAATGGATTTGTGAGGCGCTGCGCTTCATTGCGTCAACTTAACGACGAGTTCTGACGGTGGAGCATTTCGTGAGGGACAGCGTCTCTTTTTAATCATCCCAGCCTGCTCGCCAGGGCTGGATTCATGAATGTCTGGTAGGGTAACACCCCATGGCACCCGCACGCTTTTGGATTATTCTTATTCCATGTTTCAAAGCATAAAACAATTATACGGAATCAAACTCGGAGCGTCGGATGGCGACATCGGCCATGTGAAGGATTGTTATTTTGACGATCAGATCTGGGCGGTTCGTTACGTGGTCGCGGACACGGGTTCCTGGTTGCCGGGGCGCCAGGTGCTCATCTCTCCCCATGCCTTTGGAAGCCTCGAGCAGGCCGGAAAAGTCCTGCGCGTGAATCTGACCCGGAAACAGATTGAGGACAGCCCTTCGATCGAGTCGCACAAGCCGGTGTCGCGACAATTCGAAGAGGAGTATCACCGATATTACGGCTGGCCCTACTACTGGCAGGGTGACGGGTTGTGGGGCATGAGCGGCTTTCCAATTTTGGAGCTGCCGGCAAAACCTCTCCCGATCGAACCAGCCACTGCGAGGGGGCCACAACCCGAGCGGCCCGATGCGCATCTGCGAAGCACGCAAGCCGTGGGCGGCTACGGCCTCCAGGCGAGCGACGGAATGATCGGCCACGTCTGTGATTTTATGATGGACGCCCAAAGCTGGGCGATCCGTCAACTGGTGATCAAAATCGGGCACCGGTTTTCCGGCAAGGAAGTGCAGATACCGACGCGCAAGGTGGACCGGATCAGTTATCCGGACTCCACGGTGTTCGTGAATTTGACCAAGGAAGCCGTTGAGCAGGGTTCCGCACACCACCTGGCTTCGGCCGGCGAGGTCGATTGACGCCGCTATCAAACCTTATCTTCCCGGCCTGGCGGACGCTCGAAGCCATGGAGACCAGTTGGGGTGAACACCCCATAGTATGCGCACCGTTGCACAGCCTATTTTCCCTTTATGAAACACCCTAACTTCTTCCAGGACCAAAACCAAAAACCGGCCAGTGCATCACGGCCCACTGTGGCTGTGACCAAACCAGGAAAATAACAAAATTATGAATACCCCAATCGTCGCCCGAGACCTGACCAAAGAAGCCCCGCACAGCCCGCGCGAACGCATCGCCGGATTCGCGATCGCCAGCCGTGCCGTTGACAAATGCCGCGCCAGCCTGGCGGGAACGCTGGGCGAATATCATTACGATTCTGCGCTGGACAAGATGCTCTTCAGTTTCAAGGGCATCAACGGCGAGCAATTCAAAGCCGCCGTTCAAGCCTCGAAAAATTATGAAGACGTCGGCACCTGGTTGCAGGCGAACGGCACGAAGAAAACGCCGGCTGAAATCAAAACCTGGTCGGATGAAATGGAAGCCGGCAGCCCGATGAAAAATCCGGAGCGTCGCGCCAAATTCATTGAGAACTGCTCCAGGCACGGACTGAATCCGGAGACGAACACCACGTTCGACTGGCTCGAAGCGGACGACCGGGCGAGCTTCCGCCGCAACTCCGCGTGATACGTTTTTGCTTTTCGCCAAACAACACCAAATCTCCGATAACTCACAAACGTTTCCACATGTGCGGTAATCTATAACCCATGAAAAAAAATCCACTGAAGGAAGGTGCCTTGACCGAGAATTCCGCCGGTCTCGGCACGGTGACCCGTAAAATGGTGCGGGAGCGCGCGGTTGAACTGGCGGTCATCAACGGCCGTTCCGCGCAGGACGTGTCGAAATCCGATTGGGAACAGGCCAAACGGGAATTGACGGGTGAACCGGACACGGACCCGAACGAGGCGGCCCTTGAATCAGCGCCCGAATCCGAACGCTGGGACCCGGTGCCCGGCTCAACCGGACACAAAGTGCCAGCGGCCCCCAGTGCCGATGAGGACGACGAAGGGCGAAGCGATAATGAACGGCTCGTCGATGAAGGCATCGCCGGAGCAGAGCATGATCAAACACGCCAAGCCAGCCGAGAAGCCGCAAAAAAGGATAAAGGAAAGTCTTGAGTGCCAGAGTGATTCTCGAAAATAATTTCCATTCAGGCAATAGGAACGCTGAAGCGGGCTAAAGCCCGCGCTCCGGAGCGCGGCGTTCATGCCGCTTCATCGTTGGTATTGTAAAGGCTCTGTGCTTTTATCCGGAAATTTATTTTGGCAAACACTCTAAATGAAAAACAACGGCATGCCAAAGTTAGAACGGCTTGTGGGCGCTCGGTTACTGGGCGGCTTTCAGAACTTTGCCCGGACGGTTGTGCGGACGAGCGGACATCCCATGGCTTTCGGCCTCGCTATCGGCATCATTGTGATCTGGGCGCTGACCGGACCCTTGTTTCGCTTTGGCAACACCTGGCTGCTCGTCATTAACACGGTTGCCAACATCATCACTTTTCTGATGATCTTCCTCATTCGCAACGCCCAGAACCGGGAGAGTGAAGCCGTGCAGTTAAAACTCGATGAACTGATCCGCGCCACCAAGGCGGCGCAAAACACACTGCTGGACATCGAGGAATTGTCCGAGAAAGACCTGGACCGAATCAAAGCGCGCTTCGAGCGGCTCGCCCGAAAGGCAAGAGAAGATTCGGGCGCCGGCCAGACAGAATTGATTCGCCGGGAGGGCCGCGAGGATGCGGCGGCCGTCTCAAATGAATCGGCTTCTGGCGTCAGCCATTGATCTGCCAAACCAGATTATTTTTATGTCGAAAACTGCAAGCCGCGAGATTCGGCAAGGGCGCGACCCAAAAGAAAAATAGCAGATTACAGGAAAGGCAGATTTATGTTGCAAAGCATTAAACTGGAATCCACGGTGTTCGTCAATCTGACAGGGAAAGCCGTTGAGCAAAGTCGCGCGCACCAATTGGCTTCGGTCGGTGTGGCACATTGACGCCGCTACCTGCTCCAGGAGCAATGACCCTGCAACACCATCAGTGCCATCGCGGCTTGCCCATGCTCTCGACTCGCAACTCACCAAATCTATGAAAACTAATTCTTACGCAGCACAAAGCGCAACGACACCGCTCGCACCCTTCAACTTTCAACGCCGCGATCCCGGGACGCACGATGTGCAAATCCAGATTCTATATTGCGGCGTTTGTCACACGGACGTGCATATCGCCCGCAACGAATGGCATGGCACCACCTACCCTTGCGTGCCCGGTCACGAAATCATCGGACGCGTCGTGAAAACCGGCGCGCTCGTCAGGAAATTCAAGGAAGGCGACATCGCCGGCGTCGGTTGCATGGTGGATTCCTGCCGCATTTGTGAAAACTGCAAGGACGACCTCGAACAATTCTGCGAAAAAGGCTCGACCTTCACCTACAACGCCCCGGACAAACACACCGGCGGCATGACCTACGGCGGATATTCCAACAACATCGTCGTGGATGAAGCCTTTGTGCTGCATGTCCCGAAGAATCTGAATCTCGCCGCGGCTGCCCCGCTTCTTTGCGCTGGCATCACCACTTATTCCCCATTGCGCCACAACAAAGTTGCCAAAGGCCAGAAAGTTGGCGTCGTGGGACTCGGCGGACTTGGGCACATGGGTGTGAAATTGGCGAAGGCTTTTGGCGCGCACGTGGTTGTCTTCACCCACTCGCCGAACAAAGTCAAAGATGCCTTGCGGCTCGGCGCAGATGAAGTCGTCAACTCCAAGAACGAAGACGAGATGAAAAAACATATCAACAGTTTCCATTTCATTCTCGACGCCGTGGCCGCGCAACACGACATCAACGCCTACCTCGTTCTGTTGAAACGCGACGGCACCCTCACGCAAGTCGGCGTGCCCGCCGAGCCGCTTTCTGTTCAGGTCGGCAGCCTCATCTTTGGCCGGCGCAACTTCAGTGGCTCCCTCATTGGCGGCATCAAAGAAACTCAGGAGATGCTGGACTTCTGCGGCAAGCACAATATCACTTCCGACATCGAACTCATCCCCATCCAGAAAATAAATGAAGCCTACGACCGCGTTGTGAAGAACGACGTGAAATACCGCTTCGTCATTGATATGGCATCGTTGAAAGAAGCGTCGTGAACGACATCAGGTTGCTGCGCGTTGGTTGCAGTCTTCATGTGTATGAAACCGAAAACTCAATCCAACGCAGAAAGAAAACTCCCATGAAACGTTCCATACTCGCCCTGGTCTTCGCCGGCCTTGCGCTCGGCTTGCTTGCGTCCGCCCAGGCAGCCGTCGAAACCTACGACATTGACCCCGTGCATACCTGGGTCGGCTTCACCGTCTCGCACTTTTTCACCAAGGTGCCCGGCT
>PLQC01000116.1 GCA_003159675.1 Limisphaerales bacterium
CGCAGCGGCTGGGTTCAACAAATCGCTGCAGGCAACGCGGGATTGCCGTCTCAGTTCCGCTCCGCGGTTCACGTCATTTGGTCCCGCGTGCCTGAGCTCACCTCTGAGGTAATCCGTCAAGGGCTTTTTTAGTTTTTTGTGAGGGGGTGTTTGAAGGGGCTTTTGCCCAGGTCGACTTTGTCGAAGAGCTTGACGATGGGGCTGTTTCTGCGACGCAGCGAGGCCTCGTAGATCTGCTCGTTGTAGGGGGTGCGGTCCTGCCAGCAGCGCCAGATGATGCGTTGCCATTTGAAGGCCAGGGCGCGCACGGCCGTGTGATGGGAAGAACCCTTTGTCCGTTGCTGCAAGTAGTAAGCTGCGGCCCAGCGACACCAGAGGATGCTCTCCTTGGCGTATTCGTGGAAGCTTTGCTTGTGGAATTTGGGGCAGAGATAGCGGCGATGAATGTAACAAGAGCCTCCGCTGCGTTTGGTGACCGGCGCCACGCCGGTGTAGCACTGCACGTTGCCAGATTGAGGATAACGCTCCCGCTGCGAACCCATGGTGCCCAGCAGGCGCGGTCCGAGGGTGGGTCCGGCTCCCGGCAGGCTGGCGAAGATGGGGTAATCCTCATGCTCGGCGTAGGCCTGGGCGATCTGTTTGTCGAAGTGGGCGAGGGTCTGTTGCAGGAGCTGGAGTTGGCGGGCGATGAGTTGGACGCGCAAGACGAAGCTGTCGATGACGGCGCATTGGTCGGTCACGGGCACGGCTTTGTCCAGGAGGGCCAGGCGTTGTTCCAGGAGAGTTTGGCTGCGAGAACCGTTGAGATAATAGAAGGATTTAAGGGTGGCGGGATTGCTTTTGCGAACGGCCTGCAAGCTGGGCCACTTGAGGAGAAAGCGGGTGGCGCCGTCATGTAATGGGTTCCGTCGCCGGCCAGAAACGCAACACGCATATTGGAACCTTGCCGGGAATCTCACGCCGACGGAAATGGATGCCTCGTGGCGTTCCTGCAATCGCGTAAAATCTAACGTCCCTGACTTTTTAATCGCGCGAATGTTCAAGAAGATGGCGAACGGTTCACCTTCTCTGTGGGGTAAAGACCCCATAGGCACCGGGCAGCGGCGTGTTATCTTAAAGCCATGAATATATTATTACTCGTGGTTGTCCTGCTTCTCCTGTTCGGCGGCGGCGGATTTTACTTTGGCGGTCCCGTCATCGGCGGCAGCGGGCTTGGCCTGATTTTGCTGATCTGCCTCGTCATCTATTTCATGGGCGGATTTCGCGGCTCAAAAAAGTAAAAGCAAAAAATAAAAAACTGAAAGACACATTATGAAAAACAAATCAATAATTCTTGCGGCACTGGCCAGTGCAATCCTGGCGACCGGGTGCAAACAACCAAATACCGCAGATGAAAATACGACCGGCGACACCAACGTCACGTCAACGACTGAAAATATCAAAGATGGTGTCACCAATGCCTGGGAAAAAACGAAAGAGGTCACAACCAACGCCTTGGCGGACGTGAAGGAAGGAACGACCAATGCCTGGGCAAATACAAAATATGCGGCTACGAATGCCTGGACCAATATCAAGGAATCACTTGGTGCAACTGAAGATTACACTTACGACAAGAAAGATGCATTTGTGACCGGCGCTCAGGCGGACTTGAATGCGCTGGATCAGAAGATTCAAGCCCTCTCTGGCAACGCGGATGCCAGCCTGCATGACAAACGCGCCGCGCTCGATCAGAAATTGACTGATGTGAAAAATGCCACGCAAGACAATTGGAATGATGCGAAGACCGCTTTCGAAAATTCCTACGCCGACGTGAAGAATTCCGTAAAGCAGGATTGGGATGCCCGGTGACTAATTCAATGACCAGTAGTTCCATAATGAATTGAGTCCTTAATTTCCCAAACAAATATCGTAATTTGACAAAGCTTACATTGCCGGAATGTTTAACAGCCACAAAAAGGCGATCAAGGCATTCAAAGCCGAATCCGCCGAAACGAAAGATGCCGATGTCAAAAGCTTTGGAGACAAATCCATTCCGGTTTTGCAAGAGCATTTGAAGCTCATCACCGCGATTAAGAAATCGTAGTCTTCGGACCATTGGGAAATACCGCCGCGTTCCAATGCAGTGTGGGTCGCGCCGGTCTGTCAGCCGCAAAGCAATGGCTATAGATTTACCGGGGGTTATTGGAACTGAACCGGCCGCGTTAAACGTCAAGTCGCGTCCGACATTCTAATTCAGCCTTCCATAGGCGGCGTAGCACTCTGTGCGCGCCGCCGAATCTTTTTCCACTCCCGGTCTCTGAATTTCAGGATTCAGCCTGTGCGCTGAACAACGTCCGCAACGATTTCATCTTCCCGTTCCGCGCCGACAACATCTTCGGCGCGATCCAAGCTGAACAGCCGTGCAAGACAGGCAACGCCTGCTGCGCGATCGCCTTCGTTCTACTCCACCGTCCCGTGACACAGGCTTGGTGCTTTTGAAATTAAGCTTAAAATACCGCAGTAGGGTTTCACCCCATAGCGAAGAGGTGCCGGACTGCGTAGCGTGTCTCCAGTGGCAAGACCAACACAGCAAGCCAAAAAACAGCTTAAGCAAAACAGCATTAAAATATTTTTATGATTAGAATTCTAAGGGCTTTGATTAACATTGTGGTGGGCATCATCGAACTGCTTTTAACTTTCAGACTGATATTCAAGTTCTTGACGGTTAATACCGGCACTCCGTTCGTCGCCTGGCTTTATCGGGTCACAGCACCGCTGGTGGCGCCCTTCGCTAAAATTCTTCCGAACTGGAAATTTTCAGGTTTCGTGGTTGATTTTGCCACCGTTGCCGCGCTGATCGTGTTTGCTTTGGCAGGAAGCCTGCTGCTGATGATATTTTCCTATTCTCGTAAAGAGCCTGCCCCGACGGAAGTGTCCCCCGATGTCTAGCCCGACTTTCGCAGAA
>PLQC01000001.1 GCA_003159675.1 Limisphaerales bacterium
CGCAGCGGCTGGGTTCAACAAGACGGTGCAGGCAACCCCTATGAACGCCG
Organism: Limisphaerales bacterium; assembly: GCA_003159675.1. GTDB lineage: Bacteria > Verrucomicrobiota > Verrucomicrobiia > Limisphaerales > BOG-1460 > BOG-1460. The sequence continues at coordinate 51 of PLQC01000001.1, forward strand.
TGGTTTTGTCCTTGAGATCGTGGACTGATTTGCGCCACAGGTACGGGGTGCCTGACCTGATTCGTTCGGCACGCTATGAACGTTGTCCGGTCTAATTGGTCAAATTGACGAGATTCCTGTGAAACAGAATGCGCCCAGCCAGCGGTTGCGGAACTTGCATCCTAAAGATGCTTTTACCTTGATTGAACTGTTGGTGGTCATCGCGATTATCGCGATCTTAGCAGCCTTGCTTCTGCCCGCCTTGTCCACCGCTAAAGCTCGTGCCTACCGAGTCGCCTGCCTCAACAATCAAAGACAGCTTGGGCTAGCTTGGGAAATGTATTCTTCCGAGGCAGACGACCAACTCGTAGTAAACTTTGGAGGCCCTTCCAGCCGCAGTCCGACCACGTCTTGGGTGGCTGGCAACGCCGCTTTTGATGCAGACCCGGCGACCATCACCGGCGCGGCCCTGTTCCCGTATGTGCGGGGAATCCAAGTATACCATTGTCCGGCGGACCGGAGTTTCGTCGTTGGCAGCTCCACGCCCAGGCTACGCAGCATCTCTTTGAGCCACTACATGCATGGCGAAGATTTTAAGCCCAATTTCGGGGCTGACCCTGTGCCGAAATCCACTCGTATACGGCACCCTTCAAATACCCTGACGTTCATTGACGAGGCTGACATGTCCATTGACGACGGCGTTTTTCTTTATTCGTCGAAATTCGACGAATGGTTGAATATCCCGGCCCGGCGTCATCAGAATGGCGCGGTGTTGCTCTTTGCCGACAACCATGCGGAATACTGGAAATGGAAGGGTCCCGCACCCAGCGCCTGTTATTTCAACGGCGGTCGTATCCAAGACCCACTGGAACTTTCGGATCTCAAGCGTCTTCAGCGGACCGCCCCGGACGTCGAATAGTCGATCCGTTGCGAACATAATGATGAAGCCGAACAATTCGCTGCAGGCAACGCGGGATGNNTCCAGTTCCGCTTCGCGGTTCACGTCATTTGGTCCCGCGCGCCTGAGCTCTGGACGGTAGGCCAGATTGTATTTATGACATCAGTCACTCCAAAATGCCCAAAATGCGAGGGCACTGAGTTCGCATCCATTCCAATCAAGCCGACTGGTTCAAACGTTGAGGTCGGTGCCGTTTGCTGTGCGCGCTGTGGCACGGTTGTTGGCATACAGGAGTCGGTTTCTATTGTATCCAAAGTGCATGAATTGGAGAAGAAGCTCGGCTTTACTTTCACACACCGACCCAAAGCATGAGATGCGCGTGGCCTAACCAAAACCGGCTGCAGGCAACGCCGGGTGGACGCTTCAGTTGACAGTCGAACACCATTGGCCCGGCGTGCCTGAGCCGGGACGTTAGGCATCATCACGCGCATGAAGCGATGCACATACTGCGGAAAAGATCATCCAGATGAGGCGACAGTTTGCTCCCTCGACCAGCATCCGTTGACGTCCTGCACTTCGTCACCGACCGCAAGCACACCTCAATTTGCTAGACGCCATCCGATCTTCATGGTAGTCGCACTTTCGGTGCTGGGGGGAGTTATCGGGTTCGTCGGTGGCATTGCGTGGTGTTTGCACGATTATCCAGACTCTCCGCAAGCGCCGTTATTCGGTATATTTATTACAGGTCCCGCTGGTTTTTTTCTTGGACTCATAGCGTCACTGGTTATGGTTATTCGCACAGGTCGAGCTTCCAAGAATGATGAGAAATGATGCTGCCTAACAACTGAAGGAATGTAGATAACCTGGAGTGAAGCGGCAGGAGGTGAGGATTGGGATCAGACGCATTACTCCGCTCACTCTAGGTTGTCTGCATTCCCCGGTTGAACGAAGCCGTGTCAGCGAGCGTGAAAACTAAAGAAATCCCCTTAAACCCCTCCAATAAATATGCGGATTGTATTTGATGTCGGTTCCGATTGCAACCAATAATTCTGGCAAAATCGATCCCCGTATCATGCGAGGCTTTATACAGGAAAAGTCCCAGCGCGGCAACCCAACGTATTCCCTCCGCCGCGCAGCGGCTTCGTTCAACAAATCGCTGCAGGCAACGCGGGATGGCCAGTCCAGTTCCGCTTCGCGGTTCACGTCATTTGGTCCCGCGTGCCTGAGCTCTGAACGTTAGAAGCGAGAACATTTATGCATTTCACATTTGAAGTCGGCGAAAGGGAAAAGCATAGGGTCTCATTCCATTTTAATCAGATGTGGGGGAACCTTAAGATTACGGTGGATGAGAAACCCGTCATCAGAGACTTCCGGATTCTATCACTGAAGACGGTCAAGAAGTACGAGTTCCCAGTTGGTGATACAGAGCCGCACAAAGTGGTCATCGAGAAGGAGCGTAAGCTTCTTCTAGCAGGTTACCGCAAGCAAATGTACCGAGTGCTGATTGACGATAGACTCGTACAAGAGCATGAAGGCTTCAAGACGGTGCAGGCAACCCCTACGAACGCCGCAGTTTGGCCCTTGAGATCGTGGGCGAATATGTGGTATGGGTGCGGGGTGCCTGACCTTGGACGTAGGCATCATTCGAGAGTTTTATGAAAGCAGTGGTTCAAACACAAAAAACAAAACCTTATATTCTGGGATTATCAATCGGGACATCCTGGTTGACTGCCGCAGGCGCTGGCTTTTCCATTTTTGCAACTGCCCGAACAACCAATGCCCTGCTGACGCTTATCGCGGTGTTGGTCATCGCAGGAACGCTTCTGGCCGTGAGTGTCCGCCAGATTGTGGTGGCCGTGAAGCTGCCGAGCGAGCCGCGTTCTACAGGAGACCGACGGATTGGCCGGCAGTTTGCCCTGATCGTCGTTCTTGAGGGTGTGGCAGTCGCACTGGTGAGCATCGCGTGCTATTTCATGAGTCATCTGTCGTGGATTGTGCCGCTGGACCTCATCATCGTCGGAATTCATTTTATACCACTGGCAAAACTTTTCGGAGTTCCCCGTTACACGACACTGGGGTTGTTGTTTTGCATTGTCTCCATCCTGACGCTGCTGCTGGTTCCGGCACACGCGCACATCGGCACCGTCTTTACGCGGGTTGTGTATTCCGCGCTCGGCTGCGCTGCTTCCGCGTGGCTGATTTCCATTGGGAACCTGCTAGAACTTCGGCGCTTGTTGTCTTGAGAAGATTCCAAATATGATGCCTAAATCGCTGCAGGCAACCCCTACGAGCACCGTAGTTTCGTCCTTGAGGTTGGTGCTGGCTGGTGCCACTGATACGGGCGCCTGGACGTTAGCCGTCATGCATACCTCGCGACCTTCATTTGCCAGATATTTGTATGCTCGGCTTGGTCCAGGATCACCCCGACAGTGCCTTGGGCATATGTTCTCTCGGGCGTTTGGAGCCTCAGACTTCACTAGCTTCTGGCGGTACTGGAATCCCTTCCTTGGCTACTTTCTGGCGTACTTCTGTTTTGCCCCGTTGCGACGGTTTGCGCCACGACCACTGTGCCTGATCGTCACCTTTGCACTGAATGGATTCCTTCACGATCTGGTGTATTTGTGGCCTTTCGGCTTCGCCAGGACCGCTCGCCTGCCGTTTCCGTTTCCCGTCTTTACTTTGTCTCTGGTCACTAATGCCGTTATCATTCTGGCAGCCGAACGCCATCGATTCACGCTCGCCCACCTGTCCTTGCCCATGCGCGTCGCTTGCCACCTACTCGCGCTTTTTGGCCCGTTCGCCTTTTCAGTCGGCATTCTCCTCCTCACACGAATATGACGGCTAAATCGCTGCAGGCAACGCGGGATGGCGCTCTCAGTTCCGCTTCGCGGTTCACGCCACGAGTCGGCGGTGGCTCAGCTGGAGGTTAGGCTCCATGAGCACCCCAGCAGACATGATTGCGAAGCCCAAGAGCAGCCGGGCTGTCACATCGGTGCGGATTCTCACTTGGCTGACTGTGGCTTTATTCTTACCGGCGTATCTACTGGTGCCGATGGGGATTACTCTCTTTTGGAGTGTGTATTTTATGCTGTTCGGCCCAGTCATTGTCGTTGATTTGGCTGCGATTGTTGGCTTCATTGTTTGCTTCTCACGAGGCGGAAGATTTCGTTCGCATATCTTTTGATTTCGTTGGCCGTGTTGGCAGCCGGGAAGGGGTCGGTCCCGGCAAA
>PLQC01000044.1 GCA_003159675.1 Limisphaerales bacterium
ATCCGCTGAGCACATGCCCTCCGTCGAGCCGTAAAGTCTGACAATGAGTTGTTCAATCCATTTGTCTGCTTGAATTCCTGATCCGGGAGATAGAATCCATGCGTGGCCAGATGCAGCACGCGCGGAGAAACGACAGCTTTTAATTCTGCTTCGCGCGCGTCCGCGCCCAAACGCAGAGTCGCATCTGCTCCAAGCAGCCCGGCGACGTTCGTTGCTTCCGCGCCTGAACCCGGGAGCGGATCAAATTTTAAGCCGCGATAATCACGGCTTAACGATCTCGTAGCAGCCGACGTGAGGAGGCTTTGACTTTCCGGTTGAGAGCTTGATTTTAGAGCCTCGTTACCTCGGCTGCTACCGGGCAACTTGAAATCAAAATCCGGGTTGCCCATGACGAGCGACTTTGAACTGTGGACACTGGACTTTGGACTCGCGATGCGAACGACCTCCCGTCCACTGGTGACGTAGCTGATGGTTTTTTCTTCAATCAGGAATTTGTTTCCCACGGGCCTTGTCGCGTCGTAGCCCGGCGAAGACGAAAGCATCTCAAACGGCAGACGACTTAATTGTCCGTCCGGACAGATGATCAGGTGCGAAACATTTGTCAGATGCCGGGCGAGCGGGGCATAGACCAACTGGCTTAACTTCTGCAATGCCGGCGGCAACTCTTTGGCGGAAAACTGCCCGGCAGCTATCCGTTTGCAGACCAACTCCACTGCGTCATTGATGGGGTCGGCTTCGCCCAAATCCACGCGCTCGACGACGACGTTGGTGGAATTGCGCGTCAGGGGAAAAGTCAGGTATGCGGCGTAGCGTTGCTCCTTCCATTGATTGTTTCCAGCGGTGAAATCCGTTCGCCGATACTGGATGAAATCAACCAAGACTGAATCTGAAGGCAGGTTGAGGGCAATTTGAGTCAATGACAAATCGCTCTCACGGATGGTCAGCGCTACCAGTTTGCTCGCCGCTACAATTCTTTCTTCGATTGATTTCAAATCGTGTTCGAGCCTGTCGCGTTCGGAATTTCGCCAGTCCATTCTTTCCTGTATCCATGCCGTGCTTTCGTCATAGGTAATCGCTTCAAGCCGCAATCGAAGAGAATTCGCTTGTTCCTGCAATGCTTGCACCTGAACCCGACCATCTGCTGACAGCCGCGCCCTCACGATTTCGATTTCCTCCAGCAGAGCTTTGCTAAACGCCAGTTGTTCTGCGCCCGAAAATGCCGCCGTTTGTGAGAAGCTGATCGGAGTAACTGCGCACAATGAATGAAACCAGTCGCGTGATGATTGGACTTTTTCCTGAATCCGCGCTGCACCCGGACTCTGCTGAAAGAGTGTTTGTGAGGCTAGGTAACGTCGCCACCGTCGCGCAGATTCCACAAATTCACCAAGACCTTTTGATGCGTCTCCATTCAAGAATTCTGCAATTCCCAAGTTTTCCAAACGTGCGCAACTGTCCGGGTTGTCTTGACCGATTGCGGCATCGGTAATCGCAACGCTTTTCCGAAACAGGCGCTGAGCTTCGGCCAAATTCCCACGCTTGACGGAAAACGAAGCGAGATTGTTAAGCGTCACAGCAATGTCGGGATGTATTTCAGGAAGAGTTTTCTCCTGTATAGCCAGCGCCTGTTGGAGCGTGCTCAATGCGCGATTCGTATCGCCAGTGTTTTCAAGTAGGGCAGCGATATTATTCAGGACGCCAGCGACGGCTCGGTTTGACGAGCCGAGTCTATTTTCGAGAATTGCTAGTGAGCGTTCAAAAAGGTCTAACGCCTCGGTCACGTTTCCACGCCGTTGGTTAATCAATGCAAGACCGTTCAAAGAAAATGCCACAGGAAGTTCAGTCGGACCAAGCGAGCCTTCGCCCAACTTCTGGCTTTGGCTGAATAATCTTAACGCAGCATCTTCGTTGCCCATGTCGAAAAATGTTTGCGCCTGGTTGTTCAACGCCTCAACTCGTTCGCGATTTTTGTAGGCTGGCGCACCATCAAGAATACGCAACGCCCGTTCATAAAATTGCTGGGCTTGCTCATAGTCACCGTGACGGTGACACGTCGTCGCAATGTTATTCAAAATACTTGCAAGATTGATTGATGCGCTTCCGAACGCTGATTCCGTTACAGCCAGGCTCCGTTGCAGCGCGGCGATACCTTTGTCGTAAGCTCCACCTTCGATTTGCGCTGTGCCGAGGTTGTTCAATGCGTCTGCAAACTGAAAGGCTGATTGGGCATCATCAGGAATGTAACTTTTCTCCAGCAATTGCACGCCGCGCTCAAGAAGTGGAATTGCTTGCTGGTAGTCGCCGCGTCGTGCGTATAGCGAGCCGAGATTGTGCAATGCAGCGGCAACTTCCGGATTTGTCGGCGGAAGTATTTTTTCACGGATTTGTAAACTGCGCTTGAGGCAGGCAAGCGCAGGCTCGAATTGCCCAGCCTGACCTTTGGTGTTTCCAAGCGATGCGAGCACTTTCGCTGTTTCCGCGCTCTCCGTTCCATTTTTTCCCTCGCTAATTGCCAGAGCGCGTTCAAGCAGTGAAATTGCTTCCAAAGGCCGCTGTTGAGCGATATGCAAGTCTGCAACGGCAATCAAGATTTCCACCAGACTCGGATCGTCAGCGCCCAGCAGTTTCTCTTTGAGTTTGAGAGACTGGTTGAAAGCTCGAATTGCCTGCTCGGGCTTGAGGACGGATTTGTAACTCATGCCCAAGCCCCAGTAGAGATTTGCTTTCGTCACCAAATTCGGTTCGTCGTCGGGCAACGGGCTGACGAGTTTGAGGCTTCGCTCCAGATTCGGAAGTGCCTTTTCAAAATTACCTTGCCCGGAATAAAGAAATCCAATCCGAAAAAGAACAAGACCCGCCGTTGGAGAATCTTTTCCGTATGCCGTTTCGATTTGGCCGAGCAACTGTTCATACTTCGGAATTCCGTTGGTGGCGTCGCCCTTCAGCCACAGTCCGTTGGCCTCTTTGAGCAACTCCGCAAGTTCCGCCGATGTCCCTGCACCGGTGTCGGCTGCCGAAGCTGGCTGAAAGTTGAAGGACATCGTAAAAATACAGATCAACTGAAACAACCAATTCCGTATTGATCTGATGATTGGAAACCGGGTTCGCACATGGTTGATAATGCCAATGATTTTCGTTTCGGTCAAAAATAACTCCAAGCCGGTTAAAATTGATGGAGCATCAAGAATTCACTCGATGCTCCATTCAAATGCTCAAGTCAGTCACCATTCGTTCAGCGTTGTGTAAGAAGTGTTGCCGTATGTGCGTGTCGTGCCGGTGATCATGCCGCCGTCGGAGTCGTAGTAGTTGTGGTAGGTGGTGTTGCCGTAACTTCTGCTCGTGCCCGAGAGCGAATTACCATCGGAATTGTAGTAGTTTTGGTAGGTGGTATTGCCATAGCTCCGGCTCGTGCCAGAAAGTGAACCGCCATCAGAATCGTAGAGGTTGTGGTAGGTGGTATTCCCGTAATTCCGGCTTGTGCCATAGGCCGAACCGCCGTCGGTGTTGTAATAGTTGTGGTAGGTGGTATTGCCGTAGGTGCGGCTGGTGCCGTATATTGATTGGGCTTTGACGGCAAAGGTGGAGCAGAGAATTACGGCGGCGAGAGCGAGTTTGGTCAGTATTTTCATGGTATTTTGATTTTTGTTGTTTTGTGGCAGTCCGTTTATCGAATCGCCTTCACCCATAAAATCGCAAACCAAGAGAGCTTTCTTACAACTATTTTTGACTGCGGACTTCCCATTGGAAGACTTGGCTTGCTGGTCGTTCTCCGGCATGATTCCCCCTGTGAATCCGTCAGACCTGCACGCGTTGCAACTGGGAGACGAAACCGCCTGGGATGCGGCCTTTGACTGGTTATGGCCAACGGTGTTCGCGGTGGCGCAATTGAAACTCCAGCCATTTCTGCCGGATGAAATCGAGGACGTGGCCATTGAATCGTTGGAAGAATTGGTGGACAAGGTGCGCACGGTCAAATCGGTGGAAGAATTGAAGCCGTTGGCAGCGAGCATTTCGCATCACCGGGCGGTAAGCCTATTACGGGAGCGTTTCGCCAAAAAACGCGGCGCTGGCAAAACAGAATCACTTGATGCGCCGATGGATGAAGCTGGCCACACAAACGACCCGGTGTCAGAAACCTCGCCATTTGCCAAATTGGAACAAAAAGAACTGGCCGAGCGGTTGCGCCGGTCCCTCGCCGAACTCAAGCCGCCACAGGGCGAAATTCTTTCAGATTTTTTCCTGCATGGGTTGCGTTATGAAGAAATTGCACAAAAACGGGGAGTGGCCACCGGCTCGGTGGGCGTTTATTTGAAGCGTGGACTGGAAACCTTGCGAAAAATTTGGGGACGAAACGAAAATAATTGAAAGAAACCGACGACCTTTTGCGATGAACCCAATGATGAATGACGAACGCTTTTTTGATCTGGCCATGAAGGTGATCGCCCGCCAGGCCGGCGACGCGGAACGCGCGGAACTGGACGCGCTGCTGGCGCGCGAGCCGGAGTTGCGCGCGGAGTTTGCGCGGCTGCAGGCGGACGCGCGCGTGGCGAAGGACGTATTGCCGCTGGCAAATGCGATGGAAGCAACGGCGGGAGAATTTCCAGCTTACGCGCGGGAACGGTTGCAGACGAAAGTGCGGCAGACGCTCGGTCATCCAGCAGCAAAGCAGAAACCGGATCAAAGTCTGGCGTGGGGATGGCGGTGGATTCTGGGCCTAGCGGCGGCAACGGCGGTGATTGTGCTGGTGGCGTTGCCGACATTCCGCACACCAAGTGGACCAGTTGTTCAAGTTGCCATGCTGGATACTGTGGGAGCCGTTCGCGGCGCTGGAACCAATGAAACGGAAATTCTCAAGCAACAATGGAAAAATTCGACCGTCCAAACTTTCGATCAAACAGGCCCGCTGGAAAACTGGGAGACGAACTGGCCGACAGGTGGCAAAATGACGGCGAAAGTGATTTACGACCACGCCGCTGGCGAAGTGCGGGTGTTGTTGCATAAAGGCAATAAATCGCAGCAAAAAACCTTCGTCATAGAACAGGACTTGGCCACTACACTGCAACAGGCAAGTGATTTCATCCATGCTCAATAGAACGGTTAAACCTTAAAGGACGAGCAGTGATTTGTCGAGAGAGCCAAGCCATTACGATTGTGATGAAGACGCCGATTGCGATTTATAAACCTACCGATAAAGAGCGGGAGGATTTCGATTATTATTGGCAGCACTTGCGACGAAACTTCGGTTACTGTATGGCGGTCGGGGGAATGGGGTGGAATGAAACGTGTTACAGCCAGAATCCGAGATCGAGAACACGCCACAAACTGTTCCATCAACGGCGGGAATTTGACGCCAGTTGCCTGCTTCCGACACCTGTGGGGGCGGGCGTTGAAAACAGTGATGAAGCGTTGGGCTTGGTATTGAAAAACAAACCCGATTTCTTTCAGACTCCACAATGGCAAACGATCAAAGCAAAGGCGTCCGCTGCGGAGCCGGTGGCATTTTGGAATTTTGCCGGACCTCACCGATCTGCTTGGCGGGATTATTATGATGGTGAAAAGTATTCCGAAAAGTTGTGGAAAGACCCCAGACATGACTACTATGAACATCATGCCTTTCGTAAAGACCCGCATCACCCGGAGCGGCATGACGTGGGGGCAGAATTCGCGCTGTTGCACGCCAATCTGGAAATCAAGGAGCAGGAATTCAACAATTTGAAAAGCCTCGAATATTGGGCGAAACAACATGGGCGCACAGTTGAAGAAGAACGGAAGGTAAAGCAGGCGGAGCATGAGGAAGCGCGAGCGAAGATGAAGTGGTTTCTGCAAGCGCACCCACGAATGGATTTCGTGGCTGACACTCGCTTGCCGTGGGCGACGGCCAGCCGGGCGATGGAAGCGGAATGGGAAAGGATTAAGGATTTGCGCGAGCGTGTCGGACTCAAGCGAAATGAGCAGCCTGCGAGAAAGCGCCAATGGAGGAAGCAACTCGAAGTTTATGATGCTTACTTCCCGCATTGGCTGAAGAACAGGAAGAAAATCGTCGCATTACCGCGCATCTGGCATGAAAACCTCGGTTTTCGGGAAGCATTCCGGTTGCTGGGGGTCGAATTGAAGCCGGAAGCCGCAAAGCTCGCACAGAAGTTGGACAAGCAGGGTCTCAAGCCGAAGGGCGTGTTCAACTTCGCGGACAAGTATCGTCGTGATCTGGAAACGGCTTCTTACGCCGAGGCCACGACGCGCGGATTGTCAAACATCCCCAAACCAAAACGCGGTTTAGGCGCAAAGGGCATCTTCGACGAACAAGGGCATCATGTGGCGGCTGTCATGTTCGATTACGATGCGGTGGATGCTCTGCTGGAAGGCGGTGACGTTTCCGATGTTAAGGCTGGAATTGCGCCCGAACGGAACGAAGCTGATCTTGAAACCCTTCGATTATGGCGTTCGCATTTCTCGATCCCCAAGCCACAATTGCCTGCCAACTTAACTAAAATGAGTGCTGACAAGCGGCGGGAATGGTTCGCCGTCACAAGGCGGCGTATCGAATCACTCTGGCCCTCAACAAGTTACTACGACGAGATTTAATTTTCAAAATTAAGCCCCCGCCTTTTTCAAGCCGCGCCATTTGTGTATGGTCAAACACAAGGCGTCAACAAGGAACTCCAAGCGGAGTGGCGCAAGACACTGTTCCCACGAACGACCGGCGGAGCGGTGCCGCCAGAATCCGTGGTTACGACTTGCGCAATTGGCCAGCAGTGCATTTCTCGCAGTTCTCATAGGACGCATCGCCAATAATGATGATATTACATTGATAGTGATTATCTTCGGCGGCTTGGCAAGCGGGCTGATTTCAGAAAAAACACTATTGAAAATATGGTTGCGGAATCGGAAAAAATAAAATTAACCCCGCTCACTGATTGAATTCAAAACCGCCATCGCAAGGATTACCAGCATGGTTTGAAATACGGTGAACGCGCAAAAAAGATAATCTGGTTTTCTCGGAGGCGATTTTGACTTATTCTCGGCCTGCGATGCATTTGCCAATCAAGATTGATGACGTGCTGCATGGACAAACCGTGGAGTGGGAACGGTTGGAGTTCAAGCAGGGCTGGAACCCGGAAGCCATCCTCCACACGATGTGCGCCTTCGCCAACGATTTTCACAATCTGGGCGGCGGCTACATTTTCATCGGCATCGCAGAGAATCAGGGACAACCCGTGTTGCCGCCGGCAGGATTGCCGGCCAGCAAATTGGACGCTATTCAAAAGGAGATTCTCGAAATCGGCCATCGGATGCAGCCCCACTACCATCCGGTGATTGCGCCGTATGTCGTCCAGCAAAAGCACGTCCTCGTGCTTTGGTGCCCGGGCGGCCAGTCCCGGCCATACAAGGCACCAGTGTCACTGGCCAAAGGGAACCGCGAGTTCGCATATTACATCCGCAAAGGCTCGGCCACCGTCAGAGCCAGGCATCAGGAAGAAGTCGAGTTGGTCAGTCTGGCCGCCACGGTTCCTTTCGACGACCGCATCCACCATAGCGCCTCTTTGAACGACCTCAAGCTTTCGCTAATGCAGAACTTTCTGCGCGAAGTGGGCAGCGACCTGTTGGCCGATTCTGGCACAATGGATTTTGCCCAGGTGTGCCGCCAGATGCGAATTGCCGACGGCCCCGCCGAAGCAATGCACCCGTTGAATGTCGGCCTAATGTTTTTCAACCCGGCCCCGCAAAAGTTTTTCCCTCAAACACAGATTGACGTGGTGCAATTTCCCGATGGCCCCGGTGGCGACACTTTCACGGAGAAGACATTCGCCGGCCCATTGGACGTGATCCTCAAAGACGCGCTGACATTTTTGAAAAACGCCGTGATTGAGGAACGGGTGGTGAAACACGGCGACCGACCGGAAGCCGACCGCTTTTTCAATGTGCCGTATGCCGCGCTGGAGGAAGCAGTGGTAAATGCGGTTTATCACCGCAGCTACGAAATCCGGGAGCCGATTGAAGTCCGTGTTCTGCCGGATGAAATCACCGTGGCCAGCTATCCGGGTCTGGACCGCTCGGTCAGTATCAAGGATCTACAAACCGGGCGCTTTGCAACGCGCCGGTATCGTAACCGGCGCATTGGCGAATTTCTGAAAGAACTCAGTCTCACCGAAGGTCGAGGCACTGGTATTCCAAAAATGTTGAAGGCATTGCGGGTAAATGGTTCTCCGAAGCCCGTGTTTGAGTCCGATGATGACCGGACTTTTTTTCTGGTGCGTTTGCCACTCCATCCTGAGTTCATCAAAGAGGCTAGGCAACGGAAACGTTTAGCGACCGGCCAAGTCACCGGCCAAGTCACCGGCCAAGTCACCGGCCAAGTCGCAGTGCAGATTCTCCAGTTCTGTGAGCAACCGCGTAAGGCCGGCGAAATCCAATCGCTCGTCGGCGTCAAACACCGCCAGACATTCCGCGAAAATTATCTCAACGCGCTTATCGGCAAGGGTTGGCTTGGGCGAACGATTCCAGACAAACCACAAAGCCGCTTGCAGCGTTATCAAACCACGGATGAAGGGAAGAAGTGGCTGCAAGGCACGACCAACCGAACCCCAACCGCATAAATCTGGAGTCGGTAAACGGACACCAAAAACTAACCTCGTCAAAAAGTGCCAGCAGCAGTGCCAGCAAACCTCACCGGTTGAGAGTAAAATGGAGTTAAAAAAAGTCGGTTGGAGTTATCCTTGACATAATGCAGGAAAGCCTTTAGTATCAGGGCAACGGTGATGATTTAGACCGTTGATTTCGAGTGGCTTGTGGAAGGCGGGACGCGTCCGATTCCGACCCTCGCCTCCAATTCTAACTGCGTGTGCAGCTTTGGTTTAGGAGGAAGGGAGTCCGCAACGGACACCAAAACGGACACCAGTTTCACTACTCCGTAAGAACTCAGCGTAACCGGCGATAACTCGCCGCTTACTCGCTAACTCTTCGGAACCGGCCTCATTTATCCTCGCGGTTGCGTGAAAACCATGACGACACGTTACCGCTTAATCCGTCGAGGCATTCGGGGAGACAGGTTCTATTGCGTGGACACCACCACCGGCAAACGCACCAGCCTGCGCTGATGATGCCAGGCAGATCGTCGAGGCCAGGAACAACTCCGAACGCCAGCCAGTGCTCAACCTGCAAATCGCCAAGGCCTATCTGGCCGGCACGGACAACGGCATTGCCACGCGCACCTGGCAACAGGCCATTGAAAGCCTCGCCAGCTCCAAGCAGGGAGCCAACCAGCACCGCTGGCACACGGCGGCCAAAGACAAGGCGTTCGCCCCCTTGATGCCCAGGATCATCATTGAGACGCCCGGTGAGCTGCTTTTGAAAGTGCTCCAAACGGGCACAGTGTCCACGAATGTTTTTCTTCGGCGCTTGCACAACTTCTGCGTGGACATGAACTGGCTGCCGTGGCCGCTCATTCCCAAACGCCAATGGCCCGCTGTCCGGTTCAAAGACAAACGTGCCATCACGTTTGAGGAACACCAACAGATTATCGCTGCCGAGGTGAACCCCGAACGCAAAGCCCTTTACCAATTGTGCTGGCACCTGGGCGGCAGCCAAGGCGACATTGCCAATTTGAAGGGCCAGGACGTGGACTGGACAAATGGCACCGTAAGTTTCTTCCGCAAAAAGACCGGCATGCCTGTGCTGGTCCACTTGGGCGCGGAAGCACTGAACCTATTCAAAGACCTGCCCGCCGAAGGTGTGTTGTTTCCCTATCTGTCTCGTGTTCGGGCCAACGACCGAGTCACGGAATTCAGATCACGTTGCCGGCAGCTTGGCATTCATGGCGTCACGCTCCACAGCTACCGCTACGCCTGGGCGGAACGAGCAAAGAAAGCGTCGGCTACCCGGAAAGATTCGCGCAGGAGGCTTTGGGGCACAACAGCAAGGCAGTGCATCGCGCCTATACCAAACGTGCTCTGATGAAAATCCCATCCCTGAAAGACTACGAAGAACGCGCGGCAACAAAACCCGCATCGGCAGCGTGAAGGCTGCTAACGTGAGCTCAGGCACGCGGGGCTGATGACGTCCTCCGCGATAGCGGAACTGGACCGGCCATCCCGCGTTGCCTGGAGCGATTTTCGGCACCAAGTTTGGCACGTCGGCTTCATTTCTCCTCATCCGCACGCCTAAGCAGTCGCTGTTTGACTTCGCTAGGCAAAGTAGAACGTCCAATCCAAAGGCGGGCGGCAGCGGCATCGCGGGAGAGCCAAATGCTTGCCAACGTTGCTCCGTACTTTTCTGTCAACTCGGCACTGCCGATGGCATCAAGCATATCAGCAATGGCTGCAGGGCACTGACCCTGTCCCCAAAAGATAATGGGTTCCACCGCCTTGTCGCGGAGCTTGCTTTCGGGAAACGTGCTGACCCAGGAAGCTGCGCCCCTCGCGTCACTGAAAGACCACTCTTTGATAACCTGTATCACTGCGGCGTCCTGCAAATCACCTGCTGGCAATGTCGCCGCGTAACTGGCTGCTGCCTCCGGAGAGACGTGCGTCCATCCGTTCAATACGCCCAACAGCGCCGCTCTTTGCGCACTGGCATCGGAGAGACCGTTGGCCCAAGCCACAGCGGCATTGGGGTCTGATTCCCCCCATTTGGAAGCAAGCTCGCGGAACAGGGGACTTTCAACACCGCTCATTCCTGGTCTTGTGGCCAGATGTGCCAGAGCGCGAGGAATGTCCGACGGCAAGATGGACTTGCTGATATGATCAAGTGCGGTTTCGCGGTTTCCTGGACTGGTTTCGGCGTAGGCGCGGTCGAGTTCATCCTCCAGCCCGACCGAAGGCAACGCGGCGCCATTCGCAGCCTTGGCCGAAGGCCCGACCGCAGCGTCGAATTGAACTGCGGGTTGAGTCCTGTTCCGCAGCGCGGCGACTTGTTGTTTAGTTTTGTCATGCTCTTCCTCTAACCCTCGGATTCGCTCCGTAAGCGACTGTTGCTCCTGCTGGAGTGTTTGAATTTGCTTGTCCAGCTTGAAGTTTTGGTGCGCTTCAAACATCCCCGTACCAAGCGCGGCGGCGAGCGCCGCTCCGACAGTGGCTTTTTGAAGGGTAGTCATGTTAAGCATTCGTTCCCGGAGACTCTGCCTATGATTATACGACGGCTGGTTCGTATATTGAAATTGGTTTCTTGCCGATTCAAAACTTTGCAAGTGCCACATAGTCAACCATCCGTCCTCCAATATACAACCGCCGGTTCGTATATTGAAAGTCAAAACTCACCGCAGATCAGGCAGTGGCAGCGAATGCCTGCCCCATCCGGCATAAGTCGTCAGCATGCGTCCAAACTCCTCCATGCGCGGATTCCAGAATCGTCTGGGTGATTGACCGAAAAATGCAACCTTTTAGCGTCCTCGAGCATTATACTTACAGAAAAATGAACTCGGACCAGCAATGTCCAACGATGCTTCCACAATGAGCCTCGAAACCCCGACCGACAGGGCGGAGGAGGACCGGGCCTCGGTGTTCGCCGCCCGAACGGAGGAGGATCGGGCCTTGGTTTTGGCCGCCCAGAGCGACACAACCGCAGCCGGGCAGTTATTCGACAAATACTACCCGGAGATTTTTCGGTATGTCTATCATAGCACCCTCGACCATGCGGCTGCGGAGGATCTCACCTCGAATGTTTTCTTTTCCGCCTTCCGCCACCTGGAGCTTTTCAGGTGGCGACGCATCCCATTTCGTGCCTGGCTCTACCGCATCGCCACGAACGAGCTTCGCATGCATTACCGGAAGCAGAAGCGGATGTCGGCTGCGAACGCCGGACCGGTTGACCCCGAGTCCCCGACACCGGTCCCCTCCGCGGATACAGTAGCGGCCGACTCGGATGATTACCGGCTGCTGCAGCGGGCGCTGCTTGAGCTGGGGCAGAAGTATCGCACCGTCATCGTCCTGCGCTATTTCGAGGGAAAGTCTCTTTCCGAAATCTGCGAAATCACCAATAAACGAGAAGGCACCGTCAAGTCCCTGCTGCACCGGGCGCTGGCCCAATTAAAGGACGCCCTGGTCCGGGCGGGCCTCACCTTGCCATGAACCCAACCCAATTATGAAAAGCGACAACGAACGAATCGAAGCGTTTCTTAAAGGCGTTGTGCTGCCGGAATGCGAATCCGATGGGCACGCGCGACAATTGCGCGCCCAGATACTGTCTCGCCTCCAAGCCGGTCGCGCCGGCAGAGGGACCTCCTCCTGGTGGAAAACCGCCGCGCTTCTGCTGGGCCTGCTGGGGGCCGCAGCCCTGGCGACGGAAACCATTATTCAAGTGCGCCATTATTACTTCTATGGCAGAGCCAAGGATGGCTTTTACTATTTCAGCACAACGCCGGAAAACGCGGGGACCAACCAGGTTGATAGCATTGGGATTGCCGTCCGGGGCGATTTGGACGCCGCAGGTATCGAGCAAAAACGCAAGGACCTCGAGGAAATTGACGCGTTGCGACAACGCAACGCCCGCGAACTGTTTCGTGTCATTGACACCGAAGTAAACGGCAAACCGGTGGGCAGGTTATTCTTTTATAAATATGTCCTACCGGACGGGCGCACGGAGATAATCACCGAGACAGGCGACGAGTCCGCTTCACCGGCTCAGATGGAGGCTGACCGGCAGCAAATCGCCGACCTGCGCCAACGAGGTCAGAGAGAGATTAGGAATATCATCGAAGTGGAGGTCGGGGGCCATAGCCGACGCTCCCTGTGTTGCCGCTATCTCTTGAGCGACGGCAGAGGAGTCAACAGGTTCGAACCCGACCCGGAATTGCCTGGTCCAGTGCCTCTGACATTCAAGCAAGAAAGTGAATTGGCCCGGCTTGCAGTGCTGGAGAAGAAGGGCGAGTTCCTTGGCAGCACACAAGTCCAGGTCCTGGGAAGAACTTTCAGCTTGCAGAAATACTCCTTCACACTCTCAGATGGAACGGTCGTGACGCGGTCCGAAGGCCAGCCCGAAGGTCCGATGAACGGTATGACTGCGGCCGAAGGGGACGAGTTCCGCCAGTTGGCCGCGGCGAACAAGGGTGAGACGCTGGGAACTTATGATGAAGATGTCCTGGGCAAGCCGTTCAAGTTCACACGGGTGAAGTGCGTGTTGAGCGACGGCACGGAAGTCATACAATCGATGGGAAAGCCTGGCGGCCAGCGGTAGTTCGAAACTTGATCAGCGAAAGGCAAAGGCTTATAGACAACGATGGTGCGCGTTGCTTTTGACATGAGGCTTGCCGCCAGTGCCCGGTCGCAAGGGGTTGTCGTGGAAGCAATTCATTCAGAGAGCAGCGGAGTTTCCACCGTCTGGCGCCAGGCGGCGGCGATTGAGCGTGACTTCTATTGGGCATTTTTCTGAACCTGCCCAGCAGCAAAGTCGCTGGCCAACGCATCGCCCTGCAGGTCCTTGTGTTTAAACAATATGGTGCCCACGATCTCGTCATAGTTCAGCGCCGCCTGAGCCACGCGCTTCAACCTCGCTTCCTGGAATCCCCGTGCTTTGTCCGTCAATTTCCGAGAAAGTCTCGCCATCAAATACCGTGCGCACGCTCATTTGACCTGCTCCAGCACTTCTGACGCCGCAAAATACTTGACGCTGCTGGGCGGCGGATTGCCGAGCGGCTTGAGTATCCGCGCAGCCACGAGAATCGGCACATCATGCGGCTGGCAATTCAGCACCCAAGCAGCCTGCTCCGCCGTCAGCCGGGCCGGCAACTGATTGAGCAGCCGCAAAAACTGGTGTTGCTCCTCTCTCATTCCAGTTTGAAATCCTTGAACGCCGGATGCCGATGGCCGACCAGTTTCACGCCCCACCACGCGCCTTCCTTGGTTACATACTTGGCGCTGTAATCGGATACATCTACCCGGCTGTTGACCGGCTCGATGCGATTGCGGCCATACCCTGAGCGATTCGCGCAGGAGGCTTTGGGTCACAACAGCAAGGCGGTGCATCGCGCCTAGGCGAAACGCGCCCTGATGAAAATTCCGTCCTTGGAAGATTACGAACAGCGGGCCGCCTTGAAGATTGAACCGGCGGCGTAATTGCCGCCGCCATCTGTAACAATATACCGGACGAGGATTAAACACTGGCCCAAAATCTTCAACAACGACAGCACCCTGACCAGCGCCGTGCTGGACCGGCTCTTGCACCACGCTGAAACCGTGATTATCGAGGGGAAAAGTTACCGCATGAAGGACCAGATCGATACACCGTAATGAGCTGACCGAGGATGAGAAGTGCGCCAAGCAGGCCCAAATTGGAACCGGGCTAATTGCGTTGGCTCTTTTCACGGACCAGCGCCACGGCCTTTTCGAGCACTGGGTCTCTGCCGGCCAGAAAATCGGAGATCGTCGGGGCAACGATCACATCCGGCGCGTTGCCATTGCCTTCGATGGGTTTTCCGCCGGCATCGCAGACGTAGCCGTTGGATATTCTCACGACGAGACCACAGGGCAACACCGCGTAGGCAGCCACCGCGGATAAATTGCCGTGGGTCGTCGTGCCGACAGTCACCACCCTTTTTGCGCTCCGGAGATAACAGGCGAACAGGTCGGCAGCGCTCCCGGTTGAATCATTGACCAGCAGCGCGATCGGGCCGCTATATTGCCAAGGCCCAGTCGGTTCCAGAATGTCATCCTTGCGTTTCAGAGCCCCGTGACCCGGTCCGTTCTTAATAAAACTGATGGCGCCGAGCGTCGGCCGTTGGAGTAGTCGGCCCACGATACGTGCCTGGCCGTAGCCGCCGGGATTATCACGGATGTCGAGAATGAGGCCCGGTGCCGTGCGCAAGGCTTCCAGTGCCTGATCAAACTCCTGGGCGACCTCCTCCTGTCCGTCAAACGACGTCATCCGGATGTACCCCAAGCCCGAGGGATGGCCGCCGAACTGGACAAACCGCTGCTCTTTCAAGTCGAAGGAGCAAAGTTGACGAGGCGGATCACTCACGCCAGCCGTGCGCTGGAGCCTGAAGGTTTGTGCGTGGCCATCCGGCAAGCGCAGCTTCAGGTCCACCGTGGTGCCCCTTTCGCCGGCCAGCAGATACCGGCAGGCCTCGCGCCGGAAAGCCCGTTCCGAGGAACAGGCAGGAAGCCCGAGCCGCAATTGCTTGAGCTTGTCTTCCACCGATAAGCCATCCACCTCAAGCACCTCCGAACCCGGCTTGGCGCCAAGCCTGGCGGCTTCAGAGTCGGCGTTCACGGCCACTATGAACGGCTTGCCCTCAAACAGGTCCACCGTCAGTCCCGGCCCGCTGGTGGGAAAGGCAGGATGGTAGTTCTCCAGCCAGGAATGGGTATCTTTCAGCTCATTGACCAACTGAAACAGCAAGCGGTAAAACTGTTCGGCGCTGGCGGCAGGGTCGAGCCGCTCCTGGTAGCGCCGGCAAACCTCCCCCCAGTCAATGGACTTCAGCTCGAAGTCGGCATAGGTCTCATCAATGGCCTGGCACAGGAAGTCGAAGTTCTCACGCTGTTCTTTGGCTGAAAGCATCTTTGCAGGCTCGAGCCCGGTCGGCGCTGGCCCGGTGGTAACATAGCCCTTACTTGGTGGCACGCTTTTGGCCTGGCGCGACAAGACGAGCACGCCCTCCTCCACCTGGTAACCGAGGCCGAACGGCTTAAGAATCTGTTCCAAAGCTTGAGCGCAGGTCTTGTCCTCGATGGCCACGTTCCGCACCCAATTGCGGCAAAGCTGGTCGGTTTGGGCAAAGGATTTCTGCCGGTCATATCTCAGGCCCACCTGCTCCGCCAGACTCTGAACAATGTCCTGCACGCTGGCTTGCTCGCTCGTATATTTTACCTTGCTTCCCAACCGGGTGTCGGCGGGACCTGCTTCCGCTTGGGCCAATGTTGTCTGCTCCAGGGCGAGCGCGGTCAACAGGAGGCCGCTGGCTGCCATGACGAGTGTGTATTTGAGGTTCCTTTTCATAATTTGTGAAACACTTGGGGTGCAGTTTGGTATCGGCGAAATCAAGTGATTGCCGCTCTCAGAGAACGAAACCACGGAGTCCCTGCTCGCAGACAGACGTTAACGGTCTTAAGGACCGGCCTGATTGCTTTTGATCCGTGCTTCCTTCGCCGAATATGATACTCTCTGCCAATAAAAGTCGTTTTAGTCAGCGTGTAGCCAAACGGCTTCATGTTCGTTGCCACCCGGCGAACGATTTTTCGAGCCAGCGAGCGTTCGCGCGATTTTCCCATGTGTCAAATCTAGCAACCGCATTATGCGACGGCCAGCTCGTTTAGTGAAACACACATATCCAGTCCCTTCGAGCCGCGCCAGAGAGATCCAGTCGCATTTTCAAACCGGCGCTAACACCTTTGCTTTTGGTTCATCTCCTGAATCTGCTTTTCCACGATGCGAATGTCCGCAGCGTTTACGGCCCGTTTGGGCTGGCTTCAGCCGGCTGCAAACTCAGATGCGGTGTGCGCCGTTATCGCCGACGCAGTGGCCGCACCGAGGGAGATCGCCTTACTCCGCTTGGCGTTGTCCTTGACGGCGTCTCACTCCTATTGACCGCCGGCCTTCCAATACGCGGAAGACCGACTCGGAGAGCATGACGTCGCAGTTTCCCCCAAACTTTCGTGCCTCGTAATAATCCCCGCCGGCGCGCCGGTACCCGGAGCGGTTCGCGCAGGAGGCTTTGGGCCACAATAGCAAGGCGGTGCATCGTGCCTATGCGAAACGGGCATTGATGAAAATTCCGTCGCTAGAAGATTATGAACAACGGGCAGCGGCAGAGGTGAAGCAGGCGGCGTGAGTGCCACTGTCAGCATAGGATTACGGAATTACCCGCAACGCCCTGCTCAGTTCCACCTTTGTCGTGAAAGCACGCTCTTGACCCATAAAGAACCGTTCGACCGCGAGGTCCGATGGCTCACACAATTGGCGACCGAGGAAAACCATCACGAGAAGCTTGGGAACGATCTCAATGGGAAGAGAGACCGTTACTGCTCCCATGCTCTATAGAATTGCACCGGCAAGTTGGTAGCCGTGTAATCAATGACCTGAAGCGATCCCGTGGTCGGAGGATTCGTAATTATGGACACCCATGTCACCAGATTACTGGAAGCGTAAATCAAAACTTGATTTGTTGCCCAGACGCCCACCGCTTGAATTTTAAAACCGTTCGTTGGTGGCCAGGCGCCGGAGGTCAACGCATGAAGCGCAAACGGGGTATACTCGACCTGATCGACCCAACCAGTGCTCATCACATAACCTGACGGAGACCTTGAATAGGTCCACTGCAGGAGCTGCGGACCTGCGGCGAGTGGGAAAGACTGCTGCTGCCAGGCCACACTCGACTGCAGATTCGTTTTCACAATTCCGTTCATAGAGAACGAAAAGCTATCAGGATTGTGCCAGGCAAACTTCCACCAGAACTTCAATATGCCCGGGCCCAGGACGGTAGTTTGAAGCGTGGATTTCTGACCGGCTCCGATCGCTCCGGATTGGGCGGCGGCGACTCCGTCATGCGCCACACCTGTTTCCGCAAACCATGGAGCGTTGTCGGCGTTCGTCCAAAACAAATTCGCCGCATTCAAGGACAAGCCAAGGTCTGCGATCGTGAGCACGGCGTCCGAACTGACCGTGACACCGTAGGGATTCATCACCACTAGGTTATACGTGCCCTGTTGCGTCAATTGCGCGTTTTCAATCGTCAGCGAGCTGTTGGTAGAGCCCGGCAGGTTCGTTCCGTTGAACTGCCATTGGAACGTGATCGGTATGGGTCCGGGCGCTATCGCTGGAGCAAACACCGCGTTGGAGCCAAGGGCGACGGTCAAATTGCTGACCTGAAGTGAAATGACGGGCGGATTGGTGAGCACGTTCAGCAGTGCGACGGAGCTCGTCACGCTTCCAGACGCACTCGAAACGATGGCCCTGTAGCTGCCTGCCTGCAAGGGTTGTACGTTTGTGACCGACAAGAAGTAGTTGGTCGCATTTAATAGAGGCATTCCGTTCAGCGACCACTGGTAGGCCAGGGAGGAGCCAATCGCCCCCATGCTCAATATGGTGGAATAACCTCCGTACAACGTTTGGTTCCATGGTTGCCTCACGATTGCCGGCAGCCGATCATTCGTGAGTGCCATGGCGTGGGACCATTCACCTGCGATGCCCAGCACGTTGCTGCAGCCGTCGGGATTCAACAGATAACCCCAGGATTCAATCGTGCCGTCACTCCTCAGGGCGATGGAATAACCGTCCCAGTCGTTCTCAGTGCCATGGCCTCCTGCGGCGACGGCCACCACGTTGGTCAAATCGGCGGGGACATTCGTCTGGCCGGATCCGTTCCCACCCCAGGCAACAACAGTACCATCCAATTTGACAGCCAGGCTGTGCACCGCACCCGCAGCAATGGCGACGACGTTGGTTAGACCAGCAGGGACCGTGGAAGCACCATATCCGTTGATGCCATAATCCCAAGCGACAACCGTCCCGTCACTTCTTAAGGCCATCCCATAGAACATGCCGGCGGAAATGGCAACAACATTGCTCAATCCCGCCGGGAGTGACCATTGTGCGCCCCCAAGCGCGTATCCTCCCCAGGCCGCGACAGTCCCGTCGCCCCGGAGCGCCAGGCTGAAATCTTCATTCCCGTCTCGGCCGCCGGCGGCTATGGCCACGACGTTGCTCAGCCCCTGTGGTATAGAGATTTCACCGCCATTGTTATCCCCCCACCCGACGACGGTTCCATTGCTTTGCAGAGCCAAGCTGTGGTAATAGCCCGCAGCGATGGCTACAACATTGCTCAAGCCCGCTGGCGGAGTGGCTTCGCCGTGCACGTTGTATCCCCATCCCGCGACCGTGCCATTCTGCTTGAATGCCAGGCTGTGGAACGCGCCGACTGCAATTGCCGTCACGTTGGTTAATCCCGCAGGAACGTTTGTCTCGCCGTAACCATCATATCCCCACGCAACAATCCCGCTGGAGGCGAAACAGAGAGACTCATGTGTTGCCAGCAATGAGAGTACTATCGGCAGGAACAGGATGAATGGCCTGCGGACAAACCTTACCGCATGACCCGGCTTCACGCGCTGAGTTTCCATCGAAAACTCATGAAGTCTCGCCACCGCGCTCCTTGAGGGTGACTGCAGTTCCAACATACTGCCCTCATCTTGAATGAAAGGCCAGCGAATGTCCAGTTCCAATGAGAGCGGCTATCGTCGGCGGGTGTGAGACAAAATTCTT
>PLQC01000102.1 GCA_003159675.1 Limisphaerales bacterium
ACAAAACTTTTGGCGCAATTCGATCTTCTCACCGCCAAGCGAAACCGCCCCGAAATCGTTTGACTCCCCGGGTGGCGCTTGCTAGGTTGCCCGCGTGAATCGCAATCTGAACCTGCTGCTTTCGAAGGCGCTGCTGCTGGCCGGCGCGGCAGTCGGGTTCTAATTGCTCACGGATTTTTTGAGAACCCCACTGTCGGATCGGCAGTGGGGTTTTTGCTTTTAATGACTGTTGACGATTATGTTGAAAGATCCATCGACCAAATATAGACCGTTTCCACCGGTGACGCTTCCCGACCGCCGGTGGCCCGACCGCGTCCTCACCCACGCGCCAATCTGGTGCAGCGTGGATCTGCGCGATGGCAACCAGGCCCTGGCCGTGCCCATGAACGTCGGCCAGAAACTGGAATTGTTCCAAACCCTGGTGAAATGCGGGTTCAAAGAAATCGAGGTGGGCTTTCCATCCGCGTCGAACACCGAGTTCACCTTCAACCGCCGGCTCATCGAGGAACGCCGGGTCCCGGACGACGTCTGGGTCCAAGTGCTCGTCCAGGCACGGGAGGATTTGATCGAGCGAACCTTCGACTCCCTGGCTGGCGCGAAGAAGGCCATCATCCACCTCTATAACTCCACCTCGCCCGCCCAACGCCGCGTCGTGTTCGGGATGAGCAAGGAGCAGATCGTCCAGGTCGCTGTCCGCGGAGCCCAGTGGATCCAGGAGCGCCTCCCCAGGCTCGCCGGCGCCGAGGTGATGCTCCAATATTCCCCCGAAAGCTTCAGCGCCACCGAAGTCGAGTTTGCCCTGAAAGTTTCCGAAGCCGTCATGGAAGTGTGGCAACCCACGCCGCAATGCAAAATGATCCTCAACCTGCCCGACACGGTCGAGGTCGTCATGCCCAATGTGTACGCCGACCAGATCGAGTGGATCTGCCGCAATATCAAAAACCGCGACTCCCTCATCATCAGCCTGCACACGCACAACGACCGCAATACCGGCGTCGCTGCAACCGAACTCGGATTGCTCGCCGGCGCCGACCGCGTCGAGGGCACCCTGTTCGGCAACGGCGAACGCACCGGCAACCTCGATCTCGTCACTGTCGCCCTCAACCTCTACATGCACGGCATCGATCCGAAACTCGACTTTCGCGACCTCAACGCGATCCGCGAGGTGTATGAGCGATGCACCGGCATGACGGTCCCGCCCCGCCAGCCGTACGCCGGCGAACTCGTCTTCACCGCCTTCAGCGGCTCGCACCAGGACGCCATCCGGAAGGGATTGAACGAGTGGAGTGACAATCCGCGCGCGCACTGGGACGTTCCTTATCTCACGATTGATCCCGCCGATCTCGGCCGCGAATACCGCGAAGTCATCCGCGTCAACAGCCAGTCCGGAAAGGGCGGAGTCGCCTATCTGCTCGAGACCCAATTCGGCATCGATCTGCCCAAGGAGATGCAGCGCGAATTCGGCCCCATCGCCAACGACGCCGTGGACCGACTCGGCCGCGAAGTCACCGCCGCCGAGTTGAAGGAAATGTTCTGGCGCGAATACATCGAGCGCGACAAGCCCTGGGATTTGAAAGGGTTTGAAACCGAAAACCGCAACGGCCTGGTCCGATGCCGCGTGCAGTTGCTCCGCGACGGAGCGCCTGCCGAACTGGCCGGCCAGGGCAATGGGCCCCTGGCGGCTCTCGTCAATGGCTTCACCACCGCGGGCGTGCCGCGTTTCGAAATCGCGCATTACAGCGAACACTCCCTGAGTTCCGGCGACGAGGCCGCGGCCATCGCCTATATCCGGATCAAACACGCGGACGGACGGTCCCGATGGGGCTCCGGGGTGGACACGAATATCGAGCTGGCCTCCGTCAAGGCCGTGCTCAGCGCGCTCAACCGGTCCTGAGTCCCCGATAGCCGGCGGCAACCCAGCCGGTCATCTGCCCGCATTGCATACGCGTTCCAATTGTTTTTTCAATTGGGTTTCAACTGGAGCTGGCTGCCGCGCAGTTCGGCGTCCGTCGCGGACAAGGTCACGTTGCCCTTCGCGTCAGGACGAACCACCGAGAGAGACGAGGGTGGCGTCACCGGCTTCAATTTGCTCCCGCTAATTTTTAGCGAGCAGGTCAGGTCGCTCATTTTCTGCGCAGGCAATTCCACCGTCAATCCTTCAGCCGTCTGCGTGAATTTCAATTTGCCTTTGTAGCCAAGCAATCTCACGCGTTTGATTTTGTTCACGCTGACATCATCGGTTTTGGCGAGCGATTTGATGACCACTTTCCCGTCAGCCGGCCAGCCGAGTGCAATCGCGTAAAGTGTTTTGCCTTTCGTGGTGAAGCGGATGTCCTTGGCCGTGTATTGATAATTTTCCTTGAACGCGCCGCCTTTGGCCTTCACCTCTCCCTCACCATAAACCAGCCACGGACGCGTGCCGTAAATTGCCTCGCCGTTCACCGCCGTCCAGTCGGCCAACTGGTGCAACATCGTTTCCACTTCCGGATCCAGTGAACCGTCGGGACGCAGCACCACGTTGAGGAGTAAATTTCCATTTTTGCTGGTGATGTCCACCAGCATATGAACCGTCCAGCTCAACGGCTGATATTTCCAGTGGCGATTGTAAAACCAGTCGCCGATGGAAGTGTCNNCGGAAGGTTGTTTGCAGGTGTAAACGGCTTCCAACTTGCCGCCATTGTGCTCGATGCTGTCGTTGTAGAGGTTGGCAATCTGGCTCAAACCGACTTCGTTGCCGAACGCCACGCCGCCGTCGCTGTAAAGCAGGTCGGGATGATACGTGTCCACCAATTCCTTTATTTCATTGAACCATTGCTGCTGCCACCGCGGGTTGTTGCTAAACCAGTTGGTGTCGCCCGGCTCGGCGGGAAAATGGTAGAGATCCCAATGATTTGAATCCGCTCCGTCGTAAGGCACGCCGGCGAGCGGACCGGTCTTGTCGGATTTGTGACTGTCCTGAAACCAGGTGAAACTCGCGCCGAGATGCTCGGAGACGCCGAAGGGCAAACCCTTTTTCTTCGCGGCTTTTTGCCAGTCTCCCACCACGTCGCGGTGCGGCCCGTAGTTCACGGAATTCCATTGATGCAACGGCGAATTCCACAAGAAAAAATCGTCGTGATGCACGCCCATGCTCACGAAATATTTCGCGCCCGCTTTCTTGTAAAGCGCCATCAGCTTTTCCGGATCCCACTTCTCGGCCTTCCAAAGCGGAATGATGTCCTTCCAGCCGTTCGTGGACGGATGACCGAAGCGCGCGAGGTGATCGTTGTAATCCGGCGAACCTTGTTGATACATTTGGCGCGCATACCAGTCGCCCTCCATCGGCACGGCCTGCGGCCCCCAATGCGCCCAGATGCCGAATTTCGCATCACGGAACCAGTCGGGGCAGGCGTAATTCGTCAGCGATTCCATCGTGCCGGAAAATTTTCCGGGAACAATGTTCAGTTCGGCCGCCAACGATTGAAGTTGAACCAGGGCCAGCGAAGCCGAAAGGCAGGCGCATCTGACCAAGCTTCTGTTTGTTTTTGTATTCATGAAGAATATGGGTTCTACAATGAGCAAGCGGGTCTTTCAGGTCAAGGTTGCTGGTGTCACGTTCCTGATTGACGCCCTTGAAGTCGCATAGTAGAGCTTGTGTCTATGCCACTAGTTCACACGTTTCTTCCCACTCCGGCCCACCTCACGCGAGAGCCGGTTTCACAACACCATCGGCAGTGACCGCGCGAAGAAGCCGGCGCGTGCGGCTCTACTGCAAAGCGGGCCGGTCAATTTGCTTTCCCGCCCCTGACTGCTCATGCCCACAAACAATCCGCCCCCACCATGAAATACACCTACGAAGAACTCGCCAGGATGATTGACCACTCGCTCCTGCATCCGACGGTGACGGACCAGGAGTTGGAGGACGGCTGCAAGCTTGCCGCGAAATACGGCGTGGCGTCGGTTTGCATCAAACCCTACGCCGTCCAACGCGCCGTGGATCTGCTGAAGGGCACGGGCGTCCTGGTCGGCTGCGTCATCGGCTTCCCGCACGGTAACAGTGCCACCGAAGCCAAACGGTACGAAACCGAGCTGGCCTGCAGAGACGGAGCCGTCGAGATCGACATGGTCATCAACCTCGGCAAGGCTTTGAGCGGCGACTGGGACTATGTCGAGCGCGACATCAAAGCCGTGTGCGACGAGGCGCATGCGCACGGCGCGAAGGTGAAAGTCATCTTCGAGAACGATTATCTGGCCAATGGCGGCGCCGGGTTGAGCGGCAGCGAGTTCAAGCGCAAGCTTTGCCAGATCAGCGAGCGGGCCGGTGCGGATTGGGTGAAAACCTCAACCGGCTATGGCTTCGTCAAAGGGCCCGACGGCAAATACAGCTATCGAGGCGCCACGGCGGACGACCTGAAACTGATGCGCGCGGCTTGTTCGCCGAAGGTGCAGGTGAAAGCCGCGGGCGGTGTGCGCGATCTCGATGGGTTAATCCTCGTCCGCGACCTCGGAGCCACCCGTTGCGGCGCCACCGCCACCGCGACGATGCTGGACGAATACGGGAGGCGCGCCGCCTCGACGACATACGAAATCGAGACACTTCCTTCGAAGCCATGAAGAACCCCTCGTGCCCTTCGGCCTGGTGAAATTCAGCCCGGACAACCAGGACAATGTTTGGAACGGCGGCTACGAGTACACCATCGGCAGCATTTCCGGCTTCAGCCACCTGCATGCGATGTCGCTCAGCGGCGTCAGCCTCATGCCCGTCGTCGGCCCGATCGAGTCCAAACTTTTCCCCGGCCCGGCCGACGGGCCCTTTGGCGGCATGTGGACCAGCGGTTACCGGTCACGGTTTCGTAAGGAAGACGAGAAGGGCGGCCCCGGCTATTACGGCGTGGAGCTGCTGGATTATCATGTCAAAGCGGAGCTGACGGCCACGATGCGTTGCGGCATGATGCAGTTGACCTTTCCGGAAAGCGACCAGGCCCGACTGCTGTTGAATTTCAATTTTCCCACCGAAGAGCGGACGCAGATTCTGGACGTGTCGGCGCGGCAGGTCAGCCCGACGGAGATCGAAGGTTCCATCAAGCAGAAGAACAACTACGCGTTCGAGTTCACGGTGCATTTTGTTCTCCAGTTGAGCCGCCCGCTGGCGAGCCTGGACGCCTGGCGACGGGGCGCCTACACGGGCTCGGATGCGAACTACGGAACGGAGTGGCGCCGGCCGGTGACGTACGAGAGGGGCATCACCCACTTTTCCGGCAACGGCGACTGCGGACTGGTCATGAATTTCCGGACGGCGGCCGGCGAGAAAATCCTGGTGCGCACGGGAATTTCCCTGGTGAGCGTGGAGCAGGCGCGGCTGAACCTGACGACCGAATTGAAGCCGTTCGACTGGGATTTCGCCGCCGTGGTGGCACACGCCCGCGCAGTTTGGAACGATCTCTTGAACCGGGCGGAGGTGTTCGGCGCCCGGCCGGCGGATCACAACCTGTTTTACACGTGCCTGTATCGCGCGTACGCGGCGAAGAGTGTTCTGAACGACTGCGACGGGCAATACATCGACTTTTGCGGCCGGGCGCAGCGGCTCCAGTCCCCGGCGGATGAGGTTTACAGCAGCGACGCCTTTTGGGGTGCGCAGTGGACGCTCAGTCCGCTGTGGACGCTGCTGACGCCGCGCGTTGCCTCATCGTGGATCCATTTCTTCCTCGAGACCTATCAGCGGGGGGGCTGGCTGCCGCAGGCGCCGGTCAACGCAAAGTATTCGCCCATCATGTGCGCGCAACATCAGCAGAGCCTGATCGTCAGCAGCTATCAGAAGGGGATCCGGGATTTCAACACCAACCAGGCCTGGGAAGCCATCTGGCACGACTTGACCACGCCTGGGGTGGAGCTTGAGCGCGGGGGCTTTGCCGGAGACCGCCACTTGGAGGCTTACATGAAGTTGGGCTATGTGCCCGACGAGGTCGGGCCCGTGTCGAGCACGATGGAATATGCTTACGACGACTGGGCCGCATCACAATTTGGACCGGCCCTGGGCAGGACCAATCAAGCGGCGCAATTGGTGAAGCGGTCCCGGAATTATCGGAACGTGTTCGATCCCCAGACCCAATACGTGCGACGGCGGCATCAGGATGGATCCTGGGTGGAACCGTTCGATCGCTTCCGTTACGGCACCGAAGGCGGCTGGAATGGTCCGGGTTTCGTCGAGGGCACTTCCTGGATTTACACGTTTTTCGTTCCGCAGGACCTGCCGGGCTTGATTCAATTGCTGGGCCGGGAGACCTTCAACACCCGGCTGGAGGAGGGCTTCGCCAAAGGGTACGTTGACCTCAGCAACGAGCCGAACCTGCAGGCGCCGTTCCTCTTCAACTATTCCGGCAAACCCTGGTTGACGCAGCAATACTCGCGCCGAGTGCTGCGGGACTATTTCGAGCTGTCGCCTTATACCGGCTGGGTGGGCGAGGAAGACGAAGGCCAGATGAGCGCCTACTTCGTTTTGCTGTCGATGGGATTGTTTGAAATGGATGGCGGCTGCGCCGTCCGGCCGTATTATGATCTCTCCAGCCCGTTGTTCGACCGGGTGGTTCTCCACCTGGATCCGGCATACTATCCCGGCGGGACCTTCACCATCGAGGCCCGTGGAAACTCCGCGACCAACCTGTATATCCAGTCGGCAACGCTCAACGGCCGACCGCTGAACGAAGCCCGCTTGTTCCACGCCGACGTGGCCAAGGGCGGCCGTCTGGTCCTGCAGATGGGTCCGAAACCCAACGAACAATGGGGGCATGCCGCATCCCCCCAATCCCAACCATGAAATCATCCCTTCCACTTTTCCTCGCCGTCTTCCTGCTCGCCAAGCGGCCTGTTGCCGGAGAATGTCAATTTCGCGGTCAAGAGCAGTTTTCTGTTGAGCTTCCTCGAATCGGTGCCGGATGTTTCGGCAAAACTCAAAAACCTAATCACGGTTGACCACCGGAAGTTTGGTGACGTAATGGAGTCGGCGCAACAGGCGGCGGTGCGGGAATTGGTTTATTGGTTTCGAGGAGAACAGGCACCGACAACTCGTGCCAGCTGAGGACAGGCGGCGACTTTGGCATGTGTGCTAGTTGTGTGCCTGCCTCAGTATTCCCTTGTGAAAACTGGCGGAGAGAGGGGGATTCGAACCCCCGGTGGGTTTAAGCCCACTCACGCTTTCCAGGCGTGCGCGTTAAACCACTCTGCCATCTCTCCGCTGCCCGTTCACTCTGAATAAGCCCCCCACGGGGCGCAACATTTTTCCTTAAGGTCTGGTCTCCTGCGCGCGAAATAAATCCGTGATGGTGACCTGGAATTCCGGCAGCAGCTTTTCAGACAGCACTTCCGATCCTGCCAGAATGCCCTTCAGGATCAGCCCGTATTCGCTGTTGTGATACACCTCCACGTTGTCATAGCGGGGATCAATCATCCACAGGCGCGGCAGTTTCAGGTCCTCATAAATCTGCTTCTTCACCACGGTATCCGTGCGGTGGTCCTCCGAGTTCACAATTTCCACCGCCAGCCAGAGCCGGTCGGTCGCGACGGTGACCAGCGCCAGGTCGGGACAGACGAGGGTGCCGGGGGCCAGTTGGACCTGCGCGCGACGCTCCAGCAGCCGCGTGCTGGCCAGGTTCGACACGCCGGCCCGCACGACATCATGCAGCCGACGGCAAATCATCTCATGGCGGACACCGGGACCACGCCGCGTGATCGCAGATCCGCACAGAATCTCTTCGTACGGCTCGCTCATGCTTCGACCGGAAAGCTATGCAGGGATGTTCCCGCAGGCGAGCATTTGTTGTGCAGCGACATCGACAGGAAAAGGCTGGAAGAGGGCATTTCCTCCTCCGGATTGATTCTCATCACGCGGCCGCCCGCAGCAACGGCCGCAGAAACCGGCCGGTATGAGATCGCCCGTTCCGCGCCACCTGCTCCGGCGTGCCTTCGGCCACGATGCGTCCGCCGGCGTCGCCGCCTTCCGGCCCCAGGTCGATGATCCAATCCGCCTCGGCGATCAGATCGAGGTTGTGTTCGATAACGATCACGGAATGTCCGGCGTCCACAAGCCGTTGGAGGACCCCGACCAGCAGTTGCACATCCGCCATGTGAAGGCCGATGGTGGGTTCCTCGAGGATAAAGAGGTTCGAACGGGGCGCCGGGGAACGCGCGGTCCTCCACAAATCGTTCCCTCCCAACTCCTGCTCGCGTCGCACTTCGACAAGCCCTGCGAGCAGATGACTCACAAGCCTGACCCGCTGCGCTTCTCCGCCACTGAGCGTCGGGCTGGTCTGGCCGAGCTTGAGATACCCCAGTCCCGTGTCCGAAAGCGCCTGCAATGCGCGCCGGATCTTCGGCATGCTCGCAAAGAAGCCCAGCGCTTCTTCGACCGAAAACCCGAGGACCTCGGCGATGTTGCGGTCCCGATAGGTGATATCGAGCGTCTCGCGATTGAAGCGGCTTCCTCCGCAACCTTCGCAACGCACGAAGGCGGGTGGCAGAAAATTCATCTCGAGCTTGATCTGCCCGGCCCCTTCGCACTCCGGGCACCGCCCCTGGGCGCTGTTGAAGGAAAACCGGCCCGGCAAATACCCGCGCAACCGCGCGTCCGGCGTCAGCGCGAATAACCGCCGAATCTCGTCGAAGAATCCGACATAGGTCGCCGGGATCGAACGCGGGGTCCGGCCAATGGGCGATTGGTCCACCTCGTGCACCGCCTTGAGGGATTCCCAGCCGGTGATTCGTCTCCGCCCTCGTCCTTCGCCCTGTTCTCCGCTGCCGGCGGAAGCCTGGGCTTTACGCCATTTCAAATTTGAAATTTGAGATTTCAAATTGCTTTCGAGTGCCGGCAACAGGCATTCACGAACCAGTGTGCTCTTGCCCGAGCCGCTCACGCCGGTCACGCACACCAGCCGGCCCAGTGGAATGCGAACCGTGATGTTCTTGAGGTTGTTTTTCGAGGCCCCGTTGAGTGTGAGCCAACTTACTCCGTCCGCGGCGGGATTCGTGAGGACCTGGCGCGTCCGGCCCCCTTTCCTGTTCGCCGCCACGGGCCGCCGCTCTCCGCGCGCCGGATAGCGCCTGTGCGCGCGCAGGCATTGGCCGGTGACGGATTCAGGGTGCCGCAGCAACTCCGGAAGCGTGCCGGCGGCCACCACTTCGCCGCCATGCACACCCGCGCCCGGGCCGAGATCCACGATGTAATCGGCGCGCCGCATGGTTTCCTCGTCGTGCTCGACGACCAGCACGGAATTGCCTCGCGACTTGAGCCGTTGCAGCGTCGCGAGCAATTGCTCGTTGTCGCGCGCGTGAAGTCCGATGGTGGGCTCGTCCAGGATGTACAGCACGCCGCTCAGGTTCGATCCAAGCTGTGCCGCCAGGCGGATGCGGCGGCTTTCACCGCCGGAAAGAGTGGGAACACCGCGCCCGAGCTGGAGATACCCCAGGCCGACTTCACACAGGAACTTCAGGCGTTCGCAAATCTCCGGCAGGATGTCGCGCGCAATGACCGACGCGGATCCCCGGAACCTGATTTTGCGGAACAGCCGGTCCGCCTCCTCAACGCTCATTCGAGCCAGGCAGTCGAGGTCCAGCCCCGGCTCTTTCGAATTTGAAATTTCAAATTTGAAATTTGAGATCTGTAGCCGCACCGAGCGGGCGAGAGGATTCAATCTCGCGCCGCCGCAGTCCGGACACGTTTCCCGCTCCCCTTCCTGCCAGCCGTACCACGACTCGGCGATCGCATCTTCGCGCGCGCCCCGGTCCACGCCTTCGGGCATGTAAAACAACTCCCCGAATCCGCGGCAGCGCGGACACCAGCCTTGTGCCGAGTTGTAGCTGAAATTCTTCGGGTCCAGCGGCGCAAACGAGCGTCCGCACTTTGCACAGGAACGCTCCGTGGAATGGATCGAAACCTGTCCGCGATCGTCCAGCGCGAACAAGGTCCCCTGCCCGACGCCCAACGCTTCGTCAATCAGTTCCCGCAGCGGAGGCTCGCCGGAGCGCCTCGAACCCTTCGCCGGCACGGCGCCGACAACTATCTCCACGTCGTGTTCCCGGAACCGGTCCAGCCGGAACGGTTTGTCCGTGGAATACAGTCTGCCATCCGCGCGTACCTCCACGTAGCCGTTCCGGGCGGCCCACCCGGCCACGTCCGTGTGAAACCCTTTCCGGTTCCTGACCACCGGCGCCAGCAGCAGCAAATCCCCCCGCTCCCGCAATTCCCGCCGAAGTCGGCGCCCCAGCTCGTCCCGCGTCTGCGCCTCCACCGGCCGCCGACAATCCGGACAGTACTGCGTCCCCAATCGCGCGAACAGCAACCGGACGAAATGGTAAATCTCGGTGACGGTGGCGACGGTGCTCTTGCCGCCGCCGCGCGAATTGCGTTGCTCGATGCTGACCGTCGGCGGAATCCCGGTGATCAGATCCACGTCCGGACGCGGGAGTTGCTCCACGAATTGCCGCGCGTACACATTCATCGAATCCAAAAACCGTCGCTGGCCTTCGGCGAAAAGAAGGTCGAATGCGAGCGTGCTCTTGCCCGATCCACTCACTCCCGTGATGACGACGAACTTCCCGCGCGGAATCGAGAGGAAAAGGTTCTTCAGATTATGCTCCCGCGCGCCGTGGATGGCGATGACGTCCGGGCTGGTGGGTTCGTTCGGTTGAAACATGGTCAGGGGTCGCACGGCTCCAGCGCCGCGGCGCGTTCCCGGCCTCCTCCGGCTCCTGTGGAATCCGCCGAAGCGGGCGGCGCGAGGGATCGCGCTCCGGGCAGGTCCCGTAAATACCGGCCAGTATGGCTCGCGTCGCACCGGGCGACCTCCTCCGGCGTCCCCTGCGCCACGACCGAACCGCCCTCGTCGCCCGCGCCGGGGCCAAGATCGATGACCCAGTCGGCGGACTTGATCACGTCCAGGTTGTGTTCGACGACCAGGACGGAATGTCCCGCGTCCACTAAACGTTGGAACACTTCGAGCAGCACGCGGACATCTTCGAAATGCAGTCCGGTGGTCGGTTCATCGAATAGAAACAAAGTCGGTCGAGTGTCGGGCGCCGGGCCCCGGCTCCTGGACATTGAACTCTCGACCACCGCTTCGGCCAGGTGGCGGACCAGTTTCAGCCGCTGGCTCTCGCCACCAGACAAAGTATTGATGGGTTGGCCAAGCCGCAGGTAACCCAGCCCGACCTCCTGCAGCAGCTTCAGGCCTTCGACCGCGCGCTGCGCCGGCCGCGAATCGCGCGACGCGCCCAGAAACTCGACGGCTTCGTCCACGGTCGCATCGAGCATGTCGGCGATGGACCATTCGCGCAGGGTGTGATCGGCGACGCGCGACAGGAGCCCGTCCGGTTTTCGAGTTTGGACCTGGGTGTCCGGGGTGACCTTGACCTCGACGATGTGCTGCCGGTAGCGGCGCCCACCGCAATCGGGGCAGCGGATAAACACGTCGCTGAGGAATTGCATCTCGATCTTCTCAAACCCCGCGCCGCGGCAGCGTTCGCATTGTCCCTGCGGGGAATTGAAACTGAACGCGCTCGCGCCCAGCCCGCGCCGCCGGGCCGGCTCGGATTGCGCGTAGAACTCGCGGATGTGGTCGAATGCCCCGATATAGACCGCGGGATTCGAGCGCGGCGTCTTGCCGAGGATGGATTGATCCACCAGCACCGCGCGCCCGAGGCTTTCCCAACCCGAAAGGCGCGCCGCCTGTTGAGTGACAAGCGCTGCGGACCCGCCCTCGTCCTCAATTCTCTCGGATGCCTTGACCGGCGATGGGTTGAGATTTGAAACTTGAGATTTGAGATGACTTTCAAGAACAGGCAGCAAAACCTCGCGCATCAGGGTGGTCTTGCCCGAGCCGCTGACGCCCGTGATACAGACGAACCGTCCAAGCGGGATATCGACGGTGATATCCTTCAGGTTGTGACGCGCGGCGTGCGAGAGTCTCAAGGCGCGACCGGCGCGCTCCCACCCCGCCATCGGAGCAGCCGCCTCCTGCAAAATCATCGCTCCGTAATCGCGCCCGCCCTGCCCCGCGGGACGGCGCGGTCGGGACAATTCCGTCGCGTGGACGGGCCGACGCCGGGGGATTTCGATCCTCTTTCTCCCGCTCAAGTACTGGCCTGTAATGGAGTCCCGCGATTTCAGGATCTCACCATAGGTACCTTCAAAGACAACCTGCCCTCCCGTCGCGCCATGGCCCGGGCCGAGATCGACAATCCGGTCGGCCGCGCGGATCACGCTTGCCTCGTGTTCCACGACCACAACGGTGTTCCCCGCGTCCCGCAATTGTTCGAGAATGCGAACCAATCTTTCCGTGTCGCGCGGATGCAGGCCCACGCTGGGTTCGTCGAGAACAAACAAGGTGTTCACCAACCGCGTGCCGAGACAGGTGGTCAGATTGACCCGCTCCGTCTCGCCGCCGGACAACGACCGCGTCGGGCGGTCCAGGGTGAGGTATCCGAGACCGACTTCGTTCAGATAATTCAGGCGCAGCCGGACTTCGGACAGAATGATCGAAACCGGGTCGTGGCGGGACTGTGCAGGATCGGCGAGGCGTGATGTCGAGAGCCTTTCGATCTCCGCCAGTGCGTCCCGGACGGGCAATGCATAGAAATCGGCGAGCGTCCGCGTGCCCTCGATAGCTGAGTCCGCCGCAGCGCCGCCGGGATCCGCGGCAGGCCCTCGTTCCTTTCGGTCCTGCTCAACAGCCATGGAGGAGGCAGGGACGCGCTGCCGCGCGTCCAAGCCGACCGGCAGGTCGGCCCTACCAGGTTCATGCAGAGGAGCCGGAGACATCCGTCGCGGCTTCATATCTCCGGCCATGTCGGCGCGGTAAAGTAATGTTTCCGGTCGGAAACGCGCGCCTCCGCACTCCGGACACGTCGTATAGGCGCGGTACCGTGACAGCAGCACGCGAACGTGCATTTTGTACGCCTTCGATTCCAGCCAGCGAAAGTAGCCCTTGACCCCGTACCACGCGCGCGGCCATTCGTGCTCCGCATCCTTGCCGTAGTCCGGCTCGCCCTCGATGACAAGATTCTGCCGGCTCTTCGAAAGCTTTTCGAACGGAACATCAGTCGGAATACCCAGCTTTCGGCAGGCGCGAATGAGATCCTGTTGGGACTCGATACCGTGTCCGGTCAGCCAGGGTTTAACCACTCCCTCCGACAGCCTCTTCGAGCGATCCGGCAGCGCCAGGTCATAGTCGATGGAAATCATCCGGCCAAAGCCGCGGCAGGACGGGCACGCGCCCGAGGGATGGTTGAAGCTGAATAGCGCCGGCGTCGGCTCAGGGTATTCGATGTCGCACCGGGCGCAGTGAAGGCGATTGCTGAACCGGTCCGCGATGCGCGCCGCCTGATGCACGGGATCCCATTCGTGAACCGCCAGCCGGCCTTTTCCGAAGTGATACGCCTGTTCGCAGGCTTCGATGAAACGCGCGCGCTGCGAGGACGCGAGTTTCAGCCGATCCTGAAGGATCGTAATCGCGGAGGGCACAACTCGAAGCGCGGATTCAACCCGGGGATCGTCCAGCCGAACCGGTTGGTTCTCGAGCAACAAACGCTGGAAGCCCTGTTTCGCCACGAGAGCGAGCGATTCCTCGACCGACACCCTTTGCGACAATGGAACGTCAAATGTGACCAGAACCTCCGGAGTCGCGGATCCCGCAAACGTCGCGATCAAGGCGTTCCAAATCTGCTGCGGCGAATCCTTGCGCACCGGCTGGCGGCATTGGCGGCAATGCAACCGCGCGATGTGCGGCCACAGCACCTTCATGTAATCGCAAATCTCCGTCATCGTCCCGATGGTCGAGCGCGTCGTCCGGACGGCGTTGCGCTGCTCGACGGCAATGGCGGGGGGGATGCCCTCGATGCTGTCCACGCGCGGTTTGTCCATGCGATCGAAGAACTGGCGGGCGTACGGGGAGAACGTTTCGATGTAACGCCGCTGGCCCTCGGCAAAAAGCGTGTCGAAAGCAAGGGAACTCTTTCCCGAACCGCTCAACCCCGTGATGACAATCAACCGGTGCAGCGGCAGGTCGAGATCGAAATTCTTCAGGTTGTTGTGGCGCACGCCCCGCAAACGGATCACGGAACGCGCGGATGACTTCGACATTGCGGGCGCAAGGTAAGTTCGGGTCGAGCAAGTTGCAAGTGGCGGGTGGCCGGACGGCGCACACAGTCGCGGTCCGTAAGGCTGTGGAGCGCGGCTGTGTCCGCCAAGGACCAGCCGCAGCACGGTAAGACACGGCGAAGGCCGGGGAATGGTTTCGCGGCGTAGTGACATTGCTTGGGTGCAGCGACTGGTGCTGCGCANNGGCCGGGGAGCGCGGCTGTGTCCGCCGAGGACCAGCCGCAGCACTGTCGTTGACGGGAGGCTGGAGACGGTCCCAACGCAACGTGACGATGATCACATGCAATGATACTTCTTCACCCCAGTTTTCTTGACCGCCTCGCGTGCCTGAAACATGCTCCGCGTCAGCCATGGCTCTCGCACAAAACACAGTTTCCGAGTTGCGCCTCATCGCCGGCAGCGGCCATGTCCTGACCGAAAAGGAGGACCTGATCCCCTACTCTTTCGACGGCACCGCCGCGCTGCGGCAAATGCCCGATTGCGTTGTGTTCGCCACGACTCCCGGGCAGGTGGCTGCGGTTTTGAAGCTGGCAAACCAAACCAGGACACCGGTCGTCACCCGCGGGTCCGGCACCGGCCAGAGCGGGGGAAGCGTGCCGGTGCCCGGGGCCATCGTGCTCTGCCTCGTGAAAATGGACAAGGTCATTGAAGTGGATCGCGCGAACCTCACCCTGCTGGTGGAAGCGGGCGCCACCAACCAGGCCGTATCCGACGCGGCAACCCGTGCCGGCTTGTTCTATCCGCCGGATCCCGGGTCCATGAAAATTTCGACGATTGGCGGCAACGTGGCTGAAAACGCCGGGGGCCTGCGCGGACTCAAGTACGGCGTCACGCGCAATTACGTGCTCGGGCTCGAAGTGGTGCTTTCCGACGGCGAAGTGCTGTGGACGGGGAACAAATGCGTGAAGGACGTCGCCGGTTATTCGTTGCGCGACCTGTTCATCGGATCGGAAGGCACGCTGGGAGTCATCACGAAGGTCCTGCTGAAGCTGATTCCGCCGCCGGCGGGGAAGAAGACCCTCGTGGCCACGTTCGCGCAGATGGACCAGGCCGCCCAGGCGGTTTCGGACATCATCGCGGCGAGAATCATCCCCTGCACGCTGGAGTTTCTGGATCGCACGACGATTCGCTGCGTTGAAGACCATGCGAAGATCGGTTTGCCGCTCGATTGTGAAGCGCTGTTGCTCATGGAAACGGACGGGCATCCCGCGGCGGTGGCGGATGAAGCCGTCCAGATGGAAGACATTGCCCGAAAAAACGGCGCGCTGCAGGTCCGGGTCGCCCGGGACGAAGCCGAAGCCGGGAAACTGGCCGAGGCGCGGCGCGGCGCGTTTTCAGCCCTGGCGCGCGTCGCGCCCACCACCATACTCGAGGATGCCACCGTCCCGCGAAGCGAACTCGCCAAAATGGTCCGATTCATCGAATCCATTGCAAAGAAATACAATCTGCGGATCGGCACCTTCGGCCACATGGGCGACGGAAACCTGCACCCCACGTTCCTGACCGACGAACGGAATCAGGATGAAATGCGCCGCGTCCACGAGGCGTTCCGGGAAATCTTGGACGAAGCCATCCGCCTCGGCGGCACCATCACCGGCGAACACGGCGTCGGCCTGGCAAAGAAATCAATCCTGCCGAAGTTCGCCGGCGACGCCCAGATGCGCGTCATGCGCGAATTGCGGCGCGCGCTGGATCCGCGCGGGATTTTGAATCCGGGGAAATTGTTCGACTGACAGTGCCGCATGCCGGCCGCGCCCCAACCGTCACTTCGGAGCCGCGCCGGCGATGCTGAGCGTCAGATCGATTTCGTCCGACACTTTGCTTTCCATCTGGTGGGGCTGGATGTTGAAGTCGCTGCGGTTGATGCTGAAGTTCGAGCGAATCACCAGCAAATCGCCTTTCATTCCAGGCACCCGGTCGCCAAGCCTGTCCTTCAGGTAAGTCAGCTTCAGCGGAATCGTCAGTTCCTTCGAAACCCCCTTGAGCGTGAACGTGCCGATGGCATCGGCGGTCGTCACGTTGCCCTCGGTTTTCACGTTCTTCAGTTCTTTGGATTCAAAGGTGATCTCGGGACACTTCGCCACGTCGAGCCACATGGGGCTCTGCAGATGCGTTTTCTGCATCGGGTTCGGCACTGTCAAGGACGCGCTCGACACGACGATCCTGCCTTGCGTCGCGCCGGGATTTTCGGGATCAAATGTGGCGGTACCGGAGATGCCGTTGGCCGTGCCGTTGACCGCTTCGAGCGGCGCATCCACCTTGAACACGGCGTTATTGACGCCTTTGGGATCTTTGAAATTGAATGTTTCCGGCGCGGCAAAGGCCCGGCCTGCAAGTAGAGTCAACGCAAGGAGAGGGATTAATTGAGTTTTCATGGATGGATGGGTTGTACCGGAGTCGATGGTTGGTTTCCAGTTCTTTTGTTTCGAAACAGGAACGAAGCGCCGGCGAGAATTCCCGCTCCGACCGCAGCGGCTCCGAGAAAATCGAGCCCGGGCACGAACTTTTTCTCGTAAGTCACTCCCTCGATGCCGGTCACTTCGTCCAGTGTCTTCTTCGGGACGCTGGTCTTGGTCCAGCCGCGGCTTGCGCCGGTGGCCGTCCAGAATCCGACGGCGCCGAGCAGGAGAATCGCGGCGAGAATGCGCAGTCCATTTTTCATGGTGTGGCTAAAGATGCCTCAATTCAGGCCGAACACAATTCCACGGGGAAAGTTCGTTGCTCTCCGGCGGGCGGGCATGCATGTTGGCCGGATGACGGATTTCAAGAAACCATTCGTTCAGCGGGACAGCCCGAAGCGGCGGAATTGAACCATGTCTTCCGCCCCTTTCAAGACGGTCTGCCGGTCACGGCTGAAAGAGCTCGACTATTCCGTGCTGCAACAGTGCATGCATTGCGGGCTTTGCCTCCCCACCTGCCCGACTTACGACGCGACCCGGATGGAACGCCACAGCCCGCGCGGGCGGATTGCCCTGATGCGGGCCATCGCGGACGGGGAACTCGAGGTGACGAAGACCTTTGCCGAGGAGATGAATTTCTGCCTGGGCTGCCTGGCCTGCATGTCCGCCTGCCCGGCGGGTGTGAATTACGCCACGCTGTTCGAACAAGCCCGGGCGGAGGCCGAGGACAGCGGGGTCCTGAGCGCGCCGGGGCGCAATTGGATCCGGGCGCTGGCGTTACGCTGGTTGTTCATGGACTTGCGGCGGTTGCGCCGGGTCGGGCGGGCGCTGCGGCTTTACCAGCGGTCAGGCGCGCAGGCGTTGGTCCGCCGCAGCGGCGTTCTGAAACTTCTCCCCCGCCGCTTTCGGGAGATCGAGGCGATGACCCCGGACATTCAACCGCAGTTCTCCGCCGGAAGAATCGCCCCGGTCACGCCGGCGGCCGGCCGGAAGAGATATCGCGTCGCCATGCTGACCGGTTGCGCGCAGGATCTGCTGTTCAGCGACGTCAATCGCGACACGGTCGAAGTTCTGGCGCGCAACGGCTGCGAGGTTATTGCCCCGCCCGAACAATCCTGTTGCGGATCGATTTATGCCCACTCCGGCGAGTCCAGCCTCGCACGCGAACTCGCGCGGAGACAAATCGACCTGTTCCCCCCGGACCAATTCGACGCCATTATCAGCAACGCGGGCGGCTGCGGGTCGCATCTGAAACATTTCGGGCAATTGCTGGCCGGGGATCCGGCTTATCAACGGCGTGCCGCGATTTGGGACGGCAAGGTGAAGGACGTTCACGAGTGGCTCGTGGAAATCGGGTTCCAGGTCCCGTCGGGGATGGTTGAGTTGGGCCGGGAAAATCCGCAGCCCACCGCGGCTGACCGGGTGGTCACGTATCATGAATCCTGCCACTTGTGTCACGGACAGAAGATTACGTCGGAACCGCGACAGTTGCTCCGGGCGATCCCGGATCTGAAGCTGGTCGAGTTACGGGAAAGCTCCTGGTGTTGCGGCAGCGCGGGAATCTACAACCTCACACAGCCCAAAATGGCCGGTGAACTTTTGGAGAGGAAACTCGCGTGCATCCGGTCCACGGGAGCCGGGATTGTCGCCACGGCAAATCCAGGCTGCCTGTTGCAGATCATCAACGGTGCGAGACAGCAACAACTCCGGCTGCGAGTGGTGCATCCGGTCACCCTGCTTGCGGAAGCCTACCGCCGCAATGAAACCCCCGCCGCGGCCCCAGGGTGAAGGACAAAGCACACCGGCGTCGCAGAGCGGACCGCGGCTGTGTCCGCGCCGAGGACCAGCCGCAGCAAGCCAAGCCGTTTCACGCCCGGCACAGGCTCCCGGGTGGAACGCCGGATTTATCCGGCAGGCGGGCAAACCGCCCGTGTGGCTGCCGGATGAATCCGGCGTTCCGCTGATGGTGTCAGGTCGCTTACCCGTTGCGGCTAATGCTTCCCATACAGCCGCGCTCCCGACCTCCCGTTTCAATCGCCCCCGCCCCGGCGTGGGCTTCATTCCACCGCATTTTTCGTGCAGATTTTCGGGCCTCGTGATTTACTCGCAAGCCTGAAGACATGCGAACCAAATCTGAAATCATCGCGCTGCTGACAAACCCGGGAATCATCGCCGTTGTTCGCGCGCAGAAGAGGGAACAGGTGCTGCCGCTGTCCGAGGCGCTGATCGCCGGCGGAGTGATCGCCATCGAAATCACCATGACGACGCCCAACGCGCTGGACGCCATCGCCGAGGCCTCGCGAAAACTGGGGGACCGGGCGTTGATCGGCGTCGGCACGGTTCTCGACGTGGAAACCTGCCGCTCGGCCATCGCCGCGGGCGCAGAATTCGTCGTCAGCCCCGTCTGCCGGCCGGAGTTTGTTCCGATCGCCAGCGCGGCACAGCGTCCGGTGATGCTGGGTGCTTACACGCCCACCGAGGCGCAACGCGCGCACGAGGCCGGAGCGGATTTCATCAAGATTTTTCCAGCCGACGGTCTCGGGCCGGGTTACATCAGGGCAATTCGGGCGCCCTTGCCGCATCTGCGCATCGTGCCGACGGGCGGAGTGGATGCGGGCAACGTGGCGGATTTTCTAAACGCCGGCTGCGCCGCGGTGGGGGTTGGATCTTCATTGGTATCGGCCAAACTGTTGCAGGAAGGCAACTGGGCGGAGCTGACGAGACGGGCGGGTGAATTTGTGAAAGCGGCCAGGGCCGCGAGGCTTCCGTGCTCCTGATCCGGAGCCGCACCGGCCACGGTGCGTCGAGCAACTGGATTCGCCGCGTCCAGGCGAACGCAGAAAAAAACGGCGCGAACTTTTGTCCGCGCCGTTACTCCGATACCCCCTGAGCGTCCTCGCCTACACGTCGTAGTAGAGGAAAAACTCGTAAGGATGCGGACGCAACCGGATGGCGTCATGTTCCTTGCGCTTGGCGCTGATCCACATCTCAATGAAGTCTTCGGTGAAGACGTCGCTCTTGAGCAGGAATTGATGATCCTTTTCGAGAGCGTTAATGGCTGCATCAAGGCTGCCGAGTATCTGCGGAATCTTGGCGTGTTCCTCCGGCGGCAATTCATACATGTTTTTGTCAATGGGTTCGCCGGGATCAATCTTGTTCAGAACGCCGTCCAGACCGGCCATGAGCAACGCGGCGAAGGCGATGTATGGGTTCGCAGCCGGATCCGGCGGACGATATTCCAATCGCTTGGCTTTGGGATTATCGCTGTAGGTCGGAATGCGGATGGCCGCCGAGCGGTTGCGTGAGCTGTAAGCCAGGTTCACGGGCGCTTCGAAACCCGGCACCAGCCGCTTGTAACTGTTGGTGGTGGGACTGCAAAAGGCGCACAGCGCGTGGGCGTGCTTGAGGAGGCCGCCGGCATAGTAGAGGGCCATTTTGCTAAGGCCGGCGTATTCATTGCCGGCAAACAGCGGCTTGCCCTTCTTCCACAAGCTCTGGTGCGTGTGCATACCGGAGCCGTTGTCGCCGAACAGAGGCTTGGGCATCAGGGTCACCGTCTTGCCATGTTTCTTGGCCACGTTCTTCAACACATACTTGTACACCATCATGTGGTCGGCCATTTTTACGAGCGTGTCGAAACGAATGTCAATTTCCGCCTGGCCCCCCGTGGCCACCTCGTGATGATGCTTCTCGATCTGAAGCCCCAATTCCTGCATCGTGAGCACCATCTCGGTGCGGATATCCTGCTGCGTGTCCAGCGGGGGCACCGGGAAGTAACCTTCCTTGTGACGGATTTTGTTGCCGAGGTTTGGCATCTCGTCGCGGCCGGTGTTCCAGATACCTTCCTCGCTGTCAATGGAGTAGAAAGTGCCGTTGCACTTGGAGTCGAACTGCACGTTGTCAAAGATGAAAAATTCCGCTTCGGGGCCGAAGAAGGCCTGATCGCCAATGCCGGTGGAGATGAGGCATTTTTCAGCCTTCTGCGCAATGCCGCGCGGGTCGCGGTTGTAAGGCTCCAACGTGCCGGTTTCGGCAATGGTGCAGGTGAGGGAAAGTGTCGGCACGGCCATGAACGGATCCATGAACGCCGTCTCCGGGTCGGGCATGGCCAGCATGTCGCTGGCCTCGATGCTCTTCCAGCCGCGGATCGAGGAGCCGTCGAATCCCAGCCCTTCGCTGAAGGATTCCTCACTCAGCTCGTTGATCGGAATGCTGAAATGTTGCCAGGTTCCGA
This sequence comes from Limisphaerales bacterium, assembly GCA_003159675.1. GTDB lineage: Bacteria > Verrucomicrobiota > Verrucomicrobiia > Limisphaerales > BOG-1460 > BOG-1460. Next base: position 20,759 of record PLQC01000102.1, read on the forward strand.
AGGTGTCCACAAACTTGATGTCCACCATCTTCGCTCCAGTTTTCTTCGCCAATTCTAATACGCTCTTAGGTGTACTCATGATGTTTTTATCTGCTTGTTTAGTTTTGGTTCCACAATCGCTCGGCCGCACCGCGCGCGGCTTGTCTCACCGCACCGGCGCGGCCGTTGCGAAATTCAATGCTGCCCTGACTTTCTGTCTTTTGCCACGACGGTTCTAATTCCCCGATTCCGCGTGATACCCTTCCTCACCGTGTTCGGAAAGGTCCAGGCCGATCGTTTCAACTTCTTCGCTCACACGCAATCCAACAATCGCTTTGACAACGAACGCAATCACCGTCGTGCCGATGACCGCCAAGCACAGCGTGACGCCGATGGCTTTGAGCTGCTCCCAAACCAGGGGCTGGAACACCGAGTTCGTCACATAGCCCTTCATGTTGTCGCCCGCGAGATTCGCGTTGACGCTGCTGCGGGCGAGGACGCCGGTCAGAAGAGCGCCAATCGTGCCACCCACCGCGTGGACGCCAAAAGTGTCGAGCGCATCGTCATAACCGAACCATTTCTTGATTTTGAAACAAAAGAACCAGGGGATCAGGCCGGCCGCGACGCCGATGAGCACGGCGCCGCCCGGTGTCACAAAGCCGCAGGCGGGCGTGATCACCACAAGACCGGCGACGGCGCCAGAGCAGAAGCCCAGAATGCTGGGTTTGCCGCGGAACAACCACTCTGTCACGGGCCAGACGAGGGAGGCGACGGCGGTGGCGAGCGTGGTGGTTGTGAAGGCATTGGCGGCGATGCCGTCGGCGCCGACCGCGCTGCCCGCGTTGAAGCCGTACCACCCCACCCACAACATTCCGGTCCCGACGAAACAGAGCACCATGCTGTGCGGCGGCATGGGTTCCTTGCCGAAACCGCGGCGTTTGCCCAGGATCAGGCACAGAATCAGCGCCGACCAGCCGGAAGTCATATGCACCACGGTGCCGCCCGCAAAATCAATGGCTTTGATCGGCGCCTTGGGGTTGAAAACGCCGTTCATCATCCCGTCAATGCCCCACACCATGTGCGCCTGCGGAAAGTAAACCACCAGCATCCAGAGGATCATGAAAAGGCAGACCGCGGAAAACTTCATGCGTTCGGCGATCGAACCGAGGATGAGCGCCGGGGTGATGATGGCGAACATGAGTTGATACATGGCGAACACGTTCTGCGAAACCCAATAGGAATAGTCCGGGTTGGGCGCGGACGTGACGTCGTTCAGAAACGCGTACTTCAGGCTGCCCAGGAACGACCAGCCGCTGGGGGTGTCACGCCCGTGAAACACCAGGCTGTAACCGCAAATCCACCAGAGAATGGTGACCATTCCCGTGATGAAGAAGCACTGCGCCACGACGGAGAGGACATTCTTCTGTCGAACCAGCCCGCCGTAGAACAGCACCAGCCCGGGCAGCGTCATGAACAGCACCAGCGCCGCAGACGTCATTTGCCACCCATTCGCGCCCGGTCCCGGAACGCCGACCGTCGGCGTCGTCAACCCGGCCGGGATCTTGCCGTCCTTGTCCTTCAGGCCCGCGGTTGGATCCCCGTTCTGCACGTAAGCCTCGAGCGACGAAACGCGTTGTTCGAGGGTCGGCGACGGGGTTGCCTCGGCGCCGCGAAGGGGGATGTTGCCGCAGAATGTCACAGCCGCCAAAACAATCAGGGGGATAATGTTTTTCATCGGTGTTTGGGGAGGGTTCAGGGGTTGTCGGGTTCGGGCTTAAACTGCCTGGTCTCCCTTCTCTTCGGTCCGAATGCGGATGGCTTCGTCGATCTTCGAAACAAACACTTTGCCATCGCCGATCTTTCCGGTCTTGGCCGCCTTGACGATCGCCGCCACCGCAATGTCGATACGACTGTCCGCCAGCACGACCTCGAGCTTGATTTTGGGCAGGAAATCCACCGTGTATTCACTGCCGCGATAGATTTCGGTGTGGCCTTTCTGTCGGCCGAAACCCTTGACTTCGGTGATGGTCATGCCCTCGATGCCGATTTCACCTAGGGCGTCTTTCACTTCCTCCAACTTGAACGGTTTAATGATGGCTTCGACTTTTTTCATGGTTGAACGGGTTTGGTTTGAACGGAAAACTTGCCCTGTCTTTGGGGAAAAGGCAGAGCCCTTCGAGCAGAAGTCTGGTCGAAATCATGAATTCGGTTCGTTGCCCACCCAAAAGCAGTACTTCTGCCACATGAAACGTTGAATTAATTTCATCACGATACCGGCCATTTTCCCGTGTTAATCCCCCTGCGGTGTGAAGAAAGTGTCGTTTTTTGGCCGATTGAAGAAAGAATAATTGTATCCATTCGATCATCCTGATGATTTTTGACCTTGAATTGGACTTCAGCTATGGATCAAAATTCGGCCGCAGGTGTTCGAGCCGCTCGGGCCGAACGACCGCGGCGCCATCTCCCGCGAGAGCATCACCGTTTCAATCCCGGCCCGCTTCATGGCGTACCACCGCAGGCCAAACCCGATGCCCAAGACACACGTGGCGAAGAACAGCGCCGCCGGTTTGGTCTTGGCGATCGTGATCTCGATGGCAAACAAGACCGCGAACGTGGCGATCATGATCGCGAATTCCCGCCAGTTCAGGCCCAGGCGCTTGTTGAAGCAGCACGAACCCAGATTGACCGTGATGGCGCCCACAACGCCGATGGCGTACATGTCCGCCAGATCGTCCAGATCTCCCTTCCATCAGTGCGCGCTCATCTCGAAGAGGTTGCCGGCGGAACACTACGGCCATGGACCCATGTCTCAAGCATAGATCAACAAGTGGATGTCTTCCGGCAAAATTTTGGAAATCTCACGGACGACGTTGCCGCGCAGGAGGCTCACCAATCCCATCCTTTCGGGAGCGCCCAGGATCAGAAAACTGGCCCCCATGGTCGCCGTTATGTCCACGATCGTGTCCGCCACGGAATCGCTGACGGCGTAACAGGGAAAGACCGGGTGCCCGCCGGCCTTGGCCCTGGCCTGCGCAAAGATCTCCCGCGCCTCGTCGTCCTCCTGCCACTTCCGCTTATGGTCGTCCTCGCTCAACACAGGCAGGGTGCGCACAAAGAGCAGATACAGCGGCCGGTTCGCGTCCTTTGCCTCGCTGATGGCGAAGTCGAGAGTCTTGCCCGCTCCGCGCACGGCGCAGACCATCGGCGCGCCGGGCAGAGACTGCACCCGGGAAACAGGAGGCATCTCCGGCATCCGGACGGGCGCCGTCACGGTCGTCCCGCCCGATTCGGCCAGTTTCCTCTTTCGCGAGAATTCAGTGGCCAGCCCGCGCAAAACCAACCCGACGGCCAGCACGGTGACGGCGAACACCCGCGCATTGGGCTTGTCCACGAGCAGCGAAATCTCGATGCCCAGCATGATCAGGAACGTGCAGAACATGAGCACCCGTTCCCAAACCGCCAGGCCGAGCTTCCGATCGGTCGAACTGGCGCCGAGATTGGTCGCAATCGCCCCCACCACCCCGACCGCGTAAAGATCCGCCAGCCCGGCTACGTCCTTCACCACCAGGACCAGGACCACGGGAACGACCGTGGCGATGAGGATACCCATATTGGGCACGCCAAAGCCGTTCAACTTCTGAAACTGGGGCGGCAATTCCCCGTCGCGCGACATCAAGTAGGAAATCGCGATCAAATCCACAATCGCCGTGTTCACGGCCGAGAGCAGCAGACCGCCGAAAACGATGCTGACCGCCCAGGCGGCGATGTGGCCGGCGGCGGGTCCCAGCGCCCCTCCCACAAACACCTGCCCCATGTATCGAAGCATGTAGTCGCGCACTCCCTGGCTGGCGGGCAACCCCCGCATCGCCGTCGCATTCACATCGTCCTTGCTGATCACCAGGTTCGGCAGGGCGTGCATAGCCAGGCCCAGCAGCCCCGTGAAAACGCACACCTCGATCATCACCCAGAGAATCGCGCGGGTGGATGTTTTGGAGACGCACGGGCGGGCGTCGCTGCTGCCCGGGTTCAGTTTCATCACGCCCGTTGCGTTGGCAACGGCCTCAACGCCGGATAGGGCGAGAACGACGCCGACGAAGCCTTTCCAATTCTTCCAGAACCCGCCGGACAGCGGCTGAAGGTGCTGGATGGCGTCGCCCAGGTGCGGCAGGCAAAAGAGGCCCAGCACCAAAACCACCAGGACGGTCGGAATGGAGACCAGGAACGCCAGGCCCCCGGTGTGTCTGGGCCCAAAAAAGTTCAATCCGCCGATCACGGCAATCGCGAGAGCCGCGAACATTTCCGGGTGGGGCACGCCCAGGTATTGAAACGCCGACAGCGCGCTGATGGCCGCGGTCACGATGTAATCCGCCGTCAGGAGGAAGGCGCCGACGATCGAAATGATTTCCGACCGGTGCCGCACGCTGGCATAAACGCCGCCGCCATCCGGGTAATGCTTGCAGATGGCCATGTAGTTGATGCCCACCAGGGCGGTGAGCAGGCACATGGCGGCAATCAACCAAAAGCAACTGTAGCCCGCCACGGCAAACGCCAGGCCCACCACGTAGGCTTTGCTCGTCCCCCAGTCCCCATACAAAATCGCCGCCGCCCGGGGCGTATCGACGTTGCGTGGTCGCTTCGTGTTGCCGGCTATCATCGTCTGAAAAAAGTTTCGCCGCCTGTGAAAGGCCCGGCAAAAGACGTTCGACGTTAAGGTGGGAGAAGGTTGGCGGACCTTTCTTGCCCTTAATGTTCAACGCCGGCGAGGTTAGCTGTCGGGCTGGAACCATCAAGTGTTCCCGATGACGCGCATCGTTAGCCCCGATCCATCGCGGCTTGCCGCGACGGAGAATCGGTTCCCCCGCTGGTCACACCCGGACGCGACCATTAGGCAGACAAAACTGGTAAAGAGTGTAAGCAACCGGCGAACCAAAGCAAGCCCATCCGCCTCGGGGAATTCGGCCCGGACGCACGACACTGCCACCGATCGGAGCGCGGAGCATCGCTCCGCGAGTTTCCATCCGAGTCCTGCGAACGATCGCCCTTTCCGTCTCAGCACATGTTTCGGGTTCGCGAGGAACAATGCTCCGCGCTCCATTGGGGGCAATGCCAACGATCCAATTCCGCTTGCACTCGCCTTCTCCGCTCGTATCTTTCCGGCGCATCAGTATGAAATACAAGATTTCGCAACGCGCCGCCTCGCTGTCACCGTCGCTCACCCTCGCCATCGACTCCAAGGCCAAGCAGATGAAAGCCGAGGGACAGGACGTCGTCGGGTTCGGCGCCGGTGAGCCGGATTTCGACACGCCCCAGCACATCAAAGACGCCGCCGCCAAGGCTCTTGCGGACGGATTCACCAAATACACCCCCGCCAGCGGCATCCCGGAATTGCGCCAGGCCATCGCCGACAAGCACAAACGCGAAAATGGGCTGACGTACAAGCCGTCCCAAATCATCGTCTCCTGCGGCGGCAAACATTCCTGCTACAACGTCATCATGGCCACCTGCGAGCCCGGTGACGAGGTGATCATCCCCGCGCCCTATTGGCTGAGCTACCCGGAAATGGTCAAGCTCGCCGGCGCCACGCCCGTCATTCTCGAAACGACCGACAAGACCGAATTCAAGCTCGCCCCGGAGCGGCTGCGCGCTGCCATCACCCCGCGCACCCGGCTGTTCATCCTCAATTCCCCCAACAATCCCACGGGGTCGGTTTACACTCCGGACGAAATCAAGGCGCTCGGCGATGTCTGCGTCGAAAAGGGCATCCTGATCATGAGCGACGAGATCTACGAACACCTGCTCTATGACGGCGCCATCCACAAAAGCGTGGCGAGCTTTTCGCACGCCCATTGCGAACATACCATCATCGTCCATGGATTCGCCAAGGGATGGAGCATGACTGGCTGGCGGCTGGGCTGGTGCGCCGCGCCGGAACCGATCGCCAAAGCCATCGACGCCATCCAGAGTCACAGCACCAGCAACCCGACATCGTTCGCGCAGAAGGGCGCCGTGGCGGCGCTCACCGGTCCGCAGGATCACTTGCCGAAGTGGCTGGCGGAGTTCTCCCGGCGACGGGGTTATGCCTGGAAAAAGCTGAACAGCATTCCCGGCATTTCCTGCGTGAATGCAAAGGGGGCCTTTTATCTATTCCCGAACATCGCCGGAACCGGGCTCAAATCCACGGAGTTTTGCGCCCGTTTGCTCGAAGCCGAAAAGGTGGCGGCGGTTCCGGGAATCGCCTTCGGGGCGGACGACTACCTTCGTGTCAGCTATGCCACCAACATGGCCAATATCGAAAAAGGGCTCGATCGAATCGACAAATTCGTGCGGAGCCTCGCCAAATGATGCGGCTTGCGCCGGCGGAAAATCTCCCCGCTGTTCCCACATGGGGAGCCTCCAATCTCGAAAACGGGAGCGCATTGGGGCCATGAACGCGCGCGAAAGGAACGCCGGCTTTAACGGGCAGCAGAGGTGTTGGGGGCTGGGTCTGCCGCATGAATGCGGCGTTCCTGCCCTGCGGTTCGTGGAGATGCGGGTGTTAAGTCCCCGATTGTCCGCTTTCCTTCGGCAATAAGACCGCAAACTCCGATCCTCCTCCAAGCCGGCTGGTGACGGCGACCGAGCCGCGATGCGCTTCGACCACCGCCTTGACCAGGCTCAACCCGAGGCCGAGGCCATGCCGGGACCGGCTCTTGTCACTGCGGTAAAGCCGCGCCCAGATTTTATCGTGTTCCTCCGGCGCGATGCCGATGCCCGTGTCGCGGAACAGCACGACCACGCGTTCCGGCTCATCGCGAACCGAGATCGTAACGACGCCGTTTTCAGGGGTGTATTTGATGGCGTTATCGAGCAGGTTGGCGAATACCTGCCGCATCCGGTTTCGGTCAACGGACACCTCGCAGGGTGCGGGCAGCTCGACGCGCACGGCCACACTCCGCTCTTCCGCAACATATTCGTACAGCTCGACCACTTCGCGGACCAGGTGGCAAAGGTCCACCGGCTCCCGCTGCAGCTTCATCATGCCGGTCTCCGCCTCCGTAATGTCCATGAGCGTGTTGAGCATCTGCAGCACGCGCTCGGATTCCTCGATGCAATCCACCAGCGCCTCGCGCGTGGCGGCGGGCTCGGCGCCCGGTTGCAGCGCCAGCTCGGCCGTGCCGCGCAAGCGTGTCAGCGGCGTGCGCAAATCGTGCGCCACGTTGTCGAGGGACTCGCGCATGGCCCGGATCAGCGCTTCGTTTTTGCCGAGCAGGGTGTTGAAGAGGCGGACCAGTTCGTCCAATTCGTCATCCGATTTGCGCACGGGGACGCGCGCATCGAGCTGGCCGGTCCGGAGGATGGAGCGCGCCGTGGCGACGATCTGGCGGACCGGGCTCATTGCGCGGTGGGCGAAAAACGCGCCGACGGCGAAGCCCAGGACGAGGGTCGCGCTTCCCACCACGATGAAACTCATGCGCACCGGATCCAGCAAAGCCGCGCGGCTGTCCGCGCTGCGGCCCACCTGCAACAGCGAGTTGTCCGGCAGTACCACCGATGCGATGACGAAATCCCTCTCGGCATCCTTCGGCACGCGGATGACACCGACCTGCCGGCGATACCCGGCCCACCCGCCGGGAATGTCTTTGAAGGCGATCCAATCGTCGGGTACGCTGACGAAAGCCACGTCGTTCCACGGCCTCACCAGCCGGACGAAGAAGGTTTTGCGACCGCCCTCCTCCGTCTGAATCGCGTTGCGCAGCGCCGGCAACCCGCCGTTGGCATAAACAACCGCGTATTCCCCCAGCCGCGCCCGGAGCACCTCGCGATCCTTGCTGCCGACCGCCGCAGCCAGCAGGTAATAGGCGAGCGCAAACAACGCGACGTTGCTGAGCGTAAAAACGAATGCATACCAGAGACCGAGCCGCACGCCGATGTTCCGGCGGGCTTTGTCAAACAGATCGAAGGACATAGCCCACTCCCCGAATGGTTTGGATCCTCTCCTTGTCGCGATCCACTTTGCTGCGGAGGCGATGCACCAGCACATCCACCACGTTCGTCTGCGGATCGAAACTGTAGTCGAAAATATGCTCCAGGATCATCGTCTTGGTCACGGGCCGGTTTGGGTGGCGCATGAGATATTCCAGCAGGGAGAATTCGCGCGGCTGCAGGTCGATCTTCCCGCCTCCGCACCGCACTTCGCGTGTGAGCAGGTCCAGGGTGAGATCCCCCACCGTCAGCCGGGCCGGTTCGGCGGCCTGCGTGGCGCGCCGGATCAGAGCCTGGACGCGCGCCAGCAACTCGGAGAAAGCGAACGGTTTGGTCAGGTAATCGTCACCGCCGGCCTGCAGCCCCCGCACGCGGTCATCCACCGAAACCTTCGCGCTGAGAATCAGCACGGGCACACGAATGCCCCTGGCGCGGAGCAACCGGATCAGGCTCAAACCATCGAGCTTCGGCAGCATGAGATCCACCACCACCGCATCGTAGGAGACCGTCTGCGCCAGAACCACCGCTCGTTCGCCATCGGTGCAGTGGTCCACGGCGTAGCCGTCCTGCTTCAAACCCTTGACGATGAACGAAGCGATCTTCTCGTCATCCTCGACAATCAGTATGCGCATGTCTTCGCTCATCATGATAGGCACAGGTCACCTGGCATGTCGAAGAAGAGATTCAAATCCGATCGCTCCATTCAAATGGAAAACCTCCCGCACCGGAATGGGTCCTGCGCGAGAGGGTTTCGAGCGCGAACGGCAATCAGCCCGCGTTGTCACTCTCATCCACAACGACATAGTGACTGCCGCCATTCTCCCATACCCGAAGGAGCGTCCGCTTGTTCTTGGCGTTCCCGGTCAGTTGGACGGCTTCGTCCGCATTTTTCACCGGATGGCGATTGATTTCTTCAATCACATCACCCGGCTTCAGACCGGCTTGAGCCGCGGCCGAATCCGGACCCACCTGGGTTACAACAGCGCCCTGGACATCCTTCGGCAGGTTGAACTGGCCGCGTGCCTGTTCGTCAATGTCGCTCACACTGACGTCGTTGAGTGCGGCGGTATCTCCGCCGTTTCGTGAACCCGCTTCGGCCAGTGGCTCCGTGCCGGGAAGTTGTTTGACGGAGACGTTGAGCGTCTTGGTTTCATTGTCGCGCACAATCCTCACGGGCACGGTTGTGCCGGGTTTGGTCTCAGCCACTTCGAGCTGCAGATGGCGGCTGTCAGTGACTTTCCGGCCGTTGAACTCCAGCACCACGTCGCCGTCCTTGAAGCCGGCGCTGGCGGCTGGACCCCCCGGCACCACGTCCCCGATGAGCGCGCCGCTCGAATCCTTGAGGTTGAATTCCTGCGCCAGGGCGGGAGTCACGTTCTGGATCATGACGCCCAGATATCCGCGCGTGACGTGTCCGTAGGCGATCAGGCTCCCCATGACGTTGCGGGCGAGACTGGATGGGATCGCGAAACCTACGCCCTGGCTGCCGCCGGAACGGCTCATGATGGCGGTGTTGATCCCGACCAGGCGGCCGTCGATGTCCACCAGCGCGCCGCCCGAGTTGCCCGGATTGATCGCCGCGTCGGTCTGGATGAAGTCCTCGTAGTCCTCGATGCCCACATTCCCCCGACCGGTCGCGCTCACGATCCCTTCAGTGACCGTCTGCCCGACGCCGAATGGATTGCCGACTGCCAGCACGACGTCACCGACCTGCACGTTGTCACTGTCGGCCAGGGGAACAACCGGCAGATCGTTCGCGTCGATCTTGACCACGGCGATATCGGACTTCGGATCCCGGCCGATGACTTTCGCGGTGAATTCACGTCCATCCTGCAGCGTGACTTTCACCTCGCTCGCGCCGTCCACCACATGATTGTTTGTCAGGATGTAACCGTTCTTGGCGACGATCACGCCGGAACCCAGGCCATGTTCGCGCTGAACGCCGGGCCCGCCCGGGGGATGCATCCGGCCAAAGCGATTGCCGAAAAACTGCTGAAAAAACGGGTCGTTAAAGCCGGGGTACTCCTGCATCGATGCGTTCTTGATCGTGGTGGTCGTCTCGATCTTCACCACGCCGGGACCCACCCTCTTCACAATCGGCGCGAAGCTTCCGCGAGGCAGAGTGTCCCGTGGCACGGAACTCTCGTCCACGGGGACATTGACGGCCGGGTGTTCGGATGGACTGTCCTTCGCCGACTCGTGAGAGATGGCCAGGGCGGAGCCTGCGGCCAGCGCGGCGCAGACCAGTGCGGCGACAGAAAGACGAACGGGTATTCGATTGGAGATGGATTTCATAATATTGCCATGAGTTTCACGTTGTTTCTACCGGATTGGAGTCGTGGCGCATGACGGCAAGATGTCTGGAGAATTACAACTTTGTAAGACGCCGCGCCGTCCTTTCGAGATGCGAAACCTGCGTCTTAGTCTTAATTTCACGGGTAGGGACGACCTGCAGTTCGTCCGAAGCCGCGCGGCAGCGCGGCCCATTCCATGAACCAGCATCACAGCTGTGCAATCTTTTGTTGCAGATGCGACAAAAGATTGTCATGGACGGTTCATGGCCGGTGAGCAGGTCCAAAAGGAACACGGCCCTGCCGTCAAACACATCCAAGGGAATTCCAAATCAGGAACTACCGGGTCACAACCAACGTTCCAGTTCCTTCCGCAGGGATTTCCGCGCGCGGTACAGCCGTGATTCAACCGCCTTCGGTGTGGTATCGAGAATTGCCGCCGCCTCGGCCAGGCTGTGTTCCTCCCATTCACAAAGAACAATCGCGTCGCGCAAATCGTCCGGCAGCCGATTCACCGCAGCCCGCACGGCGGCGGCCCGCTCGGCCGCCAGCGCCTGATCGCTGGGCACAGGTTCGTTCGACGGCAGTGTGCTGCCCAGGGATTCCTCCGTCGCTCCCGAACTGGCTTCCAGCGACACGTTCGGATGCCGGGCGCGCCAGCGGAAATGGTTGCGCGCCAGATTGGCGGCAATGGTGTAAAGCCAGGTGGTGAATTTGCTGTTCGACCGGAAACTTTCGCGGGCGCGATAAACGCGAACGAACGTCTCCTGCGCCAGATCAACGGCGTCCTCCTCGTTGCCCAGCATCCGGCAAAGGAAATGAAAAACCGGCGTCGAGTGCCGCTCCATCAAGTCGTTCAGCGCCACATCGTGCCCGGCGGCCAGCCGTTCCATATCCGCCTGGTCGAGGGCATCGGCATCAATGCTGATGCTCATGGCCGGCGTGGTCCGACATGGATTGTTCGATTTGCTCGTGGAAGCCGAGCGTCAGGCGCTGCATCTCGGCGAGATAACGCCGGCCTTGCTCCGGAGGCATGGCCTGGCTGACTTCGACGAAGTGCTGGAGCATCTGCCCCTGACATCGGGCGCGAAGCTCGGCCACCTCGACCAGCCCTTGCTCGGCGACGGGACTGACATTGGTTGCGCCCGTCAATCCCCGCTCCACTTCAAGTTTCTTGGCGGCGATGCGCGCGCACATCTCCGCGCATTGGGGCATGTAGCCTTCGTGAAGCCGGCGGATCCGCGCCATCTCGGCGTCATTCAAATGGAATTCCTGACGCAGCCAGTCGAGGTCGTCCGCCGGATTGGCCATCCGCATCACACAGACCTGCCGGGACAGATAAAACGATCCGGCAAAGACCGCCGCGCCCACGGCCAGCACCCCAAACAGGATGAAGAGAGCGCGACGCACGGCGATCAGCGAAGCGAATTGGGGGCGACCGCTGCCAGATAGTGCGCTTGAGCGTCCTGCCGCGCACGCTGCGCTCCATCACGCACGCCCAATAAAACCCCCGCCAACACCAGCGCCGCAGCAGCGGTGAACGCGAGCCGGGGACGAAGCACCCACGCGACCAGGGCGTCGAGCCAGGAGGCGGATTCGACCGATCTGCCCGCTCCGGCATGTTCGATCCGGCGCCAGACATTTTCCTGGAAGCGCGGGGGCAACTGCGGGGCCACGCGAACCTCGCGCAGGAGCGCTCGGAGTTTCGCGTCGTCGGGATTGAAATCAGGTTTGTTCATAAGAACCAATGGCGGCGGACCTTTCCGTCCGCCGCCGCTTAATTTACCGGGTTCGCAGCGTCGGAACAAACGTTCAATTGCTGGCGCAGCAGGCCTTGGGGGCGGTGCAGGCTGTGGCGCTGATCGCGCAGCACGAAGCAGAGGCCGTCTTGGCCGTTCTCTCGATCTGCCTGGGACTGCCCAGAGCACAGGCGCCAACCGCCAGGTTGCGTGTCTCGACCGGGTTGGAAGCATTGACCAGCAGGCCCCGCGCACGCGGCGAGATGGAAACACTTTGGCTTTCCGTTACCAGGTTCGGGTCAACGCTCGTGGCAGGGACGATTGTGGTTTGGAGATCCTTGGCCCGCGGGGACAGCAAGGCGTCATTGGCGGAGGCGTTGAGGGCGATCACGGTCAGTGCCACAGCGGCGATGGTGAGATAGGTCGGAGTTTTCATATTCTATTGATTCGGTTTTACGTTGCTTTCATTTGGCCGGCGGCATTGGAGTCGCCGGACCGTCATGCCCTTTACTACCCCGGCACTCACCGTATCCCGCAGGATTATTCACCCGATCCAATGGCCCTTGCTGCCGGCCGCTCCTGCTCCCTCACGCCGCAACCGAGATCGCGACCGTGTCATCGGTGGAAGGACGGTCGCGCTCTTCCATCTCCACCCGCATTTTCTTCAACGCCTGCTCCTGGATCTGCCGGATGCGTTCGCGCGTCACGCCAAAATGCTCACCCACCTTTTCCAACGTCTTCGGCCGGCCGTCGTCCAGCCCGAAACGCATCGCCAAAATCTTGCTTTCCCGCCCGGTAAGGGTCGCAAGAACCTGCTGAACCAATTCGGTATCGTTCTCTCTCACCAAACGGTCAAATGGCGCCGCCGCGTTCTGGTCCGCAACAACCTCGGAGATGCGCGTCGTGTCGTCGGTCCCAATCGGAGCATCCAACGGGACCAGCGGCCTGGACGCCTCGCGATACAATCGCACGCTGCGTGGATTGAGTCCCAGATGCTCCGCCACTTCCTGATCGGTTGGTTCCCGCTCGAGAATTTCCCGCAGCTTCATCTCCGCCCGGCGAATATGGGCAACCTTGTCCACCACGTGAACCGGCAGGCGAATGGTCTTGGATTGATTCGCCAGGGCCCGCTTGATGCCCTGCTTGATCCACCACGAGGCGTAAGTGGAGAGCTTCGCTCCCTTCCTTGGGTCAAAGCGTTCCACCCCTTTCATCAAGCCGATGTTGCCCTCATTGATGAGGTCGAGAAGCGGCAGGCCCAGCCCCTCATAATCACGGGCAATTTTCACAACCAGCCGCAGGTTCGCCTTGATCATGTGCTCGCGCGCCGATTTGTCGCCCCGCTTGATCCGCCGCGCCAGCGCAATCTCCTCCTTCGGCGTCAGCAGTGTCACCTGGCCGATTTCCCGGAGATAGAGCTGCAACGCGTCGCCGCGCTGCGAATCTCCCTGGAACAGAACCGTGGCATCACTTTGTGCGCCCGCCCTTTTTTCACGTAACACTTCAATCGCGGGCGACACCGACGAACCGCGATCTGGCTTCGCTGGACGCCTTCGAGCCAGGCGGCGGCGCGGCGGCGCGAGATGACAGGCCCGCGACCGGGGTGTCCGTTTCAATGTTGTTTTCATACGTTGGCTTCGATTCTTTCGTGGGCGGGCGGGCGCCTAAGGCCGCAACCGCGATCTCTTCCAGTTTGGAGACGATGGTTCAGTTTCCATTTCTTGATCGGCTTGACTTGCGCTCACGCTCCAGACCGTTACGCGGCCCGTCGCACCCTGTGCTGGTGCGCGCTCCACGCCGCCACCGCCTGCACTTTTTCCGTCGCGAGGGCCGGGAAAACAAGATGGGGATACATCGTTTGCCAGGCCATCGCCTCCGCTTCATTCAGCGCCAGCCGCAGCAGGCGTTCCTGTGATTTAAACGCCTGGTGGGATTCGGCGAAGATCGCTTCTTTGACTCTCGCGACGCGATCGAGAATCTTCCGGCACGATGCCAGGCAGGTCCTCTTGAGTCCGGTTCCCGCTTCCGCTTCCACGGGGTGTTCATTCATTTCGTTCGCATTCATCTTTGTGGCCTTTCCATTATATGTAACTGTTGTTGTTACATTATTCCACACTACTACAACGTGTCAATGGCCTTTTTTTCGCGTGCAGTTTCCCGAGGCCTGAACCGCGGTGATCACACCGGCCAGGGTGGTCTTCTCCAGGTCCCGTTCCAAGGCGGACTCCGCCGACGCAAAAACCTTGTCCAGTGTCCGCCGGATGCAATGGCCCACCGGGCACGCCGTGTTGGGTTTTCGCGAAGGGGTGGCAAAAGGCTCGCAGTCCTCCACCGCCCGATAGATTTGGGCCAGATTGATGCGCCCTGGGGAGCGGCTCAGGCGGGAACCCGACCCCGCCCCCTTGCCGGTCTCCACCAGTTTGGCCCGCTGCAAGGCCAGCAGCAGCCGCCGGACAATGACCGGGTTGGTGTTGATGCTGGCCGCCAGCAGGGCCGACGTCACCCGGTCGCCCTCTTTGTAAGCCAGGACGGCCAGCACGTGAACCGCCATTGCAAAACGACAGCTTGTTCTCATAACCTGTGGATTAAGTAACATCGATGATTACACTTGTCCACCGGAACTTTGAATGCCCGATCTCGCCCTGCAAAGCTGCGCTGTGTTGAAACGGCGGCCGCCGGCGGGCCGATTCGAGAAGGCGGACCAGGGTTTTGCCGGACACGGGCATGACTTTCGCGTTGAAGGTGGTATTCTTTCCTGAATGAAAAAGAAAAGCCCGGCTCCATCGGGCCCCGAATCCGCGAGCGTGCGGCGGCGCTTGATCGAACTCCGCAACGCACTGCTGAACCTGCACAAAGCGCTGGTTGACTCGGAACGCCTGAGCTACGAGAAAACCCTCGGCCAGATCAAATCGCCGAACCATTTCCTGCAACTCCTCATCGGCGACCCCTGGTTCGCCTGGCTGCACCCGCTCTCAGAACTCATTGTTTCGATGGACGAAGCGCTGGCCGGGAAGGAGCCGTTGACGGCCGCCGCGATGGATGCCCTGGCGCGTCAATCCGCCCTCCTCCTGGCGCCGGCGGAACACGGGCAGGAGTTTTCCGGGCATTACTTCGAAGCCTTGCAACGCGACCCCGACGTGGTGCTCGCACACGCTGAGGCTGTCAAACTCGTCGGCCCGCGAAGAACCCGGAGTTAAGACATTGTCAATTGTCAGGACCGACCCCTCGGCAAGGGGTCGGTCCGTGATTGACCGAACGAAAGGTCAGGCGGGGACTTTTCGTTTGCCCGCTGAATTCCTCCCTTCGACGCGGGAATCTCCGGACCGGCGCTCGAATTCAGCCTGCCGGAGCTCGATGGCACCGATCCCCGCTCGGAAACCGCTCAGGAAAATACTTGCCCTGAGGAGATGTTTGTCCAAAACTCAAGTGAGTCACACAACTTAATCATCAAACCACATTTTTTATGGGACGCATTTACAATAACATCGTCGAAACCGTCGGCCGCACGCCGCTGGTCCGATTGAATCGAGTCACCGCCGGTTTGCCTGCCACCATTCTGTTGAAGTGCGAATTCTTCAATCCCCTGGGCAGCGTCAAAGACCGCATCGGCATGGCCATGATTGAGGACGCGGAAAAGCGGGGTATTCTGAAGAAGGATACCGTCATTATCGAACCGACCAGCGGCAACACCGGCATCGCTCTCGCCTTCGTCGCCGCGGCGAAGGGTTACAAGATCATTCTGACCATGCCGGAGACGATGTCGCTCGAGCGGCGCACGCTTCTGGCCATGCTGGGGGCGAAGCTGGTGCTCACACCGGGCACCGAAGGAATGAAAGGCGCCATCGCCAAAGCCGAGCAACTCGCGAAAGAGACTCCGAACGCCTGGATTCCACAGCAGTTCGACAATCCGGCCAACCCGCTGATCCATCAGCAGACCACGGCTGAAGAAATTTGGGATGACACAAGCGGCCAGGTGGACATCCTGGTGGCGGCGGTCGGCACAGGCGGCACGATCACCGGTTGCGTCGAGGCCATCAAGCCGCGCAAGCCCTCGTTTCAGGCCATCGCGGTCGAGCCGAAGGATTCGCCCGTGATTTCCCAGGTTCTCGCAGGTCAGCCATTGAAACCAGGTCCGCACAAGATTCAGGGCACGGGCGCCGGGTTCATTCCGAAGAACCTGCATTTGAAGGATTCGAAGGGCAATCCACAGATTGTAGAGTGCATTCAGGTGACCAACGACGATTCTTTTGCCATGGCTCGGCGGCTGGCCAAGGAAGAAGGAATCCTGGCGGGCATCTCCTCGGGAGCGAATGTCTGGGCAGCAATCGAAATCGCCAGGCGGCCGGAGAACAAGGGCAAAACCATCGTCACGGTGGCCTGCTCGACCGGTGAACGGTATTTGAGCACGCCCCTGGCAGCCGAAGCCCGGGCGGAAGTTGGCGGTTAACCAGGCCGGAGCCAAGAACCCCCGAGTGGGCGTGTGCCGGGCGTAATGGAGTCGTGGGCAGCAGCGCCGACAGGCCCTTTTTCCTTAAAAATTCTTGTTGCGCTCGCCCGGTTTTACTCGTAAGTAATGATGTGTCGAAGGTCTGATGGCCGCGTGCGGCGAGGTTACATCCTGTGAAAGCCGGCGCAACAGCTTCCTAAAATTCAACGTTCAAGTGCAGTTTCGGGGATTGATTCTCGAAAACCTTCGACGACTAAGAGTCGTATGAGCACAGACAGCAATAACAACAACGGGCAGGAAAGCGGTTCCGGCTACCTTGAAATCTCGGAGAAAGGGTTTGGATTCCTCCGAACCTCGCAGAACCACTTCCACCCCAAGCCGACGGACATCTTTGTCACGCCGGACACCATCAAACGCAACTTTCTCCGCGAGGGAAGTTACATCGTCGGGCCGACGCAGCCGCCGCACCGTGGCACCAGCCCGCAGTTGAAGGCCGTCGAGAAGGTCAATGACATGCTGTTCGACGATTACACAAAATCCTCGCGCTTCGAGAACCTGACCAGCATCGATCCCATCGAGAAGTTCAGGCTCGAAACCGCGCCCGATCTGATTGAAACCCGGGTCATTGACCTCGTCACACCCGTTGGCAAGGGCACGCGCGGGCTCATCGTTTCCCCGCCCCGCAGCGGTAAGACCACCATCCTCAAGCAAATCGCCAACGCCGTCACCGCGAACCATCCCGAAGTCCACGTGCTCGTGCTCCTCATCGACGAACGCCCGGAGGAGGTCACCGATTTCCAACGGTCGGTCAAAGCCGAAGTCGTCGCTTCCTCCAACGACCAGGACCTCGAAACGCATGTCCGCCTTTCCCGCTTCATGATCGAGCGCTGCCGACGCATGGTCGAGACCGGCAAGGACGTGTTCGTGCTGCTGGATTCCCTGACGCGCGTCGCGCGCGCCTACAACAGCGTCCATGGCGGCAGCGGCCGCACCATGACCGGGGGCGTGGACGCTCGGGCGCTGGAGATTCCGCGCAAAATGTTCGCCTCCGCGCGCAAAATCGAAAACGGCGGCTCGCTCACCATCCTCGCCACCGCGCTCGTGGACACCGGTTCGCGCATGGATGAACTCATTTTCCAGGAATTCAAAGGCACCGGTAACATGGAACTCATCCTGGACCGGAAACTGTCCGATCGCCGTATCTTCCCCGCCATCGACATTCCCAAGAGCGGCACCCGCAAAGAGGAAAAACTGTTCCCCAAAAACCAGATCGAAGCGGTTCGGAAACTGCGCCGGACAATGGTGGACTTGAACCCGGTGGAAGCCATGGAAACGCTGATCGCCGCGCTTAAGAAGCACAAGACCAACGACGAGTTGCTCGCCAAGCTGGAAAAGGGATCCTGAAGAACGCCCGCCGTCTCCAGGCCCCCGCCTGAACCGGGCAACGCCGGGCATTCGATGGCTTCGGGCTTCCCGACTCCCGGCAATGCTCCCAAATGGTACAACGGCGCCCGGCATTGTCCCGATTTGTCACGGGCCGGTTTCCGCCACCCGCCCCACCCTGTTCCGTTCTCCGGCCCCGCCTGAACCGGTCGCAGCATCGCACCTGACAGGCTATAGCATCGCCGCTAATGAGCGGCGCGCAAAACCTGGTGGGAATGACCGCGAGCAACACGCTGACCGATAGTGGTCCATCTGAGTAACCCGCGTTTCCCTGCCACATTTGCGCCAGCGGATGTCCGCCCCTTGCTGCGGCTTCGACACGGCGAACCTGTCGATGTTGCACGGCAGCCCCCGATGCAAAATCGAGCCTGACCGCATCAGGGCCGGGGCGGCACGGCAATCGCTAAATGGGGAGCTGTGGCGGGGGTAACTCGCCCGCCGGAATGAATCTATGAAAACTCTCCCTGTTCTGATGAAGGCGCTGTTTTGCGCCCTGGTTTGCCTGTGCGTTGCCGGTTGTGCCATGTCCGGTCAGGCAACCAAAAAGGTGGCGCGTTTCCACGATGGTTCGCGCGCGAATGTGGTATTGCAGTTTTCGAGTTGGGATTATACGTTCATGGTTCAGCCGCGATACGACGAACACGGCTTTCTCTGTCCCGTCCGGCGCGATACCCTCGGCCAGGTGCTTGATGATTTCAAGGTGCAACGGGACATGGCGGTGGTGGTGATTGGCTGGGCGTATTCGCCGGAGGACCTGGGCCGTCTGGTGGCGCAGTGGAAAACGATTCTCGGCGGCTGCGGATTTCGGCGGGTGGTGTTCCTGCACTCCAACGTCTATAACAAATTGAACGGATCGCTGATCATTGACGACTCGACCTTATCGCTCGCCGCCGCCGAATCCCCCTCGCCGTTCCGGGGAGCGACCCGGTAAGAGCGCGGGCATGCCGTTGTCCCGCCCGCCGCTGGAGCGGATGTTGCGGATTCACCAGGCGATTCTTTCCGGCACATTTCCCAATGCGTCCACGCTCGCGCGCGAGCTTGAAGTCAGCACCAAATCCATTCATCGCGATCTCGAGTTCATGCGCGACCGCCTGGGGCTTCCGCTGGAGTATGACGGCGGCCGGTTCGGTTATGGTTACACGGAGAAAGTGAGCGCGTTTCCGACGGTGCAGATCACCGAGGGCGAGTTGTTCGCCCTCATTGTCGCCGAAAAAGCGCTCCAGCAATATCGCGGCACGAACTTCGAGAAACCGCTCCTCAGCGCCATCAACAAAATGCAGCAGTCGCTGCCCGACACCATCTCCTTCAACCTGTCGGACATCGAGCGGACCATTTCGTTCCGCACCCGGGCCGAACAGAGGCTCGACCTCGACATATTCGACACCCTCGCCAAGGCGACGGCCCGACGGCAGCAGCTCGAACTTCGCTACCGCAAACCCGGCCGGCACGAGATTGAAGCGCGAGTGATCGACCCGTATCACCTCGCGAACATCAACGGCGAGTGGTATCTGTTCGCCTACGACCACCTGCGAAAGGACATCCGCACCTTCGTTCCCGCCCGAATCCGGTCCGCAACCCTCACCGGCCGCACGTTCCAGCCGTCACCGACCTTTTCGCTGGACCAGCGCCTGCGAGACAGCTTCGGCGTGCATTCCGGGCAGGGCCGTTACACGGTCGTCCTTCGCTTCAATGCGCGGGTGGCGGACTATGTGCGCGAGAAAAAATGGCATGAATCCCAACGGTTGCGCGAGCTCGCCGACGGCGGAGTGGAGCTGCGCCTGAAACTTTCCGGACTCGATGAGGTGAAGCACTGGGTCCTGAGCTGGGGCGGAGACGCGGTGGTCGTGCAGCCCCGCGAGCTGGCGGAAGCCGTCGAACGCGCTGCGAAGAAGATCCTGCGCCGGTAGAGGGCACTCAAACCGGGCGGGACGCCCCTTGTCACGATCCTGCTACAGCAGGGCGGAAGAAACCGCGGGCAAACGTCCACTCAATCGCTCCTCCGGCAAGCTTCCCCGACTCGATAGGATTTACCCTCGCCGCCGATCCAGCCTTCGGCGCCGGGAGGCACCACACATCCATGCGGTAGCACTTTGCGCCAGATTGAGGAACAATCCACGGATGTTCCAAAGAAAATCGGGTTCCGGCGGCGGGCGGTGCCGGACCGCGTTCCGCCAATGCATCGCCGGTCTCATTACGGCGTGCGCCGCCCTCGCAATCATCACGACGGCGCAGGCTCAATCCAGCCGCCCCGGTTGGGGTTCGACGCCCTATCACGATGCGCTTGGAACAGGCGTCACTTTCCGGGTCTGGGCCCCCAATGCGACCAGCGTCTTCGTCCCCGGGCAATTCAACAACTGGTCCATCACGGCCACCCCATTGGGCAAAGACCTCACCAACGGAGTTTGGGATGGAGTCTGGTCGGCGGATGTGGCCGCCGCCGTCCCGGGCCAGCAATACAAGTATTACATCAACTACAGCGGCGGCAGCGTTTGGAAACACGATCCCCGGGCCCGAATGGTGGTCAATTCCAGCGACGACGCCGGCGCGAACGACATCATCTACGATCCAACGGCTTTCAATTGGTTGGGCGACAGCCTGACGCCGCCTGCGTTGGCCGACCTCGTCGTTTATGAACTTCATATCGGGGCGTTTTACGATCCGAACTCGGGCAGCTCTCTGCCGGGCAAATTCACCGACGCCACCAACCGCCTGGATTATCTAAAAAGCCTCGGCGTCAGCGCGGTCGAGGTGCTGCCAATAGCGGAGTTCCCCGGCTATTACAGTTGGGGCTATAATCCGGCCGATCCGTATGCGGCGGACAATTATGCCTACGGCGGCCCGGACGGATTCAAGACGTTCGTCAAAGCCTGCCACGCGCGAGGCATCGCCGTCCTCCTCGACGTTGTCCACAACCATTACGGGCCGACCGATCTGGATTTGTGGGATTTCGACGGCTGGACCGGCGACGGCAGCGGCGGGGGTATTTATTTCTATCAGGAATTCGACATGTGCTGCACGCCCTATGGTTCCCGGCCGAATTACACCCGCCAGCCGGCGCGCGATTACATCCAGCAGAATTTCCAGATGTGGCTCGATGAATGTCACGTGGACGGATTTCGCTGGGACACCCCCGGCCTGATGATGAACGACGGCAGCACCTTCATCAACGATGCCGCCACACTCATCAGCACCATCACCGGAATGGTCCATACCAATTACCCGGGCAGGATTGATATTGCGGAAGACGTGACCGGCTATGGATTCGACAGCACCTGGGACCTGAACTTTCACAACTACGTCACCCCGCAACTGGCGGATGCCGCGGATGCCAGCCGCGACCAGTGCTGTCCAGTT
>PLQC01000148.1 GCA_003159675.1 Limisphaerales bacterium
GGTGGCAAATTGTTTAAAGGCTTATTTCTACAATAGCCGGGACTGACCCCTATTTGTTTCTCTGTGCTCATTTTTCTGGGGCATCACGCCTCACGCGGTGGATAGATACACGTTGGGGTTCACCGTTTGCGGGCCAGAAAAATCCCTGCTTCGACCGCTTGTTCAAGCGCGTGGTGTAGGAAATCTCAAATATTACATCGGGAAGAACATTTGCCCCAACGATGGAGAATTCAACTTTGCCTGGTTCATGCTCCCCAATGTGATCTTTGCGCGTGATAGTGGCGTGGTTGTCGCCGCATACCTTGATCTCAAGATCCGTCACCGCTCCGCCTTCGTTTGTGAACTCGCAATTAAGAATAACGCGGTTGATGGCAGGTGCAGGCACGGTGCTCCCACCGCGCCACTTGAAAAAGGGCTCAGCCTGTTCCTCTTTGCGGACAGCCTCAGATCTAGACTTTGCAGATTCGCGCCGATTTGTCAGGTATTGAAAGAGGACCGTGAGCCAGCCCGTTATTGCGGTAAGGCCAAGAATCAAGTCGGCTTTCGTCATGGTGACCTAACTTTCCGCCTTGTCGGCGCTCGCGTTGCCGCGCTGGCAGGGCTTTGATTGAGCAGGCAGGGGGATGGCAATGGGGAAAACATCATGGCTTGTTCTAGGCATAATCTACGCTTCGAGCGGTTGAAGGCGGTTTAGTCCAACCTGAATTTTAGTCCAAAATTAGTCCAACTCTGAAACCTGGGTTTCAGTTGTTTTCGCTGATGTTCATTTAACCCTTGTCTCTATTGCTTGAAAGTGGTGGCTGGGGGCGGAATTGAACCGCCGACACAAGGATTTTCAGTCCTCTGCTCTACCAACTGAGCTACCCAGCCGGAACCAATATTGAACTTCGGCTCGGTCGGGTTGGCAAGGGGATAATGAGGAGTTGAAGAGTTGCGGAGTTTGGGAGTTTAGGAATTGGGGAGAGGTTGGACGGCGGCTCAGGCTCTTGGGTGGGCGGCGTTGTAGGCCTTCTTCAGGCGTTCGGTCGTGAGATGGGTGTAAATTTGTGTCGTTACCAGGTGCGCGTGGCCGAGGAGTTCCTGGACGCTGCGCAGGTCGGCTCCGGCATCAAGCAGGTGGGTCGCGTAACTGTGGCGGAGTTTGTGCGGCGTGAGGTGCGGATCGAGACCCGCAACGGCAAGGTATTTCTTCAGGCGCCGCGCCAGGTCCCGCGGACTCACCGGCGAACGCTTCCGGGTGTGCGCGAGGAAGACCGGCGATTCCCCCGCGGGCGACTGCGTCAGCGTGTTCCAATAATTCTGAATGGCTTTCAGGGCCGGTTCGCCAATGGGCACGAGGCGTTCCTTGCGGCCCTTGCCCCGCACGCGCACCAGCCGTTCGTTCCAATCGAGGTCATCCACCCGCAAGCCGCTGAGTTCGCTCGCGCGCAGTCCGCAGGAATAGATGGTCTCGAGGATGGCCACGTCGCGGCGGCAAATCCCTGGCGAAACGGGGCGTCCGCGGCCTGCCGGCTTGCCGACCGGGAGCGGCTTGAGCGGGGCGTCGAGCAGCGCCAGCATTTGGTCCTGGGTCAGGTACTTCGGGAGGCGTTTGCCGGGTTTTGGCAGGGCGATGTTTTTGATGGGGGAGTCGGACGCCGCGCCGTGGCGGATCAGGAATTTGTAAAAGGTCCGCAGCGCCGAGAAGCGGAGCTGAATGGAGGATCGGCCCAGAGGCTGGTTGCCTTTTTTCCGGCCGAGGAAGCGGAGGTAGGCGCGGAAATCGTCGCGATGGAGTTGGTTCCAGGTTGGGGCCTGCCCCCGTTCCTGCTGGTGCCAGCGGATGAATTCGAGCAGGGCCTGCTGGTAATTGCGGCGCGTGTAATCCGAGGCGCCGCGGTCCGTGACCAGATGCGTCAGAAATTTCAGGAGCCAGTTGTCGTGGATTTCGGGTTTGGCTTCGTTCGGCTCCGGTTTCATGACGTGGCTGCGAGGTTAAACCAAAAAAGATGGAATTGAACCAGAAATTGTCTGCGGAGAGGCCACCTCCATTGCAAGACCCGGAGCCGCGAGCAGACCTCAGCAGTCATCTGACTAGAAACCGGAAGATAAAGAATCAAAACCACAGATGGACACGGATGAACACAGCTCAGGAACCAAAAATGGAGTGACAGCGGCGGATGCAGCCACTCGGAAGTGTGACCTACAGCCGCTTCCGGTTTGGAAATCTGTGTCCATCTGTGTCCATCTGTGGTTTCCCTAATTGAGTCACGCCTTCTTAATCCGCGCGCGGCGGAAAATCGAAGGTGACCTTGCCCGCGTCGTCCATGACGAGGTGGGCGGTGAAGGGCCGGCCGGTCTTGGACGACACGAACTGGTTCAGCAGATCGGTCTTCTCGCCGGCGAGCAGCTTGCGGAGTTGCTCGTGGTCAACCGGCTGCTGCAGGATCACTTTGCTGACCTTGAACTTGCAGGGCTTCTTGTCCGCCTGGGACCGCTCGCAAATGTAATTCGCCTCGGTCTCAAAAACGTTTCCGCCGCATTTCGGGCATTTGCCGAGCGGTGTCTGGCCGGTGAAATCCACCTTCACCGGCGGTTCTTTCGGCCCGGAATCCTTCGCCTTCGATGCCCGGACGCGCGGTTCAAATTCGAAACCGACCTTGCCGTCCTTGCTCACGAGATACGCTTTGAACGGCCGGCCTTTTTTGGAGATGAATTTGTCGATTAAATCCGTCTTGCCGGTCTCGAGCAGTTTCAGGATCTGGGCGCGGTCGATCTGCCGTTGCAGGATGATTTTCCCCGTCCGGAAATCACACGTGCGGTTGGCGCCGGTCGCCTTTTCGCAGATATAATTCATCGGGGCTTCGAACACGCGTGCGCCGCATTTCGGGCATTTTCCGAGCGGTTCCTGTCCGGTGAAATCCACTTCCTGCGCGGTGCCGTCCTCGTTCTTCCGGTCGTTGCCGAAATCGAATTCCAGTTTGAATTCCGGGTTCAGTTTCAACACGGCGGCGAACGGGCGGCCCAGTTTGCTGCGGAACCCCTGCAACGGGCCGATCTGCTTTTCCGTCAGCAGCGTCTCGACTTCCGGGAGCTCGAACATGCGGCCCGAGAGGGCCTTCCAGATCGAGAAATCGCATTTCACGCACTGGAATGCCTTGTAACGCTCGTGCACTTCGCCCCCGCATTTCGGGCATGGGACCGTCAGGATGCCGAAGTCGCCGGGGATGGTATCGAGCTCGAATTTTTTGGCGCGATCGACGATATGCTGCGTCAAGCCGGCGATTTCGGACATGAACTCGTCGCGGCTTTTCTGCCGGCGCTGGATCTGGTGCAGTTTGAATTCCCAGTCACCGGTCAGCTCGGGCCGTGTCAGCTCGGGGATGCCGAGGCCGTTGAGCAATTCCATCAAGGAGAACGCCTTCGCGGTGGCCTGGAGCTCGCGGCCGTTGCGCAGGAGGTATTGTTCGTAAATCAGTCCCTCGATGATGGCGGCGCGGGTGGCCGGAGTGCCGAGGCCTTTTTCGCGCATGGCCTCGCGCAGTTCGTCGTCCTCGACCAGTTTGCCCGCGCCTTCCATCGCGCTGAGCAGCGTGGCTTCCGTGTGGCGGGGCGGGGGTTTGGTCTGATTTTGTTTGACCTCGATGCCGGCGGTTTTGACCTGTTCGCCGGGTTTGACGGGCACCAGGTTGCCGGCCGCGTCCTGGTCTTCCGCTTCCTTGCCATACACGGTGAGCCAGCCCGGAGTCACGAGCACCTTGCCGGCGCTCTTGAACGGCTCGCCTTCCACGCGGGTGATGCGGACGGTTTCCAGAAACTCGGCCGGGGGATAGAACACCGCGAGGAACCGTTTCGCCACCATGTCGTACAACTTCTGTTCGGGCTCGCTCAGCCCTTTCGGCAATTGCGTGGTCGGAATGATGGCAAAGTGGTCGGAGATCTTGGCGTTGTTGAAAATGCGCTTGTTGGGCCTGACCCAATCGCTGTCGAGGATCGTTACGGCAAACGGGGCGTACCCCGTTCCGGCCAATGTCTTCAACGTGCTCTTGACGGTGGCGATGTAGTCTTCCGGCAACGCGCGCGAATCGGTGCGCGGATAGGTCAGGACCTTGTGCCTTTCGTAAAGCGCCTGGGCCAGGCCGAGCGTGTTCTTGGCGCTGAAACCGAATCGTGAGTTGGCGTCGCGCTGCAGGCTGGTGAGGTCGAACAACGGCGGCGAAAGCGACGTGCTCGGCTTGCTCTCCTCGGTGACGATGCCCGGTTTGCCGAGGCACTTGTCGCGGATCGCCTCGGCCCTGGCCTGCTCCCAAAACCGTTCCGGCCTTAATTCGGTGTCGCCATCCTTGCTTTCCGGCCTGGCAAAATCCTCGTCGATCCAGCGTCCCGTGTAGTGGCCCGCCTCGGCGTCGAAGGTGCCGATGACCTCCCAGAAATCGCGCGAGATGAACTTGCGGATTCTGGCCTCGCGTTCGACGACGATGGCGAGCGTGGGTGTTTGCACGCGGCCGACGGTGGTCTTGAAAAAGCCGCCGGACTTGGAATTGAACGCGGTCATCGCCCGGGTGCCATTGATGCCGATGAGCCAGTCGGCCTCGGAACGGCTGAACGCGGCGTTCGCCAGGGGGAGCATGTCCTGGTCTTCGCGCAAATGCTCGAATCCCTCGCGGATGGCGCCGGCGGTCATGGACTGCAGCCACAGGCGTTTGATCGGCTGCTTCGCTTTGGTGTATTTGACGATGTTCCGGAAGATCAGTTCGCCCTCGCGGCCCGCGTCGCAGGCGTTGATCAATGCGTCCACGTCCTTTCGCTTGATGAGCTTTGCCAGGACCTTCAGACGGTTCTCGCTTTTCTCGATCGGTTGCAGGTCGAAATGGGAGGGAATGACGGGCAGACATTTGAACGTCCATTTGCCGCGCGCCGCCTCGACCCCTTCCGGCAGGACCAGCTCGAGCAGATGGCCCACGGCTGAGGAAAGCACAAAGCCGGCGCTTTCGTAAAAGTCGCCGTTCTTCTCGAAACCGCCGAGCGCCTTGGCGATGTCGCCGGCGACGGACGGTTTCTCCGCAATTATCAATGCCTTGCCCATGTGATAGACGCTTGCACGAGACACCTGACGGGCAACTTTTGTGCAAGTTGGCGGAAATTGGCCCAAAGGCGTCCGGAAGTCAAAGTGGAAACTGCGGCATTAAAGAAAACACTTGTGAAAAATTTCACGATAAGGCAGGTTTTGCCCCCCCGGCGGCAAGCCGGCACGAGTGCCGAAGGGATGGCTATTCCTTCGCGCGGTTTTTTTGACGAAGTGCAACGCATACGAGCCATTTTAATGTGCGCGCTCCTTATGGGCGCGGCTGTCCATGGGTTCGCTCAGGGAACAGCACTGGTGCCTGCGTCGCCGGAACCGGCGCAACCCGCCGCCGCGGCCTCTGCCGGGCACGGCATCCCCCAAAGTGCCCAGTCGCTCGGCGGCGAGGGTGGTTTTGTGACCAACTCGATGGTAGTGACGTGGGTGGTCGCGCTGGGGTTGATCGTGTTCGCGCAGTCGGCGACGCGGAACATGAAGCGGATTCCGGCCGGTGCGCAGAATTTTTGGGAGTGGCTGGTGGAGAGTCTGCATGATTTCCTCGAGGGCATCATCGGGCCGGAGCTGGTCAAGAAGACGTTCTGGCTATTTGCGACCATTTTCATTTTCATTCTGGCCACGAACTGGTTCGGGCTGATCCCCGGCGTCGGCACGATCGGCTGGGGCGAGCAGGGCGCCCATGGCTTCGAAGTCACCCGTCCGCTGTTGCGCGGGGGCAATGCGGACCTGAACATGACCTCCGCGATGTCGATGGTTTTCATGGTGTTCTGGTTCATCTGGGCGATCCAGGCCAATGGCGTCGGCGGGTTTCTGGGCCATCTGTTCGGGGCAAAGGGCGAATCCACGGGCGTTCTCAGGGTGTTGATGGTGATCATCTTTTTCCTGGTGGGCTTTCTGGAGATTTTCTCGATCTCGTTTCGTCCCATTTCGCTCAGCTTTCGTCTGTTCGGCAATATTTACGCCGGCGAGAACATGCTGGATGCGATGTCGAATCTGGTGCCGTCGCTGAGCTGGCTGCTGCCGGTGCCGTTTTATTTCATGGAATTGCTGGTGGGGGTGGTGCAGGCGCTGGTGTTCACGCTGCTGACGGCGGTGTTCACGATGTTGATTTGCATGCACGATGAAGGCGATGGGAAAGCGCATGCGCAGCATTGAATTTGAGAATTTCGGCGGTTTGACCGTGTTTAATCGCGGGAGCCACCGGGACAACGAAAGGACAGAAGTATGTTTATGCCTATGCTGGCGGAATTGAGCGGGAACCTGCACGTGGGCCTGGCGGCCCTGGGCGGCGCTCTGGGCGTGGGGCTCATTGGAATGAAGGCTTCCGAGGCGGTGGGGCGCAACCCCGGCGCTTCGACCAAGATCCTGGTGCAATCCATCCTGGCGATCGCGTTTGCGGAAGCCATCGTGTTCTATGCCCTGTTCCTGGTGAAGTGACAATGATTGGCGGGCGCGGGGCCCCGGCGGCTCCGCGCCTCGCATCAGTGAATCGAGTTTATGAATCAGTTTATCCAGTTTGCCAGCATTGGCAGCGATCTGGCCGGGACCGCCAAGGATACCGCGCAACGTTTCGGGTGGGATGCGCCGCATTTCATTGCGCAGGTGATCAGTTTTCTGATTGTGGCGGCGCTGCTTTACAAATTTGCCTACAAGCCGATCCTGACCGTGCTCGACGAGCGCCGTCACCAGATCGCCGAGGGCCTGGCCAATGCCGAAAAAATCAAGGCCGAACTGGCCAAAACCGAAGCGGCCCGGCTCGAAGTCCTCAATCAGGCGAACACCCAGGCGAACAAGTTGATCGAAGAAGCCCGTGTCGCCGCCGCGAAGGTGCGCGAGCAGGAGACGCAAAAAGCCATCGCGGCCGCCGAACAGATCATCGCCAAGGCGCACGAAGCCGCGGCTGCGGACCAGGCGCGCATGCTGACGGACTTGAAGCGCGAGGTGGGGCGGTTGGTGGTGCAGACCGCCGCCGCCGTGACCGGAAAGATTTTGACGCCCGAAGACCAGAAACGGCTGGCCGAGGAAACCACCCGGCAGTTGGCCGCCTGATGAATCTCAAATTTCAAATCTGAGATTTCAAATCAAGCCAAGCGTGGAATGAAGATTTCCAAACAATCCCGGCGCGACGGCAAGCAACTGTTTCGCTGTTGCCTGGACCAAGGTGTGCTGGACGGAAATCGCGTCCGCGAAGCAGTCAGCAAGGTTGCTGCCGCCAAGCCGCGGGGTTACATCGCCATTCTGACGCACTTTCAGCGGCTGGTGAAGCTGGAGGTGGACCGGCGCACGGCCAAGGTGGAAAGTCCCGTGCCGCTGTCCGCGGATTCGCGGTCGGACGTGGAACGCAAATTGAGCGCCCTTTACGGGCAGGGATTGGATATCTCGTTCGCACAGAACCCGGCGCTGATCGGGGGCCTGCGCATCAAAGTGGGAAGCGATGTCTATGACGGCAGCGTGCAGTCGCGGCTGGCGGCGTTGCAGGAAAGTTTTTGAACGGGCACAAAAATGGGCAAACGGCGGGATGCTTTCCCCGGAATCGGTTTTTGTGAAGGGTGCGCCTCCGGGCGTTTGAAAATGATTTTATGAGCAACTTATTGCAGGAAATTGAAGCCCAGATCGCGGGGGTCAAAACGGCCACCGCCAAACAGAACGTCGGCACCGTCCGTGAAATTGGGGACGGCGTGGCCAAGATCGAGGGTCTGACCGACGCGATGCTCAATGAAATGCTCGATTTCGGCAACGGCATCACGGGGCTGGCCTTGAACCTCGAAGAAATGGAGGTGGGCGCCATCATTCTCGGTGACTGGACCAAAATCGAGGAAGGCCAGGAAGTCCGCACCACCGGCAAGTTGTTGCAGGTGCCGGTCGGCAAAGGCCTGCTGGGACGCGCGGTCAACTCGCTCGGCCAGCCCGTGGACGGCAAAGGACCGATCCAGGCCGAAGCCGTGTATCCGGTAGAGAAAATCGCGCCCGGCATCGTCCGCCGGAAATCCGTCAGCCAGCCGGTGCAGACGGGAATCATGGCGGTGGACGCGATGATCCCGATCGGCCGCGGGCAGCGCGAGTTGATCATTGGAGACCGTTCGACGGGCAAGACCACGATTTGCATCGATACGATGATCAACCAGTCGCGGATCAACCAGGCCGGCGAAGCCTCCGGCGAAAAGGATTTCCGGCCGATTTACAGCATTTACGTCGCGATCGGGCAGAAGCAATCGAACGTGGCGCGGGTCATCAGCGTGCTCGAAGAGGCCGGCGCGATGCCGTACTCCATTGTGGTGGTGGCCTCCGCCTCGGACTCGGCGACGAACCAATATCTCGCGCCGTTCGCGGGCGCGGCGATGGGCGAATGGTTCATGGACAACGGCATGGACGCGCTGATCATCTTTGACGATCTCTCCAAGCACGCCGTGGCGTACCGCCAGGTGTCGCTGGTGTTGAAACGTCCGTCGGGCCGCGAGGCATATCCCGGCGATGTATTCTACCTGCACAGTCGGCTGCTGGAACGGTCCGCCCGCGTGGGTGAAAAGTTCGGGAACGGCTCCCTGACGGCCCTGCCGATCATTGAAACGCAGGCCGGCGACGTTTCGGCCTACATTCCGACCAACGTCATTTCGATCACCGACGGGCAGATCTTCCTGGAAACCGACCTCTTCAACTCCGGTGTTCGTCCGGCTGTCAACGTGGGCCTCTCGGTTTCTCGTGTAGGTTTCTCGGCAGCCATCAAGGCCACCAAGCAGGTGGGCGCGACGCTCAAGCTGGATCTGGCGCAGTACCGCGAACTGGCGGCCTTCGCGCAGTTTGGCTCCGACCTGGACCCGCTCACGCAGAAGCAGCTCAACCGCGGCGCGCGCTTGACGGAGCTGCTCAAGCAGCCGCAGT
>PLQC01000129.1 GCA_003159675.1 Limisphaerales bacterium
CGCCGGTCACTTTGACAGAAAGTCCGGCCGCTGGGGCAACCGCCGCGTGCCCGTGCGCTTGAGTTGATTCCCACCGCCGGCGCCAGGAAGACTCGGCAGCTCAGAGAACCGCAACGGCGCGGAACGCTACACCAGCAGATCGCCAAGTGGATCAGCAACGATTTTATCAATCTCTGAAATCTGATGGTGAGCTTTCAATCCCGAGAAAACCGAGAGGAGAACAAGCAAAGCAAATGCGAAGACAAGCAATAGTCGGCCTTGATATTTTCTCCAGCCTGCCGGGCGGATGTGATAGCCGGTGATTCGCCAACTGCCATCCGGCTGCTTGGAGCAGGTACTGGTTTCCACTGCCGCGAGCAAGCCGTCGAACGACGTGTTAAATTTCGTTTCCAGGCGCGTCCCAACGGCGGCGTCCTTCAGGGAACGCATCTTGCGGGAATACGAATACGTTATGGAACGCAACTTGCGGGAAATGACTTTGCCCAGTGGTCGCCTGACTTTTTCCAACCGGGCCACCCATTCCTCCTTGTTGATGGTGCGCTGAAAGGAATCCGCCGCCAATTCCCAGCTTTCCGCGTATTTCCCGCTGTCCACGATTGCCAGCCAGGATTTATCATCGGTGGGCTGGGCGGGGAATGAATTTGCAAATTGGATTGATATTTTACGCGAGAGGGGTCCCACGACCACGGCCAGTTTGGTGAGGAGATTGACGAGGAACAGGATGAGGAACAGAAACAAACCAGCGTCAATGATGGATATGGCAATCCCCGCCGCAACCCGGGCGATGCCGGGCAGTGAGTTGACAGCGGCCAGCGCAGTCGTGATGGGGCCAGGCAACAGTCCGCTCAACACGTCCAGCAACGGTCGCTTGCCGAGCATTGCGATAAATGCCACACATAGAAAAAACCACATCGCCTGATTCCGCCTGGACGGAGTCTTTGCCTCGGAGTGATGCCCCACCGGAAGCCTGCTTCCGGTGCGGGCTCGAATGGCCTCCTGCAGCGCAAAATACCATTCGTTTAAGACGATCTGGTTCTCCCAGATCTTCTTCTTGGGATTCGTCAAATGGTACCTCACCCAAGTCCGAACC
The DNA here is from genome assembly GCA_003159675.1 of Limisphaerales bacterium. Classification (GTDB taxonomy): domain Bacteria; phylum Verrucomicrobiota; class Verrucomicrobiia; order Limisphaerales; family BOG-1460; genus BOG-1460. The sequence goes on from PLQC01000129.1 coordinate 1,091, forward strand.
GTATTGAGCGGCGGTGTGGGAGTGAACAACAGCGTGCGTGAAACACCCTGCTCGGTGAAGGTCACCGACATGTAATTGGCCGGCATTAACAACAGCTTGATGAACGACATGGGATAGCTGCCCTTAGCCAATGCGCAAATGGACGACAGGGGAATCTTCACCACCGACCAACCGCTGTCGAAGCTAAGCATTTCGCTGTCCAAGCGCAATTCGCCCTTCGCCTGGCAGATGTAAAGGAGGCGGCCCAGGAGGGTGCGCAGGTGTTCGGGCGTGCTGACGTAGCACAGGGAAACCTTCGGCAGGCTGTCCGACGTCGGCGCGGACTCGGCGGAAGTGCGGGGCGTCGTCGCAATCGTTTCCACCATCGTCTTCACTTCGCTGACTTGCTGGTAGCGGAGTTCGGGTTTCTGTTCCAATGCGCGCAGCACGACTTCATCAAGACGCACGTCAATTTGAACTTTTGACGACGGAGGTTCGAGGCGTTTGCCGGGCAGTTCGCCTGTGAGCATTTCGTAGAACACAACGCCGAGCGAATAGATGTCAGCGCGGCTATCCACGCGTTGCGGATCGGTTTTCTGTTCGGGTGCGCTGTAACCAGGCGTTCCAACGGCGCTTTGGGTGGCGTTTTCCGGCGCGGCAGTTCCGCCGCCGCTACACCGGCCGTTGACCGTGCCCAGCATTTTGGCGATGCCAAAATCAGCAACTTTCACCCGGCCGACTTTGTCGAGCAGCAGGTTCTCCGGTTTGATGTCCCGGTGGATAATGCCCCGGTCGTGGGCGAATTGCAGCGCGTCGCACAGCGGTGGCACGATTGCCAGCGCCTCCTCGGGGGCAATCTTCCGCGTGCGCAAAAGCTGGCGTAAATTCACACCGTCCACAAATTCCATGAGGAGAAAATAGAACCCGCCCGCCTGCCCGAAGTCGTAAATGGTGACGATGTTCGGATGGTTCAACGCCGCGAGCGCCTGAGCCTCGCGCGTGAAGCGGTCGGCGAATTTCGCGTCGCGCACGCGCTCTGGCGCGAGAAGTTTCAGCGCGACAAGACGGTTCAAGGTTTTTTGCCGGGCCTTGTAAACCACACCCATACCGCCGCGTCCGAGACATTCAAGGATTTCAAGCTGTGGAAAATGCGGGGCAATCTGTTCGGGCGGCAGCGGCGGTTGTGCGGCAGAGGTGTCGTCGGTGAAAGCGGTTTCCGTTTTCAGGTTCAGCGCCATGAGGCAATTGGGGCACAGCCCGGCGGGCGCATTCTCTGGAAGCGGCGTGCCGCACTGCGGACATTTCGGCAATGATTCGTTGCTCATGCCCGATGCTTACCGGTTGACGGAAGGTTGTTACACGGTGGGTTCATTTTATTTTCCAGCCAGGGCGGCGGCGAGATGCCGTAATTCACCGGCCACATCCGCTTGGTCCGAAAGCGTCTGTGAAATCTCCTCGCGATATATTTCGCGGAATCGTTTCCGCAGCCGATGCACCGCTACGCGAGCCGCTCCTTCGTTCATGCCGAGGCGAGATGCCACTGTTACATAATCAATCGCTCCAGGCGCAGCCATGAGGCAACCCTTGAGCGCCTCAAAATCGCCGGGTTTTCCTGCCGCCGCAAATTCTGCGCGCAGCCGATTCACCGTCAAATCAAGTAACGTCAATGCCCACTGTTTATCGAAAGTTTCGTCCGCAGCAAGCGTGGCCGAATGATCGGCGGCATAGCGACTTTCGGCGAATTCCGTGTCAAACGGCACCTGTGATTGGCCGCCGCCGCGACGTTGGGCGGAAGCCCGCCGCCATTCCTTGCTCATGAAGTTTTTCAACGCCACGATCAGGAACGTCCGCAACTTGCCTTTTTCGCGGTCGGCGGAATCCAGCCAGCGTTTTTCGAGCAGGCGGCAGAAGAATTCCTGCGTGAGGTCTTGCGCGTCGTGTGGCGATTGACCGCAACGGCGGACGTAAGCGTAAAGCGGATACCAGTAGGCGCGGCAGAGGGCTTCCAGCGCCTCCGCCGATTCTGGCGCGTCCTTCCGTGTCGCTGCCAATACCAGCGACCATCGTGTGTGCGGAAAGATTCGCGGCGCTTCGTTGGATGAAGTGAGGCTGCTCATGGAAATATCGTATCCAGATGAATTACCGGAAACGAGGTGGTTGTTACAGAAGAAGTGTGAGAAAGTTGCCCCTCTCAAACGCAATTGATAATCACCTTAAACATCTCCCGGCTTGGGGGAACGTGGCCCGCGGCTCGCGCTCACAGGGCGGAAGTGTTTCCAATCGTCAATTGTGGCTTGTTTCATTGCTTCGGCGGCCTTGAAAAGCCATTTCGGATGCCGGTCACGCAAATCAGCACCAACCTTTTTTGCCGCACTTTTTGTCCCAAGATGAATATTGGCCGTTTCGAATCCCATGGCGTATAACAGCTTCAACCCGTTTCTTCTCGTGGGTAATTGATTCAATTCGATTCGCCTGCAATCGGGTGCCAGCCGCCTAATCAACCAATGCTGATGCAACGACACCATCGGGTCGGAAACACGAACAGCATGATCGATTGCCGTCTTGTAAAATATTTCAGTCTTAACCTGACGGTTTTCGCTCCAACCCCATGCCGATTGAGTCAATTCCTTGGCCTCACGAGCAATAAATCCATCCCGCCATTCAGCCAATAGCGTAAATCGCCTTCGCCCCAGACTGCCCAAGCCGGCTTGACGATGCACCACGCGAAACGGCAATCGTGATTCCGGCAAAGCCCGGACCAAAGCGCCTCTAATGTCCGGGGGCAGCTTGGTTGCAACCGGCCACTGCTTCAACTTGTCCCAATATCGCGTTGGATCGCGCAGTTCATTCTGGGCGAGGTCACGCAACCAACGATGATGTTCGGCCAACACGAATGGCTGCCCGCCTTTTTCAATCCCTTTGGTGTATCCAGTTAGGATTGCACCACAGGCGTTTTGGGGATCGCAAGATAGAGTCCCTTCGCTTATCGCAATGTTGGCGCTGGTCGCCAAGCGCACCAAGTCAACCGCATAAGGAACTTCACAGACTTCATCAAAATCATTTACTCCCCAGATCAACCGCCCCTCCCAATCACGCCAAGTGCCGAAATTCTCGACATGGAGATCGCCAACCCCAAGCACCGATGGCAGACTCACCAGTTCGGGGCAGGCTTCCGGCCACAACTGCGCCCAGCGATAGAAAGTTGCCCGCAGGAATTGGAAGACGTCTTCCGCCATCCGCTGATGCTTCAATTTCAGATCCGCTTCGATAAGCGGAATCTTTTTGCTTAACCAAACCTCGTAAGCTTTGGTTGCCAGCTTAACATCCATAAATAGGGTCAGCCATATTCCGTCACATTCACTCAGTGCAACAGAACGACCCAGACAAGCAGGCCTGCCAGTGCTGCCAAGGTCACAGAAAACCCCAGTCTGGCAAAGTCCCAAAAAGAAATGTTTATCCCCATTCCCCGCGCTTGTTGGACGACAATGATATTGGACACACTCCCGATAATGATGAGGCTGCCGCCGAAACTGTTGGCTAATGCCAGAATATATGATGTGACGGGATTTGCGGGATTGACAATTTTAAGCAGCAACATCACGGTCGCCGAATTGCCAATCAAATTGGTCAGCACCGTCGTCATCAAAGTCAAATTGAATGGGGAATTGAGATCGAATCCGCCTTGTGCCAGCCACTGAACGGCGTGGTCGCCATAACCAGTGGATTGAAAGGCTCCGGTGACAACAAACAGCCCCATAAAAAGCACAAGAATCGGCCAATCCACCAGTCCGAGCAAATCGTCGGTGCGAAATTTGGTGCTGGCCAGATGGATGCCGGCGACAGCCAAGGCGATAATTTCTTTGGGCAGCGAAGTGAAAAAAAGACCGATAGCCACGACGAGAATGATTATCCCCTTGATGGTGTGAACCCGGTTAAAAGGATAGGTTTGCTGCGCCGATTCATTTTGATTGGGCAGAGAAGCCTGGAGATTGTTTCGTGACATGAGCCAGATGATTCCATAAGCGGCACCCATGGCAAAAATGACCGGCACACTGCTCCAAAGAATATAGCGACCAAAATCCAAATGCGCAATTTGGCCGATCAACATGTTCTGAGGATTGCCGATGAGCGTCGCCGCCGCTCCGATGTTGCTGGATATTGCCAGCGCAATCAAAAATGGGCCGGGGTTGATTTGTTTGCGCAGGAGCGTGACACCTACAATGGGCGCAAAAACGAAGCAAACAATGTCGTGATTAAGGAAGGCGGAAAGTCCGCCGGTTATCACCATCAGAATGAGTAAAAACCGTGCGGGATGTCCAAATCGATTGGCAAAGCCAGCAGCCACTTTATCATAAAACCCTGACAGACGAAGTTGGGCGGAGATCACAAAAAAACCGAAAAGCAAACAAACCGTCTGCCAGTTGATATAGGCAACGGCCTGTGCCGTGGTAACTCCGCCGAAAATCATCATGCCAATTGCACCCAACAAAGCGATGCCGGCACGATTGAGCTTCAATCCCGGAATGCGTCCGATAGCGATCCCGACATAAGTAATCACGAAAATCAGCAAAATGACCGTGGCGGGTTCCATCTTAGTGCATTTAATAATCGTGTTCGGAAGCCTAACGAACTGAGCCACGCCGGGCCAAAGATGTCAACCGCGACCACACGCGACTTCCCGTAAAATCTGTACAACTACAGCGTCTTCTTCCCTGCTGCCTTTGCCTTCGCCCCTCTCGCTTTGGCCAGCTCAGAGAGGCGGTTGCGCGCTGCTGCCGAGGAAACGGTGAAGCTTTGCGGTAAGAGTGTGAATTTGATCCTTGATTGCGGCAGCCCGTCGCAACTGATCCGGTGATAAGTCTGTTACGTTCATAGGGTGGCTAATCAGCCACATGGGGCCAAGAGAGTCAAGCAGGACAATTGAAGCACGCACAGGACGAGTTGACTCAAATTAAAAGACACCGGGGAGGGGAAACTGGGGGGAGGCGAAAAGTTTCGATCGCACCATGAATTGGCTCGCCATGGACTACAGTTTGTGCCAGTTTGTGAAGAGGTTGTCTGATGTTTTGTGGTGCCGTGCACTTCAAATCAAATGCCTGGGCTGCTGGATTTCGGACAGGGACTCGACAGAATCGGATAAGCAATTCGGCCTGACAATCCTTGCAATGCCACCTATGAGTTTCAGCAGCCTGCCTGTTCCCCCAGGAAACCCGGACTGCGTCATGACCGGCGGTTGTTGTTTGGGAATGCGGGCGCCGCGTTGGCTTTCAGTCTTGCTGCTGTTGGCGGGAGTGACCCTCCAGACCGTGGCCCAGATGAATCAGGTTATTTACAACGATTCATTGCAGAACGGGTGGATGAATTATGGATGGACGAAAATTGACTATGCCAATACCAGCGTCGTCCATTCCGGTTCCGATTCCATCGCCGTCACAATCACGAATGGCTATCAGGCGATTTACCTGGGGCACAACTCCTTCGATTCGACGCCTTACACGAATCTGACGTTCTGGATCAGCGGCGGGAGCTCGGGCGGCCAGCAATTGAACGTGCAGGCGATTGTCGGGGACATGGCTCAATCCGCCGTGTCGCTGTCGGCGTTGGTCACCAACTGGCAGCAAATCACCCTTTCACTTGCCTCGCTGAATGCCGCCAATCAGCCGAACGCCTCCGGATTCTGGCTTGAGGACCGGACCGGTCTGGCGCAGCCGACGTTTTATCTGGATGACATCTCGCTGCTCACCAATGGGGTCGCGACGGCAACCAATACGCCGGTCACCATCGCCGTGGACGCCCAACTGAACCGGCATGCCATCAGCCCTCTGATTTACGGAGTGGCTTTTGCCTCCTCAAACCAGCTTTCGGATCTGAACTTCGCGATCAACCGCTCGGGCGGCAACAACGAGACGCGATACAACTGGCAGCTCAGCGCGCACAACATCGACGCGGATTGGTACTTTGAAAGCGTCGAGGACGGCTCCGCCACGCCAGGGGCGGCCGCTGACGATTTCGTTGCCAATAGCAAGAACGGCTATGCTCAGGCGATGATCACCATTCCCATGATCGGCTGGACCGCGAAGCTGGGACCCACCCGGAACTCTCTCTGGAGTTACTCGATCGCAAACTATGGTCCGCAGACCGGCCACGATCCCTACAACGCGGACGCCGGCAACGGCACCGGGACGAACAGCGCCACGCATACCAGTTGGCTTATCACCACCAACAATCCAAACGACGCGAATTCACCGGTGGATTCAACTTTCCAGCAGGGTTATGTCCAACACCTGATGAATGTCTGGGGTTCATCCACCAACGGTGGCGTGCGGTATTACCTCATGGACAACGAACACAGCATCTGGTTCGAGACGCACCAGGACGTCCATCCGGCGGGACCCAGAATGCAGGAAATCCGGGACAAGATCCTTGATTACGCCGGGATGGTGAAATCCAACGACCCCAACGCGCTGGTGTGCGCGCCCGAGGAATGGGGCTGGTCGGGTTACTTCTACAGCGGTTACGACCAGCAAAACCCCGGATTCCAGGACCGCACCCTCAACGGCGGCTGGGATTACATGCCGTGGCTCCTGAATCAGATCTGGCAGCACGACACCAATACCGGCCGGCGGCTGCTCGATTACTTCACATTGCACTGCTATCCGCAGGGCGGCGAAAGCGGCGACGATGTGTCCACCACCACCCAACTTTTGCGGAACAAATCCACCCGCCAGTTCTGGGACACCAATTACGTCGATCAGAGTTGGATCGGGCTACAGCCGACAAACACGATCCTGATGCTCATCCCGCGCATGAAGAACTGGGCGGCGTCCAATTATCCCGGCACGAAGATCGGCATCACCGAATACAACTGGGGCGCCGAAACCAACATCAACGGAGCCACCGCGCAGGCGGACATCCTCGGCATATTCGGCCGCGAAGGATTGGACCTGGCGACGCGCTGGACCACTCCCGCCGCCACTTCACCCACGTACAAATCGATGAAGCTCTATCGCAACTACGATGGCAACAAATCCGCCTTCGGCGACAACAGCGTCAGCACCTCCGACCCGAACCCCGACATCGTCTCCGCCTTCGCCGCGCTGCGGTCCTCCGACGCGGCGCTGACGGTGATGGTCATCAACAAGCAGTTGAGCGCCACCGCGACGGTTGCCCTGAGCCTCACCAACTTTTTGGGCGCCGGCACGGCCCAGGTATGGCAGCTCACCTCGGCCAATTCCATCAACCGCCTGAGCGACGTCGGTCTGACGGGGAGCACCTTGATCGACACGGTCCCGGCCCAGAGCATCACGCTGTTTGTTCTGCCGGCGGGAACTCCGCCTTCGCCTCCGGTGCTGACACGGCCGGCCATCAGTTCCACCAACACCTTCTGCTTCTGGTTGAACGGCCAGGCCGGCCAGCGCTATGTGATCCAATCCACCGCCGCGTTGCCGAACTGGTCGCCCGTTCAGACGAACACCCTGTCGGGCGGCTCGACCAATTTCGTGTTCCCCATTCCGGCCACGCAGCTATTCTACCGGGCGCAATGGGCGCCCTGATCTTCAGGAAGACCCCGCGCCCTTTTCTCGCGCGAAAGTTGTCGGATTTCGCAATCGGCGGCAGTTAATTAGTGACATGACGAACCTGAGCGACGCCGAACTCCTGCGCGAGTACGCCTCCGGCAATTCCGAGGCAGCCTTCGGCGAAATCGTGCGCCGATACGCGGACGCGGTTCATTCCGCGGCGCTCCGGCAGGTGGGGAACGAAGAGCAGGGGCGGGACGTGGCACAATCGGTCTTCGTGGACTTGGCACGCAAGGCGGCCGCTCTCCGTCCAAACACGCTGCTCATCGGCTGGCTCTATCGCGGCGTGCGGCTGGCCGCACTGGAACAGGTGCGAAAGGAACAACGCCGACAGCAACGTGAAAGGCAGGCCATGGATTTGCACGATCCCGCTCCCGAAACGGCCAACGATTGGAACATCGTCCGTCCCGTGCTGGATGAAGCCATCGGCAATCTTGGTGAAGAAGACCGCGACGCACTGTTGCTCCGGTTTTTCAAGAACGAAAGCCTCGCTTCGGTGGGGGCCACGCTCGGCATCAGCGAGGATGCCGCCCAGAAACGGGTTTCGCGCGCCCTGGGCAAATTGCGTGAATTCCTCGCCGGGCGTGGCATCAATACGACCGCCGCCGCCCTGTCGGCGGCGCTCACAGCCAATGCCGTTCAAGCCGCTCCGGCCGGCTTCGCCACGTCAATGACGGCCAGCGCACTGGCAAAGGCTGCCGTTGCTACGAGTTCAATGGCTCCCACCCTGAAACTCATTTCCCTCGCCAATATGAAAACCGCACTGTTGATCCTCGCCTTGGCCGGCGTCGTCGCCGGGCTCACCCTGAAACGAGCGGCCACGCAACACGAATTGCGCGCGGCACGGATCCTGACACAGCAACTGGCCGCAGAGAAGGATGCCCTGCGCGCCGCCAATGAACAGCTCGCCATTCAAACCAACGACTTGGAACGCTTGCGCAACGACATGCACGAAGTGCTCCGGCTCCGCAATGAGGTCAGTCAATTGCGGCGGCAACTGGCCGCAGGGAATAAGCCCGCCAGCGGCTTCGAGACACGATCCATCTCGGACGATTCCACGAACAACATTCCCATCTCCGCCGAACCACAGATTAACGTCAGAGCACGATTCATCGTTGCTCCCGCAAGCCTGAACCTCCCGATCGACAACTTGGGAAACGGGTCTGGAGACTCGAAAATCAAAGCGATCGACCAGGCCCTTCTCCAAGCCGGCGATGCCCAGGACAAGAGTCAATGTGAGGTGACGACGCTTAGTGGAAACGAGGCACAGATCCAGATGATCCAATCCGTGACAAATGTAAACCCGCAGTCAGGCTTGAGCACCGTTTACACGAATATTGGCGTAACGCTTGATGTGTTGCCGAGTTGCCGCACCAATTCGCAATCCATCGATCTGAGCTTTGTCGCGACGGTCAATGAAATAATCGATATCTCTCCTGAACAGGACGGATCGCAACCCGCGTTTCACAGCCTGGCGATCTCAAACTCGATGACGATTCCGAGCGGCCGGATGGTCATCGTGGCGGGAAAACTTCCCGCTGGCGGACGGTGGACGCAGTCGCGCTCCGGCACCGACAGCGTAGAAGCGGGCCCGAGAAATCTGCTGGTCCTTCTGACCCCCACCCTCGTGGACGCCAGCAACCAGGCTCAACCCCAGCCGGGAAATGGCCCGCAAGCGGGCGGCATCCCCTTGGACACGGGGGTCGGTCCCACACAATGACACAAATCCTGATTACACCGACTCCGCTCTCAGGCGCAGCAGAGCGTTAGCTCTGAAATGTGGAAGGTTGAATGCAAAATGCAGAACGGCAGGTCTAAGATAACGGGAGCTGAATTCGATGGTCGTTTCCCCCACTACGACCGCCGCGATGGCGGTCCTCTCCGTCTCCACGCGCTGGTGTTCGCCAAATCCCCGGCTCTCTGGAGCTTGCCCAATTGAAAAGACGCGCCCTGTCCCCGGCGCATCGCGGGGCATATTGTCTTTGCATCTTTTCGGTCCGTCGATAAACTCCGCGGATGCCTGAGATCGTGGAGTTTGTAAGTCGGGGTGCGGCGGCGATTACGCCGGCGGTCGTGGAGAAGGTGCTCCGGGCTTTGCCGCAATGGAAGCTCGAGTTCACCCAGATCTATGAGCCGCTGTTCCCGCATTTGGGACAGCAACTGGATTTCCTCGCCAACGCCGTCGAGGATTTCGCCGAAGGCGCCTACAAGGAGCTGCCCTTTTATGCCGTCGCCCAGGCCACCTTTGCGCTGCTTTATGCGCACAAAAAGGTCGGCATCATTCCGGACGCTGTTCTGAACCTGGGACGGGCGGATGATTCGAGCGTGGTGCGCGCCGTCCTGATCCCGAACGAGAAAGCCTTTGCGATCTATGCCGCTTCCCAGGATCTGGACTGGACCAGGATCACCAGCCAGCCCTGACACTTTCCAGTTTTTGGACGTGTGACTTCTTCCACTGCGCCCGCAAACTGGTTCCCCGTCCGTTTAGCTGGAACCGCCGGGTTCGGTCTTCGGCGAGTTTAACAGCTCCCACACACGCAGGGCTTCGATCGCGCTCCACCCCTGGGCATCACAACCTCGTGGCGTATGCGGCGAGTCTCCGTCGAGCAGTTCCGGGATCTGTCCAAGGCAGCCCTGTTTCATGATTTGATCCAGGCTGCCCAGATAAGCGCGGGCGGTCGCGATGGCTTCGGGGGTGAAATCCCAGGCCCGTGCCAGAGCTTCGCAGAAAACAGGGAGGGTCCAGGTCCAGGCGGTGCCGTTGTGATAGGCCGGCTTGCGGCGCGTATCTTCGTCTCCTTCGTAACGACCCCAGTACGGCTCGGCCGGATTGTTGAGAAGACGTCCGTCGTTGGCATGGACCGGCAGCGGCGGCGAGACCGGCAGCGGCGCCAGCGAACGCACGGCGCCCGGGACGACGAGGTATTGTCTTGCGGCCTCGATGGAGCGTTTCGCGCGATCGCCGCGCGCGAGGCCGAGGCTGGCCAGGAACAGCCCGTTGCTGCATAGAGCATCACTGGCCGGGGCGTTTGCCGCCGGTCGGCCCGGGCCGGCCCCGAGCAGGTCCGCATACCAGCCGCGCTCTTCAAGCCAGAAGAGCTTCTCGACGGAAGCGAGCGCGCGGTCCGCGAGTTCGTTCCAGTGCGGTCGTTGGCCCGGCTCGCAGATTCCCGCGAGCAGGCGCAGCAGCCGGATCCATAGCGCCTGGATTTCGACCGGATAGCCCTCGCGCGGAGTGCCCGCCGGATGGTTTGTGTCCATCCACGTGAAATGGCTTGGGCTCCAGATCAGACCGGATTCCGGATCCATCCGGATTCCGTTTGGCGTTCCCGCGGCGTAATGGGTGGCGATGCTCCGGAGCACATCCCGGATGGTGCGGCCGGAGGGATCGGCTGGCGTGTCGTAGAAGTCGGAAGGAGGCCGGGCCTTTTTCGCGGTGCCGTTCTCAGGGGCTCGGTCTCCGGCGTCCGGCGTCATCCGGGCGAGCTCCTCGCAGGCGATCCCAAACCACAAGGGCGCATCGGATGTGTCGCGGTTCGAGGTGTTGTCGCCATGGATCGTGTTTGGCAGCGTGCCGTCCTTTTCAAACCGCGCGAACGTGAGCAGGATTTCTTTGACATCGCGGGCCATGCCCGCGGCGAGCAGACCCCGAGCGCAGATGAGCGTGTCCCGGCCCCAATCGAGAAACCAGGGATACCCGGCAATGATCGTTTTTCCTTCGCCGCGGCGCGCGATGAACGCGCGGGCGGCACGCCGGAGTTGCGCGGCGAATGGGTCGTGCGGATCTGGGATTTGGGATTTGAACTCGGAGAGGGACGGCTCCTCTGCCGGCGGCCCGGCAGCCTCCGCGGTGACGACCAGGGTGGCGTTGGCGCCTTTGGCCAGCGGCAGGTCGAACCAGCCGGGGCTGTAGGCATCGCCGCTCCGCGTCTGGCCGCGCGATTGTTCGACCGGATGCGGGAGGTTTTCGCTCCACTCCGGCTGGGGATGGTAGTTGCCCGCCGTGGTGAAGACGCGCAGTTGCCGGTCCACCGCCGGCGTGAAGGAAAAGCCCCGTGACTGGCGGCCGGTTTGTTCCGTGTCACCCAGCGTCTTTGTATTCGCCGGGAAATGAGTCTCCGCACTCTCATTGCGTCGCGTTTCCCAGTGAAAATTCCGGTCTTCGATATCCACGCGCACCGTGAGGCGCACGTCGGCATCGGCCGGCAATTGTTTGCCGGTGGCCCGGGCGGCCGTCGGCCGGCTGAACTGAAAAACGGTTGTGTTGCGCCCGGCAACCATGTTCGCGCGCATTTCAATCTCGACCGTGCGGCCGTCGCCGGCGTTGGTGACGAACTGCCACACCGCTGGCGGTCCGGGGGCGATCGAAGCGAGGTTGTTGAGGTCGAGGGGCGAAATGAAGCCGTCGGCATTGACCCAGACCCGGATGCGCTTGGCGAAAATGTGGCGGTCCACCGGCAGAGTGGGATGCAAATTCGCGCCCAGCACGCAATCGTATTTGGATTGCACGCGCCCCAGATCCGCGCAGATCCGCGCCATGCCGCCGATGCCGTTGGTGAGCAGGATCCGATCGGTGTCGCGAGGCGCGAGATGCGGTGGCAGGCACTCCGGCTCGGGCCCAAGAAAACGAATGGAGGCGGCCATGTGCGGGGACGTCGTGTCGTAGCGCTCCAGAATCAAATCGGCATCGACCCCCTTCGTGCGCGGCGGGAAACAAGCAACGTGACCCGATCGGACTGCGATGGACTGGGCGTGCTGGGGGATGCTCGCTTCGCCCGTTTCGCCCCGCGCCGTCAAGGAGGCGCGAAACGGCACGCTGTCCTCGATGAGCAGCCAGTGACCGGGGGGAACCGGAGTGACGCGGCGGCGATCCATCCGGTCCCAGCGGATGACTTCAGGCAGGGGCCTCGTTGCGGCGGCCTTGTCCAGGGCAGCCTGCAGCGACGAAACCGGGCCCGGTTCGAGTCGCCGGATCGCGGCCAGGAACTCGAATGGGGAGCGGTCCACGATTTCCGCCAGCGCGCGCCAGTCGAAGCGTCCGATGTCGGCGAACGGCATGATTTCGCTCAACGCCTGGATGCCCCAGGCCGCCTGAGCGCGGGCGCGCCGATAGGCGTCACCGCTCAAACCGGCGGGCCGGGCGAGGGATGAAAGGCAATAGGCGCCGCCGGGCGGGACGGGGATGGAGGCCTCGCCGGTCTTAGAAATCCGGATCTCGGGCGGGGATTGGCCGAGCAGCTCGAACGTGAGCGGGCCGGTCTGGCGGAAGGTTTTTTCAGGCAGGGGAAGCGTGTATGGTTTTTCGTCATCATTGTTGATGAGCACGAGCACCCGATCCTTGCCTTCGGCGGATTCGCGCAACAGCGCGCAGACCGGAGACTCGGCCGGAGTGAGCCGGCGGATGGTTGCGCCATCAAAGAAACAGGGATGTTCGGCGAGCAGCCTGTTGAGTTGGGCGAGTTCGGGAACGAGATTATCGGGATTGCCCCACGCCAGGCCGGCCGAGCCGTGAACATCGATCTTTTCGCGGGCGAGCCATTCCACGCCGCAGGCAAAGCCGAATCCTCCGCTGACACCGGCCAGCGCGCAAAGCCGGTTGCGGAGCAGCGACCAGGTGCGCCCGCGGGCCGCGAGGCGATCGTTGTCATGTGTTTCGCTGTAATGCACGAGCAGGCCGACCCGTGCGCTTTGCTTGAAGCTGTGGTCCAGATAGCCTGCGACCTGCGGGCCGGAATAGTTCTGGAACAATTCGGAATAGGCCCACTGCATGCCTCCCTCGGTGAGCAGTGTTTCCGTCGTTTCCCAGGCGCCCCCGAGTCCTTCGAGCAGAAACAGGGCGTCCCGGTATTCCTGGCGGACGCGCGCAATGATGTACTGCCAGGCGCGGACGGGAACCTTGTATCCAGCATCGCAGCGGAAGCCGTCCACGCCGCGCCGGCACCAGGTCAAAAACACCTCCGCGAGATTGTCCCACAACCCCACATTGTCGTGCTTGAGTTCGACCAGATCCTCCCAGGTGACGCCCCACACTCCAGGGCTCGCGAAGGTGCCGTCGGGGTTTCGCAAAAACCAGTCGGGATGGTTTTCTTGGAGGACGGAACTCCAGCCGGTGTGATTGATGACGAGGTCGAGAAAAACGCGGCCGCCGAGCAGGTGTGTGGCGTAGGTCAGTTCGCGGAATTGATCGACGCCGGTGGTCCGCTTGTCGAAAACCACGAGCGTGGGATCGATGGCGGTCAGGTCGAGCGCGGCGTAGGGACTGCCGAAGCGGCCGAATCGCGCGTAGGTCGTCGGCGTCGGGTTGACGGGCAGCAGGTGGAGGATCCTGCAGCCGAGGCCGTCGATGATGTGCGGGAGGTGCTGGATGACATCGCGCAATGTTCCGGAAGGCGGCAGGAGGGTATAACCGTGTTCCTCGATCTGGCGGATCTGGGCTTCGATCTGCCCGTTCTTCGTGTTCGACGCCGTTTTGGTGCCGCCGAACAGCCGCGGGAACGCGCAATAAATGGTGTTGGCGGTCCGATACGCGTTCGGGTGGACCGAAATCCCGACGTCCGGGCCCTCCGGCCAGTATTGCCATCCTTGGGGATCGAGCAGGAAGGCTTTGGCCTTGAAGAAGCCGACCTCGGTCAGAGGCAGGTCGAGCGACCACCCCTCGGCCTCGGGCTTCATCGGCAGGTCATGCCAGGAATCTCCGGCGAGGGGAAGGCCCTGGGTGTGGGCCTGGAGGATCTCGCGGCGCAGGCTTTCGGCGCGGCCCAGATTCGTACGCACCCGCGCGGACCATCCGCGGGGCGGGGTGCGGCCGTTGCGGTCGCGGAGCGCCAGGCGCAGGGGGTCGCCAACGTACCGTTGCAAACGGTCGCCGGGCGCGGGCGTCATCACTGGAATCTGTTGACCCATCTGTCTGCCGGAAATTGAGGCGGCTCTACAATCGCAACTTCAAATCAGATTGCAATTCCGCAGTGCAAGAACAGGACACAAGTGTCCTTCAAACGGAAAATGTCCCCATCCGGGACTCCAGTTGGATCGACGGCTTGGGAACTCCGAATCTGGCGAACATTTTGCTGCTAACGAATGGCCCGGTCACCGCATTCATCCAAAATCAATGCGTCTGGCCGGGCGGATACGAAATGGCGAACACGACCTTCAGTCCGGGCGAAGAAGCCCAGTTGGCGCAGACGATCGAGATGTTTGAAGTCATCACCGAGTCTCAGCCGCACGACTATCAGTCGCTCGAGATTCTGAAGGAGGCCTACTCGAAGTTGGGGCGCGAGAAGGACGTGGTGAAGACCTCGAAGCGCATTGCCGAGGCCTACGTTCAGATGGGGCAGCTTTCGTCGGCCATTCTCGAATACGAAACGATCCTCCAGCGCAATGCGGACGACCCGGATGTGCGCCAGGCCCTCAAGCAGATCGAGAGCAAGGCGAACAACTTCGCGCAGAACCCGGTCGTGTCCGAGCCGGCCGCCGTCAAGCCGTCACCCGAATCGCCCAAGGCCTCGAAGGCCCCCGGCAAACCCGCTCCCGCTCCGGTGGACGATGGGCGGCAGGCGATGCACAAGGTTTTTGTCGAAGCCAAGATCATCACTTTGGGTGATTTCGATTTATGCTGGGTGACGCCGGACCTTTCCGCGCCGCCCAACGGGGTGGTGGAGCCGTTCGTCCAGATCCTGGCGGACAAGGGGATTCTCCCGGTGGAAAGATCGCTGAAAATCCTCACCGACAAATCGCGCACGGCGTTTCTGCCGCTGGAGAAGTATGACACCGACATTGAATTGGCGCGGGGTTTTCCGGCCGAGGTTTGCCGGCGCTGGTGCGTGCTTCCGTTCGACCGCATGAGCAAGTCGATCCTCGTCGCCACGGCCAATCCCTTCAATCAACAGGCGGCAAAAGAACTGGCGGAAGCCACACCGCACCGCCTGTTGTGGTATATCACGTCCCCCATCGATCTGGTGCAGAACCTGCGGAAGGCCTTTCGATAAACCCATGCCTCCTGTCAAATCATTCGGTGAACGCATTGCGGACGTTCTGGTGGAAGACGGTCTGTTGACGCCAAATCAGGTGGCAGAACTGCTCGAGCAGCAGAAAAAGGGCGGCATGCGCCTGTTGAAGCTCATTCTCGAGAAGGCCTATGTGAGCGATCAGGACATGGCGGTTTGCATGGGCCGTGTGCTGAACACGCCGCCCATCAATCTCTCCCGCATCACGATTCCCGCCGAACTGGCCGAACTGCTGCCCAGCGAGGTCTGCCACAACCACAAGATCGTCCCCGTCTCGCGCCTGGAGAACAAATTGTTCATCGCCATGGCCGATCCACTCAACGTGCTGGCCATCGATGATGTCCGGCGCATCACGCGGCTGGAAGTGGCCCCTCTGATCGCATCCGAAAAAGCCATCATCGACAAGCTGAACCACCTCGATGCGGCCAAAGGTGGCAGCATGGAGGACATCATCGAGGATGCGAAAAAGAAGGCGGATGGCGAGGCGGATGATGGCAATGTCGAACTGGCCCGGGAATCCTTTGAAGAAGTCAACCTGGATCAACTCGCCGCCTCGAGCGAAGAGGCGCCCGTCATCAAGCTGGCGAATCTGATTCTGGTGCAGGCGATCAAGGACCGTGCCAGCGACATTCATCTGGAGCCTTTCGAGAAGAACGTGCGATTGCGCTACCGTATTGACGGAGTGCTTGTGGACGCGACCCCACCGCCCAAGCAACTGCAACTGGCGCTGGCGTCGCGATTCAAGATCATGAGCAGCCTGGATATCGCCGAGCGGCGGCTTCCCCAGGACGGGCGCATGCGGGTCAGAGTGAGCGGCAAGGATTACGATCTTCGCGTGTCGATCATGCCCACCGTTCATGGCGAGAAAATCGTGTTACGCGTGCTCGACAAGTCGAATCTTTCCGCGAGCCTGGACAAGCTCGGGCTGGACGCTGATACGTACCAGCAGGTCAAAGCCGCCGTGGACGCTCCGCATGGTTTGATCCTGGTGACCGGGCCGACCGGTTCCGGCAAGACGACCACTCTCTATTCCATTCTCAACGAATTGAACAATCCGATTTACAACATCATCACCGTCGAAGATCCGGTCGAGTTTCAAATCCCCGGCATCAACCAGGTGCCTGTCAGAAAGGAAATCGGGCTCACCTTCGCCAACGCCCTCCGGTCGATCCTGCGCCAGGACCCCGACATCATCATGATCGGCGAAATCCGCGATACCGAGACTGCGGAAATTGCCATTGAAGCCGCTCTGACCGGCCACCAGGTGCTGAGCACCATGCATTGCAACGACGCGCCGGGTGCCATCGCCCGCCTGGACGACATGGGCGTGGCGCCGTTTCTGATCTCCTCGTCGGTGATTCTGACGTGCGCGCAACGGCTCATGCGCCGCATCTGCTCGCATTGCAAGGAACCGGTGACCTATCTGGAAAAGGTGTACCAGGATTTGAACATCGACCCGAGCATGTTCGAAGGCGTGACGCTGTATCGCGGACGCGGTTGCGACCGCTGCAAGAATTCAGGCTACTCGGGCCGCATGGCGATCATCGAAGCAATGACCGTCACGGACGAAATCCGCAAGCTGGTCATTTCGCGCGCCAATTCGCGGGAATTGGGAAAAATCGCCATCGGTCAGGGCATGAGAACGTTGCGTATGGTCGCTCTAGATCGCGTGCGTGAGGGCACGTCCACCCTCGAACAGGTGCTCCTGCTGACGGCCGCGCACTGAACACCGGCAGGCCCGACCCTCGCCCTGGAGGCTGCGGACCGAATCCAGATGCACGGCAACTTCACCCGCCCCCTTCATGGATGGGGTGCCCGCGCCGGCTCTTCAGGCTTTTTCCGGGTCTGGCAGCCCGTTGAAAGAGTAGGAGCCGACGTGAGGAGGCTCTGAATTCGTCCTCGGGTCCGAAGAGATCTGAGCCTCCTTACGTCGGCTCCTGCAAAGGAAAGAGTCTTTAAACGGGCCTATGCCTCGAGGCCCGTGGCCGGCGCTTTCGGGGGTGTCTTTCGGGGGTTCCCAATCCCGGGCGGTCTTCGTAACCTTCCGCCATGTTCGAACTCGAAGAAGCCCTGGCGCGAATCCTCGCCGTTCTTCCAAAGCCTGGAAGCGAGACCCTTTCGCTCCGGGAGGCGCACGGGCGCGTTCTTCTGGACCGGGTGGCGGCCGCGGTGGATCTGCCGCCCTTCGACAATTCCCCGGTGGATGGTTACGCGGTGCGCGCAGCGGATGTCGCCGGGGTCAACCCGGGAGCGCCCGCGCGTCTCCGTCTTGTCGGAAGGGTTCCGGCGGGTGAAACTTTTTCGGGCGAACTGACCACAGGCACGTGCGTGCGGCTGTTCACCGGGTCGCCCCTGCCGCGCGGAGCGGACGCCGTCGTCATGCAGGAGGAAACGCTCATCCCAGCGGATCGGCCGGGCGAAGTGCTGGCGCTGGAACCGGTCCGGCCGTGGGAAAACGTGCGATTCCGGGGAGAGGACGTGAAACGCGGCGCGACGCTCATCGAAGCGGGCGAGGTGCTGAGCGTTGGCCGGATGGCGCTGCTCGCGGCGGCGGGCGTAAACCAGGTGAACGTCGGCCGCCGGCCGGTGGCGGCTTTGCTGGCCGCCGGTTCCGAATTGAAGGAGCCTGGTGAAACGCTCGCGGCGGGGCAAATCTACGAGAGCAACCGGACCGGTTTGGCTTCCCTCATCGAAGGCGCCGGCGCGATCGTGAAGGTGTTCCCGATCGTTCCGGATGACCTCGATGCCACCCGCGAGGCATTGGCGCGCGCGCTCGGCGAGTGCGACCTTGTCATCACGTGCGGCGGCGTTTCGGTGGGCGAGATGGATTTCATCAGAAGCGCATTCGAGCAGCTCGGGGGGGAGCTGCAATTCTGGAAAGTGGCGATGAAGCCCGGGAGGCCGTTCACATTCGGCCGCTGCGGAAGCAAATGGCTGTTCGGTTTGCCGGGGAATCCTGTTTCCGCCCTGGTCACTTTTCTGCTCCTGGCCCGGCCGGCGTTGCGGCGCTGGCAAGGGGCCGGAGTCGTCGGGTTGCCGGCGTCCCCGGGCGTGCTGGTTGAACCGCTGGCAAACGCCGGATCGCGCCGGCATTTCATGCGGGTGACAATGGACGCCGCGGGCAAGATCCGCTCCGCCGGATTTCAAGCGTCGCACATTCTAAGTTCGTTCGCCTCGGCGAACGGCCTGGTGGATGTCGCGCCACAAACGGATCTCCCGGCCGGGACGATCGTTCAGGTGCTGCGCTGGGAATAGGCGGGGCTCAAAACGCCCGCTTGGGAACGGAGAAAATCGGTTTCGGAGCCGTGGTTCGGTCCAGTGGCGGAGCGAAGGGAACGGGCGCAAGGCTCGAAGGCACCGGCGCCTGGGGAGCGGTGGGTGCGAGAAGACCCGGATCGAGCGTCGGGTTCACGGTTGACGGCGCCATGGCGAAGGGGTTGTACGGGTCCGGCGCGAGAGGCGTCGCCAGACTGCCGGTTGACAACGGATTCTGGCCTGCAGAAGGCGTGAGCTGGCCGGCATCATATAGGGGCGTCCGCGAATAACCCAGAAGCGCCTTATAGTCATCGATCTGTCTTTTCTGGAGCTCTTCCGCACGCTTGCTCTCCAGCAACAGTTCCGCGTCCTCGCCGCGATTGTCGCGAGGCCCGAACAGATCCATAAGACTGCCCGGCCTGTCGGCGGGGGAGGAAGAGCGTGAATTGGGATCGAACCGCGGAAGCCTGTTCGGGGACAAGTTCGCGGAATCGTCCCAGCGCGATCCCGAATTTTCGGAGTCCGAAGAATCTCTCTGATTGCCCATCTGGGTCCGTGACCAGAACGAACCCGCGGGATTCGACCGGTTTGACGCCTGAGGTCGCGCGGTCAGGAACTGGTCATAAAAGCGCGTCATGGAAGATCCCGGCTGTTCGGTCAAAGCGCTGTTCGCGTCATCCGGTTCGTCGTACGGCGATTTCAGGAGATCCCGGATCAACATCTGCCGCAGCGTTTCCTCCGGCGCGAGCGACTGCGAATTGTCGCCCAGTCCAAACGGGTTTTTCGTCCGCCGGTTGACGACCACTCCCGCCGAAGGCGCCGGCCAGGGGAACTCGCCGGTGAGGGAGGTTTCGGGGGCGCCGACGGTCTGGGAATTGGGGAAGCCGGCTTCGAAATCACGGGCGTCGCGGGTTTCCTGGTCCAACCGGTTGACATTGGTCACCTGCGTATCGTTCCGGGGGGTGGAAAATTCGATCGAGCGAGCGGGGGGTGCGCCATCCGCCGCCCGGACAGTCCATGCTCCCACAGAAGCGGCAAGGGCAACTCCGCCACAGAGGCATCGGAAACTGGAGGGCACGAAACACATTGTCAGCCTGTAGTGTTAGTGTACCTCAAAACGGCCGCCCAGTCAAAGCTCATCGCTTGATGCGCCGGCATCGGCGCAAACGCCGCGAATCGAGGAATCCAGGAAATCCAGAAGCGTACACGCGGCGGGACTCGAGAACTTCAACCGGGCGCCGGCGATCGCCGCTTTGAGAGATTGTCTGTTGCGGAAGAGGGCGCGATAGAGCTGTTTCAATTCCAGTCGTTGCTCGGCGCTGAAGCCGGCGCGGCGCAGGCCCACGATGTTCAGGCCGCAGATGCCGTTGTATTCGCGCGCCAAGGTGAACGGCGGCAGGTCTTTGCTGATCGCCGCGCCGCCCTGCATCATGGCCAGCGTGCCGACGCGCGCGAACTGGTGCACCAGGCAATTGCCCGAGATGAAGGCCAGGTCCTGCACAACGGCGTATCCTCCCAGGAGCGCGCCGCTGGCCAGGATCACGTGGTTCCCGACGACGCAGTTGTGCGCCACATGGGCGTGCTGCATGAGGAAATTGTGCGAACCGATGATTGTTTCCTCCCCGGTCGTGGTGGAGCGGTTCGCGGTGACGTGTTCCCGGAACACGTTGTGGTCGCCGATGCGCAGCCGCGTCGGTTCGCCGTCGTACTTCAGGTCCTGCGGGGCGTCGCCGATCACGCATCCCGCGTGAAACTCGTTATGCGCGCCGATGGTCGTCATCCCCGTGATATGGACGTGCGGCCCCACGGTGCAACCGGGTCCCATCTCCACGCCTTCATCGATCACGGCGTAGGGCCCGATCCGGACCGTCGAATCCAGCTTTGCCTTCGGGTGAATGACGGCGGTTGAATGAATCATTTCTCGTTGCAGGATCGCAGAGTGACCGCGTCAAATCGAGTCTTTGTTCGCAGCGTGCCGGACCAAGGCACGGAGCGCGCACCGCCGGGTCCGCGCCGGGCTTTTGGCATGGGAATCAAGAATAAGTATGGATTTATGGCCGGCTTTCGAGAAAACTCCGGTCTGATGAATCCGGTAATCAAACTTTTGCTCGAAGGCGGCGGTTTAAGCACGGCGCAGATGGCGCAGGTGTTGAATCTGTCGGAGGCCGAAGTCAACCGACAACTGGAGCAGCTCAAGAAGGAGCGCATCCTGCTGGGGTGGCGACCGGTGTTGAATCTTTCCGAGGAAGACACGGGAGTCGTGCGCGCGGTCATCGAGGTGCGCATTACCCCGGAGCGCGGCGGCGGGTTCAATCGATTGGCCGAGCGCATCAGCCGGTTTGACGAGGTCGAGTCGTGTTACCTGATGTCCGGAGGCTATGATCTGCTCGTCTTCGTCAGCGGTTCCAGCCTGCAAAAGGTTGCCGCGTTCGTGTCGGAGAAGCTGTCCACTGTCGATGGCGTGTTGTCCACGGCGACGCATTTCATGCTCCGCTCCTACAAGGAACACGGCTTTCTCCTGGACGTGAAATCCGAAGAAAACAGCCGGCTGAAAGTCACGCCCTGATCCGATTTCAAATTTGAAATCTCAAATTTGAAATTCATTCCATGGACACCACCCGATTCATCGCCCGGCACGTTGTCAACCTGCCCCGGTCCGGCATTCGCGACTTTTTTGAAATTGTGGCGAAGATGGACGACGTGATTTCGCTGGGGATCGGCGAGCCGGATTTCGACACGCCCTGGCACATCCGCGAAGCCGCCATTTACGCGCTGGAGAAAGGCAAGACGCATTACACCTCCAATCTGGGCCTGATCGAACTGCGCCGGGCCATCAATCGTTACCTCGAAAAAAACTTCAACCTGAGCTACCGGCCCGAGGACGAGATCCTCGTCACTGTCGGGGTTTCCGAGGCGCTCGACATCGCGTTTCGCGCGCTGGTGAATCCGGGAGACGCGGTGATGTTCCACCAGCCGTGCTATGTGAGCTATCATCCGAGCATCACGCTGACCCATGGCGTTGCCGTGCCGGTGCCAACCTATGCGAAGGACAACTTTGCCTTGACGGCCGAGGCCCTGGCGTCGGCGTGGCAGCCGGGTTGCAAGCTGCTCGTGTTGAATCTGCCATGCAACCCGACCGGCGGCACGTGCAGCCGCGCCCAGCTTGAGGCCATCGCCCGGTTCTGCGTCGAAAAGGATCTGCTGGTGTTGAGCGACGAGATTTATTCCGAGCTGACCTTCGAGGGCGGGCACGTCAGCATCGCCTGCCTGCCAGGGATGCAGGAGCGCACAGTTTTTCTGCATGGGTTTTCGAAGGCGTTCGCGATGACCGGCTGGCGCATCGGCTATGCCTGCGGCCCGGCGGTCTTGATTGAGGCGATGATGAAGGTGCACCAGTATTCGATGATGTGCGCATCGATCATCAGCCAGGAAGGGGCGATCGAGGCGTTGCAGCGCGGTGCGGATGCGATGAATGCGATGCGCGAGCAGTATCAGCGCCGGCGCGATTTCATCGTCCGGCGCTTCAATGAAATCGGGCTGAAATGCCATCTGCCACGCGGTTCGTTTTACGCGTTTCCGGACGTGTCGGTGACCGGCATGAGTGAAAAGGATTTCGCGGTCGGTTTGCTGCAGGCGGAGCGGGTGGCGATGGTGCCCGGGACGGCGTTCGGCGGGAACGGCGCGGGCTTTTGCCGCGCGTGCTTTGCGACGGGCTACGATCAGCTCATCGAGGCAGGCACCCGGATCGAGCGGTATGTCCAGAAGCTGGCCGCGCAATCCGCCAGGGCCGAAGGCCCGCAAGGCGATAGCCCGGGCTGAAGCGAGGACCGCGAGCGGAGGCCCGGGTCAACCGTCCCATAAAACACCAAGCCCTGCAGGGGCATCACAGCAATGCCGTCATTTTGCGTCACACCCAATGTCCCGCCCTGTCAGGGCGGTGACGGTCTTGTGCCTGTTCACCTGGGGCTCCGCGACGCGCGCTCCACCCCAGGCTGTCACAGGCCGGGCCTTCAGCCCTGCGATCAGATTTGCAGATTGGCTCGATGCGTTCTCAATTCAGTTTTCGATCCGCGCTTTCACAAGCGTGGCTACGACATCGGGCGAATCCTCCGGCATCAACTCGATCCACTCCAGTCTCAACTGCCGCTTGAACCAGGTCATCTGACGTTTGGCGAACTGGCGGGTGCGGATTTTGACCAACTCGATGGTTTCCGTCAGCGAACGGCCGCCGCGCAGATGTTCGACGACCTGCCGGTAACCCAGGGCCTGCATCGCCGTCTTGTTATCCGCGAGACCGCGTTTGAGCAACTGCTCGGTTTCGGCCACGAGCCCGCGCCGGAACATGCCGTCCACCCGTTCGTTGATGCGATGGCGGAGGTCGGACTGGGAGCGTGTAAGGCCGAGCGAAGGCGGGAACGGTCTGCCTGGGTCGGGCGAGACTCCTGGCGAGCCGGGCGATCCCAAAGCATCGGACGGTCCGCCGGGAGTCCCGTTCCACCTGGCCTTTTGAGCGGAAAATGGCCTTCCGGTCAGGCGAATCACCTCCACGGCGCGAATCACGCGGCGCAGGTTGAGGCGGTCGATTTTCTCGAAAGTCGCCGGATCGCGTTCGGCCAGTTCGCGGAGCAGCTCGGCCGGCGGCGTGGCCCGCAACGCGGCGCGGAGCTGTTCGTCGGCGGGCGGCGCCTCGCCGAGGCCATCGAGAAATGCCTTGAAGTAAAGGCCGGTGCCCCCGCAGAGAATGGGCAGGCGGTTTCGCGATCGGATTTCGGCCACGGCCTGGTGCGCCAGTTCCGCAAATCTCGCCGCGTCAAACGGCTCGGTGACGTCCACCACGTCGATCAGATGATGCGGCACCCGGGCACGCTCCTCAGCCGATGGTTTGGCGGTGCCGATGTCCAGTCCGCGGTAAACCTGCATCGAATCCACGGAAACAATCTCCCCGTTGAGCCGTTCGGCCAGTAGCAGCGCGATCCTGGATTTTCCGACGGCGGTGGGGCCGGCGAGCAGGATCGGGCGGCGCTGGAGGCTGGAGGCTGGAGGCTGGAGGCTGCGGGCGGTTGCCATCTTCGATCCTCTATCGTCCATCCTCGTGTTTCACCGGGCGAAGACGCGCCAGGATCGTCCACAAGACAACGCCTGCGGCGAAAATCCCGATGCTGACCAATTGGGCGGGTGTGAGCCCGCCGTGAAGGTGAACGGGAGTGTAATCGCCGCGAAACGTTTCCACGATCGAACGGGTCGCCGCGTAGCACATCAGGTAAGTGGCGAAGACCTGGCCGTCGAATTTCTTCCGACGATACAGCCAGGCCAACGCCCCGTACAAGACGAGGTTCAGCAGGGCGTCGTAGATTTCGGTTGGGTGCACGCCGTTGGGATAGGTTTCGTGGCCTTGCGGGAAATGGATTGCCCAGGGCAGGTTGCAGACCCGCCCGTAACAACAGCCGTTGAGCAGGCAGCCGATCCGGCCGAAGACGTAGCCCAAGGCGATGCTGGGCGCCAGGATGTCTGCGAGCTTCCAGAGCGGCAGTTGTTTGATCCGGGCATAGAGGACGCAGGCCAGCGCCGCTCCGATGAGGCCGCCGTAATAGACGAGGCCCCCGCGCTGCACCATGAAAACTTCCGTCCAGGGCGCCCGCGGAAACAGCGGTTGCTCCATCAATGTGTCCCAGTAGGTGGCGACGTAGAGGGCGCGTGCGCCGACGATGGCGCCGACGATGAGCCAGGGGCCGATATCGAGGACTTTTTCCCGCGAGACCCCTTCGCGCAGACTGCGCCGGCTGGCGGTCCAAAGACCGGCCAGGAACGCCAGCGCCATCATCACGCCATACCAATGGATGGGGAAGGAGCCGATATCAAATGCGATCGGGTGCACGTGAACTCTATCCTAACGGAGGCGGAGCGCATCTGCCACTCCGGAACGGGGGCCGGGTGCGGCAGGCAGGCGGCATCGGGGCAAGATCGGCTGTTGCCTTCATTTTGGCGGAGCCGCGGCGGGATGGGTGTCGGGGGCGGAAAACAGGCCGGATCCGACCGGTTGCGGGAGCGGGCGGATGAAGCCGGGCGGCAGGGGCGGCAGGGGCGGCGAGCTCTCGAGCTGCTGGACGAGATCGCGCCAGGCCTGACGTTCCTCGGCAGACATCTTCTGCCAGCGCTCGGCATTCTTCATGAATTGCTGCCGGTCCGCCGCGGACATTTCTGCAAACTGGCGGAAAGCGGCCAGGTAGGCCTGCTGTTGCGCCTTGGAGCCCTTTTCGATGGAACCCAGGACCTTCGCCGTCTCGCCGCGTTCCGGTTGCGCCAGGGCGTCCAGTGTCTTCTCCTTCTCCTGGTCGCTGAGTTCAAAGTAATGTTGGAAGCAGCCGAACAACTGCTGGCGCTGCGCCTGGGGCATGGCCTGCCATTCCGCGAGCTTCCGCTCGACTCCGGGCCGATCGCCTTCGGACAGGTCTGCGGCCGCCATTTGTTGTTGGATCACGGCGTTCCCCGCGGCATCCCGTCCCACGAAGCAACTGAAGGTGCTTTGATATTCGAGCACTTCGTCCCTCAGATCGGGCGGCCACATCTCCCATTCCTCCAGCCTCGCCCGGACCAGGTCCCGATAGGGTTCCGGAACCCATCTCAGTTTTTCCGCGCGCTGTTCGGGCGGCGTCTTCAGGAGCGGGAGTAAATACCACCGCAGCTCGGTGACGCGCAATCGCAATTCCCGGAAGTCCGGAGGGAGCATTTGGTACTGCTGCATCTTGTCCAGGATGCGTTCTCGCGTGGCGGGTGGATAGTTGGTCAGGAACGAGTCCCGCTCGGACGGCGACATGGCCAGCAGTTTTCGGAATGCCTCCACGGGCGACGAGCCGAGCCGCCGGAACGCCGCCTGGTTCGAATCCGACCCGGCGCGGCCCGGGGCATCGTCGATTCCAGCGCGGCCCGTAAGCGCGAGGAGACAAGCCACCGCGCCTGCCAGGAGCCGGAAGCCTTTCGGACCGGTCGGGCTCATCTCAGAAGCGCGAGCAGTTCTTCGTCGGCGGGCGGCGTCTGGCCCAGACGCCGGACGGCCTCGAAGTCCTGCATGAGACCGGGGTTGGGCACGGCGGCAACGTCGGCAACGTCGGCAACGGTCGCCACATTGCGGGCGAGGACCGCGCGTTGCGTGGCTTCGTGCCGTTCGTAGGAAATCAATCCTATGGCCGCGACGACCGCGGCGACGGCGGCTTTGGGCAGGAGCCGGCGCCAGCGCCATGTCCAGCCCGACGTCTCGCGGCGCGAGCCTTCGGATTCCCGCTCGATCGCGTTCAGAACCCGCGCGGTAAAATTCGTCGGCACGGGGGCGTCGGGCAGGCAGCTCAACACCTCGCCCAATCCCGCCTCGGTCGCCCAGTCCGCTTCCATTTCGGGATGCGCGGCCAGCCAGGCGCGCAGTTCGGCTTCCTCGCCCGCGATCAGCTTCCGCCGCCAGTGGGACTCGCGGAGCCGGTGATAGAGCGGATCGTTCATAGATTCCATTCTGTTTTAAAACCTGGGTTGAAGGAAAGTTGCGTTCATTTGGGGTTTCGCCACGCCCCGGTGAGCAAATAGGCTTTCAGCCTGTGTTTGAGGGTTTCCCGCCCCCGGTGGATCAGCGATTTGGTGGCCGAAAGGGAGCAGCCGAGCACTTCGGAAATCTCCTCATAACTCAGTTCCTCCTGGCGGCAGAGGAGGATGGCCGTGCGCTGGTTTTCCGGTAAGTCGGCAAGCGCCCTCTCGACCTTGTCCTCCAGTTCTCCATGCAACAGGCTCTCGGGCGGGGAAAAGGTGGCTTTATCCTCGACCTGATGCAGCGGCTGGCCTTCCTGCCCGGGCAGAGAGGCGTCGAGAGACTCCGCCGGATGCCGCGACCGGCGGCGGATTTCATTCAGGCAAAGGTTCCGCGCGATCGTGAACAGCCAGGTGGAAAACTTGGCCGAACTCCGGTAGCGGTGGGCGGATTTGTAAACCTGCACGAAGACGTTTTGCGCCAGATCCTCGGCTTCCGTCGTGTCGCGGATCGTCCGGTAAGCGAGGTTCATCACCGGCTGTTTGTACTTGTCCACCAGCGTGGCGAAAGCGGCGGTGTCGCCCTGCTTGACGCGGAGCATCAGGGCGGCATCGGGATCGAGGTTGGCGGGCATGATATACGAACCGGACTGCGCCAATTTAGGCCAACGGCGAGGCGGCGACAAGGCTTCCGTCCCGCCTGGACACTTGCCTTCGAGCAGGTTTGCACTCACAGTGAAGCGCGTGTGCGGAATCGGAAAGGCGGCTTCCTGCCCGTTCTCGTCCTCGAATGGCTGTGAAGTCGGGGTCGGCGACGAGGCCAAGAGAGGGAGAGGCCATCGGCGGATTCCGGCGCAACGCTCCAATCTGGAATGCAGGCGCTGCTTGAAAAAATTGAAGCCGACGCCGCGGCGCGGTTGCCGCTGCCGCCGGGCTGCGTTCCCGCGCAGGAGTTGCAGCGCTACAAGGCCTTTCTGAAGGTTGAAACCCACCGGCTGAAGCTGCTGCATCGCGCGGGCGGCGGCGGGTCCGAGGTATGCCAGGGCCGGGCGATGATTCTGGATGTGTTGTTGCGCTATCTTTGGGAGGCGGCCCGCGGCAGCCTGTCCGCACAGGCGCAGGCGGAATTCCCGCCACTGGCGCTCGTCGCGATCGGAGGCTATGGCCGCGGCGAACTGAATCCGCACAGCGACGTCGATTTCATGTTTTTGCACGACGGGCAGGTGGTGGCCGGGAACAGGGCCCTGCCGCACCTGTCGAAAATCATCGACGGGATTCTGTATCCGCTCTGGGACATCGGGCTGAAGGTGGGGCACTCGGTTCGCAGCATCGACGATTGCGTCAAGGTGGCCAACAGCGACATGCAATCGAAGACCTCGTTGATCGAGTCGCGGCTGATCACGGGGGACGAAGCCCTGTTCAAGAAGTTTCAAAAGACGCTCCTGGCCAAGTGCGTGGCCGGCTACGTGGACCGGTACATCGGCCTGCGGCTGGAGGACCAGACCGCCCGTCGAAACAAATATGGCAATTCAGCCTGCATGCAGGAGCCGAGCCTGAAGAACGGGTGCGGCGGCTTGCGGGATTTTCAGAACCTGCTGTGGATGACTTTTTTCAAGTATCAGACGCGCTCCCTGAAGGATCTGCAGCAACTGGAGTTTGTGAGTCCCACCGAGCGCAAGCAGCTTGAAACCGCGTATGACTTCCTGCTCCGGGTGCGGACGGAGATGCACTACCATGCCAACCGGGCCATGGACGTGCTCAGCAAGAATCTTCAGCCTGCGATCGCGCACGGCCTGGGTTACACCGATCGTTCGCCCAGCCGGCGCATCGAACGCTTCATGCGGGATCTTTACATCCACTCCCGGAACATTTTTCTCATCACCCGGACGCTCGAGCAACGCATGGCGCTGGTGCCCCGGCCGGAACGGGGATTGTCCCTGCGCACCCTGCTTCGCAGCACGCGACGCGCCACCGTTGAGCCGGTGGACGGGTTCAAATTCATCAACGGCGAAATCCACGCTGTTTCGCAGCGCGTGTTTCGCGACCAGCCGCGCCGGCTGATGCGGGTGTTCCTCTACGCGCAGCAGCGCGGTTTGCGGCTGCATCCCGACCTGGCCCAGCTCATCCGCAACCAGTTGTCCCTGGCCGACCGGGAGTTTTTGAACGACGAACACGTGCGCGAAACGTTCCTGAGCATCCTCGATCAGCGCGGAAACGTCGCCCCCATCCTGCGGGCGATGCACGAAGTGGATTTGCTTGGCAAATACATTCCGGAGTTCGGCAAGCTGACCTGCCTCGTGCAGCACGAGTTCTACCATCAGTACACGGCCGACGAACATACGCTGATGTGTCTGCAGCAGCTCGACCGGATCTGGGAGGCGAAAACGCCGCCGTACGACGCCTATGCCCCGCTGTTCCAGAAGCTCGAGCGGCCGTTCCTGCTTTATCTGGCGTTGCTGCTGCACGACACCGGCAAGCCCCAGGGCCACGGGAACCATGCGGCGGTGAGCGCGGAGCTGGCCCTTCGCGTGGCCCGGCGATTGCGCCTGGACGGGTCGGCGACGCACACCCTTCGCGTGCTGATCGAAAATCATCTGGCCATGGCCGAAGTGTCGCAGCGGCGCGACCTGGACGATCCGCTGGTGATTCGCAATTTTGCCGCGCGGGTGCAGAGTCCCGAAACGCTTTCCCTGCTGACCCTGCTGACGTTTGCGGACTCGCAGGCCACGAGTGACAAGCTCTGGAATGGATTCAAGGACGCGCTGCTCTGGTCGTTGCACAAGAAAACCATGCCCCTGCTGGCGGGCGGAACGGAATTCATCCGCGCCGAGGAAAAGCAGCGCGAACTGTTGATGGAAGAAGTGGACCGCCTCATGGACGGGCATCTGAGCGCCGAAGAGTTGAGCGCCCATTTCGCCGCGTTGCCGGCCCGCTATTTTCAGATCCACACCGCGCGGGAAATCCAGGATGACCTGCTCCTGACGCACCGGTTCATGCGCCTGCAGGTGTCGGTGGAGGAAAGCCCGCTGGCGCCGGTGGTCAACTGGCACAACGAACCCGATCGCGGCTACAATTCGGTGAAGGTCTGCACCTGGGACCGCGCGGGGTTGTTCAGCAAGATCGCCGGCTCCTTCAGCGCGACGGGCCTGAACATCCTGAGCGCGCAGATCTTCACGCGCGCCGACGGCATCGTCCTGGACACGTTTTTCGTGACGGACGCCAGGACGGGGAACCTGGTTGACCGCGATCTGCGCGAGGAATTCGAGAAGCTGCTGGTCCGGGTCCTCACGGGCGGAGAGGTGGATTTCCAGGCGCTGATCGCGCGCCAGAAAATCTCCCGGCCGCTGTATCAGGCGTACACCGGGGAACGGATCCCCACCCAGATCCGCTTCGACAACGAAGCCTCGGAGGCGCGCACGCTCATCGAAATTGAAACCGAGGACCGGATCGGGCTGCTGTATGCGCTCTCGCAGGCGCTGAGCGAGGTGGACCTCGACATTTCCGCCGCCAAGATCTGCACGGAGATGGGCGCGGCCATCGACAGCTTTTATGTCCGCGAACTCGACGGCGGGAAGATCCTGGCGCCGGACCGGCAGAGCGCCATCGAAGGCAGGCTGCGTCACCGGATTCATCTGTTGGAGAGCCCTCCGGAGGTGCCGGCGTGACGCGATCCCGACGGCGGAAAATTTGGACTTTGAAGGCGGGGTCCTTGCCCTTACCCTGACTCCATGAAACATTCGGGAAAAGCGAGGAAGGCCGCGTTCAAAATGCTGCTCGTCACGCTGGTCCTCGTGTTGCTGGTCCCGGTCGCCGGGTTTCTGGCAACGCTGATCGGGTCCGCGATGGTCGCCTTTTCCATCCTCCTGATTCTCGCCTGGGTCCTGTTCGCGCTCTTCACACTCTATTTTTTCCGCGACCCCAATCCGCGCGTTCCCGCCGGAGCCAATCTCCTGGTCTCACCCGGCCACGGCAAGGTGGATGTGATTGACACCGTCGCCGAACCGCAGTTCATGGGCGGCGAATGCCGTCGCATTTCGATGTTTCTGTCCGTGCTGAACGTGCACGTGCAGAACGCGCCGGTGGGCGGAACCGTGGCCTACTTCAAACACACGACAGGCCAGTTTCTCAACGCCATGCGGACCGAATCCGCCAGTTGCAACGAGAACGTGCTCATCGGCTTCGAAGCCGCCGAGCCGCGCGGAGTCAAAGTCGGGGTGCGCCTCATTGCCGGCGTCCTGGCCCGGCGCATCGTGCCCTGGGTGGCGCCGGGCGACGCCGTCGCCCGCGGCGACCGCATCGGCCTCATTCAATTCGGTTCGCGCCTGGACGTGTATCTGCCGCAAAACGCGCGGATCGAGATCAAGCTCGGGGACAGGGTGGTGGGGGGTGAGACCGTGCTGGCGGTTTTGGAATAGGAGCGAATGATGGCGGCGCCTCTTTCCAACCCCCGGCCGGGCGATGCCACCGAGCTGAAGCTGAAGATTTATTTCCTGCCCAATCTGCTCACCGCCGGCAACCTGTTCTGCGGCTTTGTCGCCCTCACCAAAATCGTCGAGGCCGACATTCCGGCCGGGGATTTTTCCCAGATCAAACTGGCGCTTTTTTTCATCCTGCTCGCGTGCATTTTTGATTTGTTCGACGGCCGGGTGGCGCGGATGGGGGGTGTGGAAAGCCCGTTTGGACGGGAGTTTGATTCCCTGGCCGACCTGATTTCGTTCGGCGTGGCTCCGGCGTTTCTGGTTCATCGCGTCGTGCTGCGGGATGTATTTGTGGGGCACCCGGCGTGGGGCTGGTTCATCGCGTCGATCTACCTGTTGTGCGGCGCGTTCCGCCTGGCGCGCTTCAATTGTCTGGCCGCGCAGCCCGGCGCCGGCGGGAGCAAGGAGTTTCTCGGATTCCCGATCCCTTCCGCCGCGGGGCTGGTGGCGTCGCTCACCCTGCTGGTCATCCAGTTGAATGAAAACGAAAAATCTCTGGGAAACTGGAAGTATCTCCCCGCGGTCGTGCTCGTGCTTCTTTCGGCCATGATGGTGAGCACGGTCCGGTATCCCAGTTTCAAATCACTCGGCTTGCGTTCCACCAGCACCTTTACCAAGGCCATCATCGCGGCCCTGTTCATCGGGTCGATCCTCGTGTTGTGGGAGACGATTCTCTATTACGTTCTGCCCGGGTTTTTCACCGTGTATCTCGTTTACGGCTTTGTTCGCCCGCGCATCTCCCGCCGGATCCGGTATGAGATCGAGGAGGAGGAGGAAGAGGACGGCGACCCGGGGGCGGCTGTGGGGGAGTGACCCGGATGGAACGGTTTTCACCCATTTTGCTGGCCGGCCTCACCGGCTTCCTCAGCGGCCTGATCCTTTCCATTCCCGTCGGGCCCGTCAACCTCACGATCCTGAACGAAGGCGCGCGTCGCGGCTTCAAGTGGGCGGTGCTCATCGGCCTTGGGGCGACCGTCATGGAGGTGATCTACTGCTTCATCGCCTTCACCGGGTTCGCCTCGTTTTTCAGCCGGGGTTACATCAAGGCCGCCATGGAATTGTTCAGCTTCGTCTTCATGCTCTTTCTCGGGATCAAGTTTCTCATGACCAAATCGGTGCACGCCCCCGTCCAACTCGGCGCGGCGGCCAGCAAAATCGAGGAGCGGCTGGAGGAACGGTTGCATCCGCGTTCGGCCTTCATGACGGGATTCGTGCGGGTGATGGGAAACGTGGGCGTGCTCGTGTTCTGGATCATTCTCGCGGCCAACTTCATCTCGCGTGAATGGGTGACGCCGGATTGGCCGGGCAAACTGGCATGTGTGACGGGTGTCGCTATTGGAACCAGCCTCTTCTTCCTGTTGCTGAGCTACGGCGCCTCGCGCGGACACGGCAAATTCAGCGAAAAGACGCTCCTGCGAATGGAACACTTCTCCGGCATCGGCCTGCTGGCGCTGGCGCTGATTCACGGGGGAACGATCATCTGGCAGATGAGAGAGCACAGCTTGAACCTGCATCTGCATTCCTGACACCGTGTGGGTGCGAGGGAGCCGAGGGATTCGAACCCCACAAAAACGTGTCAGTCCCGACAATTTGCAGAAAACGAAAACGTGTCAAAAACGTGTCAGTCCCGACAATTTGCAGTGGGCGATGAGAAGGAGGTGGGATGGGAATGGCGGATTGACAATTAGGGGTGGGAGGGTATGTGATGCGGTGCATGGGGCGGAGACTGAGGGTGCAGTATCCGGGGGCGATATACCACGTGATGAGCCGTGGCGATCGGCGCGAGGAGATTTTTCATGACGATGGGGATCGACGGTGCTTTTCGAGCACACTGGGCGAAGGGTGTGAGAAGACAGGTTGGCAGGTGCATGCGTATTGCCTGATGGGAAATCATTTTCACCTGGTGGTGGAGACCCCGCGGGCAAACCTGGTGGTGGGGATGAAATGGTTTTTGGGTACCTACACGGGACGGTTCAACCGGCGACACAAGCTGTTCGGACACTTGTTCAGCGGTCGGTACAAGGCGTTGATCGTGGACGGGAGTGGCAACGGGTATTTGAAGACGGTGTGCGATTATGTGCACTTGAATCCGGCGCGGGCAAAGTTGCTCGCGCCCGAGCAGGCATTGCGGGAATATCGGTGGAGCAGTTGGCCGGAGTATTTGAGGCGGCCGGGGAAGCGGCCGGAGTGGCTGCGGGCGGACCGTTTGCTGGGGGAATATCGGATTCCCAGAGACAGTGTGGCAGGGAGGCGATACTTGGAAGAGTGCCTGGAACAGCGGCGAGCCGGTGAGGAAGGCAGGGATTACCGAGGGCTGAGACGGGGATGGTATTTTGGGGACAAAGCCATGAAGCGGGCGTTGCTGGAGGAGATGAAGGACGGTTTTGGCGAGCACCACCAGGGTGAGGAGCTATGGGAGTCAGCGGTGCAATATGCCGAGAGTGTGGTGGCCGAGGAACTCAAGCGCCTGGGTTGGCGGGAAGACCAACTGGCGCGGCGGCGCAAGGGCGATGAGGGTAAAGTGCGCATCGCCCGACGCTTGAGAACCGGGACAACGATGAGCATGAAGTGGATAGCGGAGCGTCTGCGGATGGGCAGTGTGAGCATGGTGGCGCACTGCTTGCGGTCGATAACGTGATGAATGAAAAACTACAAATTGTNNTTGTCGGGACTGACACGTTTTCGTTTTCCGGGACTGACACGTTTTCGTTTTCGGGACTGACACGTTTTTAAAACACCTTGTCCGCTTATATGGGCTTCCGACCATCCGCCGTTTCAGGGCTTCCGTTGTCCGGCGGTCGCCCCGTTGTGGCCAGTGCTCTCGCTTCGGGTTTCGCCAGAGGTCGAAAGGCCCCCTTGGCCAGCGTGCCGAGTTGCAAGGGCCCGATCGCCACGCGGATGAGACGAAGCACGCGGACACCCAACGCTTCGAGGAGACGGCGAATGTGACGGTTCCTGCCCTCGTCGAGAATGATTTCCAGCCACGAATTCTTCTCGCCGTGGCGCAGCACGGCGGCGCGTTTTGCCGAGAGGAATTCGCCGGCGGCGGAAACGCCGCGTTCGAGACGCCGGGCGAGCGCTTCGTCCGCCACGCAATCCACCCGGACGTGATAGGTCTTTTCCAGGAGACTCTCCGAATCGGTGATTTGCGCTGCCCACGCGGTGTCATTCGTGAACAGCAGCAGGCCCTCGCTGGCTTTATCGAGCCGGCCGACCGGAAAGACGCGAGGCAAGGCGGCTCGCGCCTCCGGCGCCCTGCCCGGAGGACTTTCTTCGCGGGATTGACGGCCGGAGGCCGGCGCCGGGTTCAGACAGGCGAACACCGTTGCGCGCCCATGCTCGTCGGACGCGGTTGTCACCAGGCCGCGGGGTTTGTTGAGCATGAGATAGACTTTTGCCTTGGCGCGCACCCCCTGCCCGTCCACCTCGATCCGGTCCCGCCCGGTGGAGACGCGCTTCTCAGGGTGGCGGACGATGCCGCCATTGACGCGGACGCGTCCGGCCTGGATCCAGATCCGTCCCTGACTTCGGGAGCAGAGTCCGAGTTTGGAGAGGGCGCGCGCCAAGCCGGTGCGTGGTTCTGAGGAATCGAGGCGGTCGTTGCGGCGAAAGTGTTGCATGGCGCGGGGTCGAATTGCGGCAAAGTTCCAGCCGCAGACTACCGTGAGCGGTCGCGGCGAGGCGAGTTCAATCCCGTGCCGCCCTGTCGGGCCCGGAAGAATTCATCGACATTCGGGCGTTTCCGTCGCAGAATAGGCCATGCCATTTCAAAAACTGGGCTTGTCGGCACCCGTGCTCGAAGCTGTGAAAGCGATGGGTTATGTCGATCCCACGCCCATTCAGCTCCGGGCCATCCCGCTGATTCTCGCCGGGCGGGACGTCATCGGCAGCGCGCAGACCGGCACCGGAAAAACCGCCGCCTTTGCGCTCCCCCTCATCACCCGCCTCGCCCACCACGAGCCGCGGACCCGCTTTCTGGTTCTGGAACCGACGCGCGAGCTGGCCGCGCAGGTGGAAGTCGCGATCCGCGATCTGGCGCGCTTCACGGATTTGCGGACCGCGGTGGTTTTTGGCGGCGTGGGTTACGGCAAGCAGATGGATGCCCTCAAGCGCGGGACGGACATCATCGTGGCCACACCGGGCCGTTTGCTCGACCATCTCGAGCGCAACACCTGCCATCTCGACCAGGTCAGGCATCTCGTTCTGGACGAAGCAGATCGAATGCTCGACATGGGGTTTCTGCCCGATGTGCGCCGCATCCTCGAGCGCTGCCCGCGCGAGCGGCAAACGCTCCTGTTCTCCGCCACCATCCCGCCCGAGATTGAGACGCTGATCCAGTGGGCGATGCGCCAGCCCCAGGCGGTCGAAATCGGCGCGCGCCGCACGCCCGCGGAAACGGTCAAGCACGTGATCTATCCCGTGGCCGACGTCCAGAAGGCCGATTTGCTCCTCGCCCTGCTCAACGGGGTCAATTACGACTCCGTCATCGTCTTCTGCCGGACGAAGCACGGGGCCGACCGCATCGCGGGCCTGCTGAAGCGGAACAATCACGCCGTGGCAGTGCTCCATTCCAACCGCACCCAGCGCGAGCGGGAACAGGCCCTGCTGGGCTTCCGCGAGGGGCGCTACGAGGTGTTGGTGGCGACGGACATCGCTTCGCGCGGCCTCGACATCGCGGATGTCAGCCACGTGGTGAATTACGATGTGCCGCAGCATCCGGAGGATTACATCCACCGCATCGGCCGCACCGGCCGCGCCGAGGCCAGCGGCGACGCCCTGACCTTGATGGCCGCCGAGGATTCCGGGCACGTCGCGGCCATCGAGCGTTTCATCAGCCAGAAAATCAAACGCGTGAAACTGGAGAATTTCGAGTACCGCTACACGGCCCTGTTCGAGGAGGAGAAACCCGGCCAGCCAAAGGGCTTCGATCGCCGTGTCCGGGGCGTCCGCATCCATGGCGGATATTATTTTGGCCCCGCCCGACGCAAGCGGTGATGCCGCCGGAGCCCGGCCCGGGCGCCGACAGACACCCGGTCAATTGGCCGACAAATCCTCGGGCATCTCGGCCAGCAGTTTGTACTTCCAGCCCTTTTGCCGGAGGATCCCGCGCCAGAGCTGGTCCGGGTCGGTGTCGAACACCCACTCGGTCGTGGCAGGATGGGTGAGCCAGGCTTCGCGCTGCATTTCATCCTCCAATTGTCCGGGACTCCAACCCGCATAACCCGCGAACATCTTCACCTTGCGGACCGAGGAGAACGATTCGCCGATCTCCGTCAAGGCATCCAGCGAATGGCCCAGGCTCAGGTTCGGCATCACGTTGGCGTCGGGAAGGAAGGAATCGGTGTGGAGAAAACTCAGCGCTGTCGGTTGCACGGGTCCACCCAGGTAAAGCGGACATTCCTTGAGCGCGGCGGGCAGGTCGGCAACGATCATTTCCCCGACTTTACTGCCGGTGGCGCGGTTGAGGACGAGGCCGAGGGCGCCCTCGGGGTCGTGCTGGCAGACGAGGACGACCGTCCGTTGAAAAAAGGAGCCGTGCAACTGGCCGCTGTCCAGCAGCAAGAGGCCCTTCAGGAATTGTGGCGCGTCCGGCATAACACTCGTTACCGCAATTTCACGCAAACCCGCGGCGCTGGCAATCCGGATTTGATCCTATTCATACCAAAACTTTGATCAATTCGGCTCGGATGTGTATCAATACCCGCATGCGTATCACGGGTGGCACAGTCGCGCGCCGGATTCTGGCGGCGCCCAAAGGCCTGGGCGTGCGTCCCACGCCCGACCTGGTAAAGCAGGCTGTGTTCAACAGCCTCGGACCCAGGGTGGCAGGCGCGCGGGTGCTGGAATTGTTCGCCGGCACAGGGGCGCTGAGCCTCGAGTGCCTCAGCCGCGGAGCCGCCTCGGCCGTGTGCGTGGAAAAGTCCAGCCGCCACGCGGAGGTGCTCCGGCGGAACCTGCAGGCCGCCGGGTTTTCCGCCGACCACCTGCAGGTCCGGGTGCAGGATGTATTCGCGGCGGTGGCGCAGCTCGCGGCGGCACGATCCCAATTCGATCTGATTCTCGCCGATCCCCCCTACGGCGAGAAGAATATCGGGTGCCGCTCGACTTCGCTCGCTCAACTAGTGCTGGACGATGAGCAGCTTCCGCGTCTGGTTGCCCCCGGCGGTTTGCTGGTGCTCGGTCACACCAAGCGTGACACGTTGAGCATCCCGGAAGCCTGGAGGGAGAGCAAATCGTTGAGGCACGGCGACAGCCGGATGGCGTTCTTCCTGCGCTCGGAATAACCGTTTGCATTCAGCCGCATGTTTCGTAACCTGTTCACTTTGACCGAGTAGATGAGACAGTTCATTACCATCGCGGCCAATGCGTTCATGGAACTGCTGCGACAGCCGGTGTTTCTGCTGCTGACGACCTGTTCCGCCGCATTCGAAATTTTTCTGGCGACGCCGTATTATTTTGCGTTCGGCGACGAGCCCAAGCTGGTGAAGAACAGCGTGCTGGCGGTGATGCTGCTGTCGGGGTTGTTCGGGGCGGTGTTAAGTGCTTCCGCTTCATTGGCGCGCGAGATACGCACAGGCACGGCGCTGGCCGTGCTCTCCAAACCCGTGGGCCGCGCGCAGTTTCTCCTGGCCAAATACGCCGGCCTGATGCTGGCCCTGACGCTGATGACGTATGTGAATCTGGTTGCGGCCCTGGTTGCCAGCCGCATGACCTTTGACGCCTACGGCGGGGTGGACATGGCTGCGTTGGGCATCTTTGCGGGGGGGCTGGTCGCGGCCTACGCGGTCGCCGGATTCAGCAACTTTTTCCTGCGCAGACCCTTCGTGAGCGATGCCTTCCTGGCGCTGGTCGTCATGGTCACCGTTGCGGCGTTCTTGATTTTCCATTTCACCCGGCAGATGCAAAGCGTGAACGAACTGGCTGTGGTGGAATGGAGGATGGTTCCGGCGGGTGTCCTGGTCCTGTTCGCCCTTTGGATCTTCGCCGCGCTGGCGTTGGCCTGCTCCACCCGGCTCGACATGATTCCCACCCTGGCCATTTGCTCGGCCTTCTTTTTGATGGGCCTGATGTCGGACTATCTGTTCGGCCGGCGGGCGGAGCCGGTTTGGAAATATGATTTGAAGGCGGAAGCCGACGGTTCGCGCTGGTCGGACAGCCAGAAGGCCCTGCTCAAAGAAATCATCGCGGCGTACGATCGCGACCACAGCGGGACCCTGGAAATCGCCGAACGGGAAACGATCACCCCTGCGGACCGGGCGCGGCTGGCGCAGGCGGGCATGGGGGGCTCCTGGTGGGGGTCCGTGCTTTACACCGTCACGCCAAATTGGCAGCTTTTCTGGATCGCGGACGCGGTGGAGACGGACAAAGGCACCCTCCAATGGGGTTACGTCGGGAAAGCACTCGCTTACGTTGCCGGCTACGTCGGGGCGGCCCTGTCGATCGCTGTCCTGTCGTTTGAAGAGCGCGAACTAAGCTAAGCCGCCGGACCAGGTTGAAATGCGTGACGCGACGACCTTTCGGGTTCGGGTTAATGATTGGCCGAGCATTTGATTTCTTGAACGGAATTCATGGAACAGAGCACGCAGAAAAACGGGCTGGTCAACCTCATCGCCTTGCTGGTCGTCGGGGCCGCGGGGCTGACCGTGGCCAGGCTGGCCGATTCCCTGGCCGGCCAGGTCAGCACCGTCTTCATCGCCATCGGCACGCTTGTCGCCGCCGTCGGCTGGTTCCAGTCGCGCCTCGAGGAAAACGAGCGTCTGGAGAAGCTCGAGTTTGACGAGCTGCTCAAGAGCCGGGGCGGGTCCGCCCTGTTCGAGAGCAAGGACGCGGAATCCTTCCCGGCGCAACGCTCGCGGGAACAGTTCGAGCGGTTTCTCGTCCCGATCTTCACCGCGCTGCTGTTCCTCCTGGAGGCGGGAGGGGCGTATTTGCTCTGGCGCTGGCTTTTGAAGGGCCCGAGGGTCCTCGAGCTCAGGCAGCCTACCGTGGCGCTCGCCCTCTTCGGGCTGTTCGCACTGGTTCTGTTTCTGCTCGGCAAGTTTTCCGCCACGCTCGCCCGCCTGCAGCACCGCCGGCTGCTGCGCCCCGGCGCCAGTTGGCTGTTGTTGGGAGCCTATCTGTGCTTCTTCGTCGCGCTGGGCATCGTCGGCGTCGAAGCCGGCTTTCCCAAAGCCGATTTCTACGTCGCGCTCGTCCTGTGCGGATTGTTGGGTCTGATCGCGACCGAGTCCCTCATCGGCCTCATCCTGGAGCTCTACCGGCCGCGCGTGAAAGGCAAGGTGGAGCGGCCGCTGTATGAAAGCCGCCTGGTCGGGTTGCTGGGACAGCCGGAAGGGCTCATCACCACCGCGGCCCAGGCGCTCGATTACCAGTTCGGATTCAAGGTTTCCGAGACGTGGTTTTTCCGCCTGCTCCAGCGGCACCTCTTGACACTCGTGGCGGCCCAACTGGCGGTGTTGTTGATATCGACCGCCGTCGTGTTCATCGAACCCGGCGAACAGGCGGTGCTGGAACGGTTTGGCAAACGGGTGGAGGGTCGCGAGGTGCTCGGCCCGGGCGCGCATTTGAAGCTGCCCTGGCCCATCGACAGCGTCTATCGCTATCGCACCGAACAGATTCAAACGTTTGACGTCGGGTATATGCCGGATGCGCAGAGCGAACAGTTGCGGACGATTCTCTGGACCGTTCCCCACACCAAGGAGGAAAACTTCCTGGTGGCCAATCGCGCAACGGCCACGGTGGACACCGGGGAGCAAGAAGGCGCCCGCAAAGCGCCGCCCGTCAGCCTCCTGACGGTCAGCATCCCCGTGCAATACCAGATCACCAATGTGCTCGAGTGGGCCTACATCAACTCGGACCCGACGAATCTGTTGCAGAATCTGGCCACGCGGGAGGTGGTGCGTTACCTCGTGAGCGTGGATCTGAACGAGATCATGTCGCGCAGACGGCTGGCTGCGGCGGAATTCCTGCGCGGCCGGATTCAGCAGGCGGCCAGCGCCCGCCGTCTCGGTGCCCGGATCTTCTTTGTGGGGCTGCAGGACATCCATCCGCCGGTCAAAGTCGCGCCGGATTACGAAAAGGTTGTCAGCGCCGCGCAAAGCGCAAAGTCAAACATACTGGCGGCGGTGGCGGATGAAATTCAAACTAACGCGCTGGCGGGGGCGCAGGCGTTTACCATCACCAACCGGGCGCTGGCGTTGCAGCGGCGGCTCGAGGTGACCTCCCTGGCCCGCGCCGCGCTGTTCACGAACCAGATCCCCGCGTTCGATGCCGCTCCTTCGGTTTACCGGCAGCGCGCCTATTTCCAGACCTTCGCCCGCGCCACCGCCGACGCGCGCAAGTACATTCTGCTGACAACGAACACGGCGGACGTGATCGTGTTCGATTTGCAGGACAAGATCCGGGAGGATTTGCTGAACCTGAACGTGACACCGGCCAAGACAAAGTGATTTTTATGAAACGCAACGTGCTGATTATCCTGAGTGGCATCCTCGTGGCTGCGATTGTCGCCCTGATGCTCTTCGTCTTCCAGGTGCGCCAGTCCGAGATCGCCGTCGTTACCACCTTCGGCAAACTGACGCGCGCCGTCGGCCCCGGCCCGCACCTCAAGTGGCCATGGCCGGTCGAAAAGGTTTACAAAATCGACGAGCGCGTCCAGAACTTCGAGGACAAGTTCACCGAAGACCTGACGGGCGACAACAACAACCTGCTGACGACGGTCTATGTGGGCTGGAGCATCACCAATGCGCTGGAGTTCTTTCCGAAATTCCCGGGTGGATCCACCCTGGCCGCCCAGAGAATGCTCGAAGGCATCCTGCGCAGTTCCAAGAGCAGCATCGTGGGCCAGCATCCGCTGTCGGATTTCGTCAATCCGGATCCCGCGGAACTTAAATTCGACGCCATCGAGAGCCAGATCGAGGGCCTGGTCCAGTCGCAACTCTCCAGCAACGCTTGCGGGATCCAGATTGATTTCCTGGGAATCAAAAAGCTCGGCCTGCCGGAAAGCGTGACGCAGACGGTGTTTGGCCGCATGACCTCCGAGCGCAACGTGCTCAGCAGCCGGTCGGAATACGAAGGCCAGGCGGAAGCCGAGAAGATCCGATCGGCCGCCAACCGCCAGGCCGCCGAGATGCTCGCCGACGCGCAGGCGACGGCGACGCGCATCCGCGGCCGGGGCGAAGCCGAGGCGGCAAAAATCCTGCCCACCTTCCAGCAGAACCCGGAATTGGCGAACTTCCTCCTGCGCATCGACGCCCTCGATCAGTCGCTGAGGGACCGCTCCACCTTGATTTTCGACGAGCGCACGCCGCCCTTCGATCTTTTCAGCGGCAGCCTGACGAATTCCCCCAGCCACTGACCATGAGCCACGAACACGAACCTCTCACGCCCGCCCCGCCGCCCGAGACCCCGGAGGATGCGGGCTCCCAGGCCCTGGCGGAGTCGTTGCGAAGCAGCTTCGCGATCGTCAAGGTGGTGATGTGGGCCCTGGTGATCGTGTTCCTGAGCTCGGGCTTCTTCACCGTGGGCCCGCAGGAAAAGGCCGTCATCCTGCGCTTCGGCAAACCGGTCGGCGAGGGCTCGAAGGCGCTCCTCGGCGCCGGGTTGCATTGGTCGTTCCCCTATCCGATCGATGACGTCGTCAAGATTCCGATCAGCGAAATCCAGAGTGTCACCAGCACCATCGGCTGGTACAACGTCACGCCCGAGCAGGAGCTGAGCGGCAACGAGCCGACGGCCGGACCCTCGTTGAACCCGGCGGTGGATGGTTACCTGCTCACCGCGGACGCCAACATCATCCACTCGCGCGCCACGCTCTACTATCGCATCGAAGACCCGAAACAGTACGTGTTCGGCTTCGTGAACGCCTCGAACGCCGTGCAGAACGCCCTGAACAACGCCCTGCTTTTCGCCGCCACGCACTTCAAGGTGGACGACGTGCTCTACCGGGACGTGGCGGGCTTCAAGGAGGAAGTGGGACGCCGGGTCAACCGGCTCATCGAGCTGGAGCAGCTCGGCGTGGTGGTGGATCACTGCGAGGTGCGCAGCATCCCGCCCCGGCAGGTGAAGGCCGCGTTCGACCGGGTGACGACCGCGCGCGAGAACCGGAACAAGGTCCTGAATGACGCGCGCAGTTACGAGAACCAGATGCTGAGCCAGGCCGGCGCCCAAACCGCCGCCATCACCAACGAGGCCGAGGCCGACAGGGCGCGGCTGGTGGAATCGATCGCCGGCGACGCCAAACGGTTCAACGACCTGCTGCCCAAATACGAGGGGAACCCGGATCTCTTCAGGCAGGTTCAACTGGTCGGCCTCATGGGGCAGGTCCTGACCAACGTCCAGGAGAAGATTTTTTTGCCGACCCGCCTGGATGGAAAAACGCGCGAACTGCGGCTATTGTTGAATCGTGAACCGCCGAAACCGGCCACGGAGACGGGCCCGTAGCGGCGATCGGAAATTGAAATTTGAAAACCGGGATTTAAAATGCAAGTCACCTCGCTTCTAAGCCGCCACGAGCACGATCACTTCGGCAGGGAGGAATCCTGTTCCGTCTGCGGGCACGAACACGAACACGAACATTCGCCGGTGCATTTGTGGCAGACTCTGCTCGGCGTGATTTTTGTGGTGAACGCCTACGTGGTGGATTGGCTGTTCCAGCAGAGCTACACCGTCGCCAGCGCCAGCGCCTTCATCGGCTCCATCATCCTCGGCTATCCCATCATCCTCACCGCCGTGCGGGATTTGAAGCGCGGTTTCCTCAGCATCAACGAGCTCGTCGCCATCGCCGTGCTCGCGGCGTTCGCGTCCGGCGATTACAAGCTCGCCGGGGTGGTCGCCTTTTTCATGTTGATGGGCGAAATCATCGAAACCCGCAGCGCTGAAGGCGCCCGTGCCTCGATCGAATCGCTCATCAAACTGACGCCGACCAAGGCGCGGCGCATCAAGGCGGACGGGAGCGAGGAGGAGGTCGCCGCCAGCGAACTGGCGATCGGCGACGTCATCCGGATTCGTCCCGGTGACAATGTGGCGGCCGACGGCGTCATTTTGAGCGGTCAGGGATCGTTCAACCAGGCCACCATCACCGGCGAGTCGCTGCCGGCGGACAAGAAGCCGGCGGATGAAGTGTTCGCCGGCACCCAGAACCTGACCGGGGTGTTGGAGATCAAGGTCAGCCGGGCCGGCCAGGACACGACGCTCGGCCGCGTGCGCGAGCTGATCCTGGCGGCGGAAAAGACCAAATTGCCGATCATGAAAATCGTGGACCAGTACATGGGCTTTTACACGCCGCTGGTGCTGGTGATCGGCGCGCTGGTCTGGGCCTTCACCCGCGATCTGAACCGCGTCATTACCGTGCTCGTCATCTCCTGCCCATGTGCGTTCATTCTGGCGACCCCCACCGCCATGGTGGCCGCCCTGTCGGCGGCGGCGCGGCTGGGGATTTTGATCAAGAACGTCGCCGACATCGAGCTCGCCGCCCGGATCAACGCCTTCATTTTTGACAAGACCGGCACGCTCACCACCGGACAACTGGCGGTCAGCCGGCTGGCTCCGCTGGGCGAAACAAAACCCGCCGAGCTGCTCCGGCTCGCCGCGTCGGCGGAGAAGTACAGCAACCACCCGGCCGCCAAGGCGCTCGCGCAACTGGCCGGCGAGGCCGGGGTGCCGCTCGTCGAGCCGAAGGATTTTGCCGAAACCGCCGGCCGCGGCGTCAAGGCGCAGGTCGAGCGAACCCCCGTGCTCGTGGGCCGGGCCCAATGGCTGACCGACAATGGCGTGCGGGAAGACTTCCTCAAGTCGGTTGACTTGAGCGAGACCGAAGGGTGGAGCCTGATTTTTGTGGCGCGCGACGGCCGATGCATCGGTTGGATCGGCCTGCAGGACAAGACCCGGGCCGAGGCCAAGGAAGCGCTGGTCGAACTCAAGGAGAACGGCGTTCGGCGCATCGCGATGATTTCCGGCGACCGCCAGGCGGTGGCGGTCCGCGTGGCGCGGGAGATTGGCTGCGAAGAGGCCGTCGGCGAATGTCTGCCGCAGAACAAGGTCGAGTTCGTGCGCGCCATGAAGGCCAAGGGATATCGGGTGGCGGTTGTCGGCGACGGGGTGAACGACGCGCCCGCCCTGGCCGCCGGCGATATCGGGATCGCCATGGGCGCGGCGGGCAGCGAAGTGGCCATTCACAGCGCGACGATCGCCCTGATGAACAACGACCTTCGCCGCCTCCCCTTCCTGATGATGCTATCGCGCAGCACGCGTACCGTGATCAACCAGAACTTCCTGTTCGGCGTCTGCTTCATCATCGGCGGCCTCACGCTCGCCGCATTCAATTACATCGGCCCCATCGTCGCCGTCCTGCTCCACAACGTCGGGTCGCTGATCGTGGTGTTCAACAGCGCGCGCCTGGTGCGCAAAGGAGAGGAACTGGAGCATTATCAGCCCGAGCCGGCGGGGCTGGCGCGGGACGCCGGTTCACCGCCCGGCGCCACGGGGCAACTCGTGCCCAAGGTGGTTTGAGGGCCGCACCCGCATCCGCGCGAAATGCCTGCCATTACGGACATGGGGATTTGTTTGACACGGCGCTGGCCGGCGTCTTCCGCAAATACGACCGGAACACATGACTCTCACTGAACCAACTGGGAAATCGCAAACCGA
Source organism: Limisphaerales bacterium (assembly GCA_003159675.1). GTDB lineage: Bacteria > Verrucomicrobiota > Verrucomicrobiia > Limisphaerales > BOG-1460 > BOG-1460. The sequence continues at coordinate 45,539 of PLQC01000129.1, forward strand.
AAACCGGGAATCCGCGGAGGTGGTGGTGTCGGTGCGCGGGTTGACGAAAGTATTCAAGGATTTCTGGGGCCGGCCCAAGGCCCGCGCGGTGGACAACGTGGATTTCGACGTGCGGCGGGGCGAGGTGTTCGGTCTGCTGGGGCCGAACGGATCGGGAAAGTCCACCACGGTGAAGCTGCTGCTGGGTCTGCTGTATCCGACCAAAGGGCATATCGAGGTTTTCGGCCGTTCGCCCCGGCACGTGCAGACCAAATCGCGCATCGGCTATCTGCCCGAGGAATCCTATCTCTACCGTTATCTGAATTCGCGGGAAACGCTCCAATTTTTCGGCAACCTGTTTGAGCTGCCGAAGAGCGACCGCGAACACCGCGCCGGGCAGTTGCTGGAAATGGTGGGTCTGAGCCAGACGCACCTGCGCGCCGTGGGCGAGTTTTCCAAGGGAATGCAGCGCCGGATCGGCGTGGCCCAGGCGCTCATCAACGATCCCGATCTTGTGATTCTGGATGAACCGACCTCGGGGCTGGATCCCATCGGCTGCCGTGAAGTGAAGGACCTGATTCTGGCGCTCGCGCGGCGGGGCAAGACGGTGATTCTGAGCAGCCATTTGCTGGCCGACGTCGAAGATGTCTGCGATCGCGTCGTCATTTATTACGGCGGCAGGATTCAGGCGATGGGCACGCTGAAGGAATTGCTGGCCAAGCCGGACTCGCTCCGGATCACGACGCCGGTGCTTCCCCGCGAAACTCTCGAACGGGTGCTGGAAGTCATCCGGCATGACGTCGCAACGGACCAGGTTCGGATCGACAATCCAACCCAGAATCTCGAAAGTTACTTTCTCGACATCGTGCAGAAGGCGCGGCAGTCGGCGGCGGAAACCAGCGGCGCCACCTCCGGGGCGCGCGTGGCGGCTTACCTGCGCGGCGACGCGGAAGCCGGGACGCCGGCCGAAACGATCCTGGGACGCCTCACCCTGCCGCACGCCGCGCCGGCGCCGCCTCCGGCGCCGGAACCCGGCCCGGCGATCGACGAGAAAAAACTCGATGAACTGACCCTGACCCGGGATTCGGTCGCGGCCCAACCCGCGCCGGCCGCCCCGGAGACGCCGGCGGATTTGTCGAAAGCGGACGAGAAACTTTCGTCGCTACTCGGGAAGAAGGAATGATTTCGATCTCGAAGAGCGCCAGGAACGCAGCGCGGCGAAGCCGCAACCAGATGCTCTGCCTTGGAGCTGGGGTTGCAGGTTGCAGGTTGAAAGTTGCAGGTTGGTTCGCCACAAGCAACCTGCAATCGGGAACATTTGCGCAGGAAAACAATATCCTTCGCGATACAAGGAGGGACAACGGCCACGAGCCCGGAAACCCATTCGCCTGCCTTGCGCGCGTTGCGGTCGGGGTCCTGCTTTAGAACGGTCATGCAACGCCTCCTTGCCATCGCCTGGCTGACCTGGAAGGCCGCCCTGCGTTTCCGGCTGTTCCTCGTGATCGCGGTCCTGCTGCTCGCCTCGGTTGTAGGGCTGCCGCTGTTGATCGAGGACGACGGAACGGCGCGCGGTTTTACCCAGATCCTGCTCACCTATACGCTCACGGTCATCACGGGTCTGCTGGGGCTTTCGACGCTCTGGCTGGCCTGCGGCACGCTGGCTCGCGATATCGAGGAGTGTCAGATCCAGCTCGTGGCGGTGAAGCCGGTGGCGCGCTGGCAGATCTGGCTGGGCAAATGGCTCGGAATCATGTCGCTGAACGCCGCGCTGCTGGCCATTTCCGGCGCGAGCGTCTATGCCCTGCTCCAGTGGCGCGCCTCCCGGCTGCCGGCTGAGGAGCAAACGACGCTGCGCACCCAGGTGCTGGTCGCGCGCGGTTCCCTGAAACCGGAAAACCTCGAGCGCGAAATCGATTCGGAAACCGACCGGCTCCTGGAGGATCGGCTGAAGCAAAACCCGGGAGCCAGGGCGGACCTGAAGGAAGTGCGAAGCCAGCTTCGCGAGCAGGTCAAGGCGCAGTACCAGTTGGTGCCGCCCAGCACGATCCGGCAATGGACCATCAACCTGGGCCTGACGCGACACTTCCTGCGCGACCAGCCGCTGCAGTTGCGCATCAAGTTCAACGCCGCCGACCGAAGTCCTTCCGGCACCTTCGTCGGCCTGTGGCAGGTGGGTGTGCCGGGAAAAACCCAGTTCCAGCAGTTCCCTCCCATGAGCCTGGCACCGGATACATTCCATGAATTTGACATCCCGCCGAATCTCTTCGACGAAAACGGCGTGCTCACGATCTCGTTTGCCAACGTCAACAACACCGCGCTGCTGTTCCCGCTCGAAGACGGGATTGAGGTTTTGTACCGCGAAGGCGGCTTCGGATTGAATTATGCGCGGGGCCTGGGGATTATTTTTTGCTGGATGTCCCTGCTCGCCGCCGTGGGCTTGACGGCCGCCAGCTTCCTGTCGTTTCCGGTGGCCGCCTTCCTCTCGCTGGGTGTTTTGACAATGGTGTTCTCCAGCGGCACGCTGGCGAACGTCGTGTCGGAAGGCACCATCATGAATTACAACGCCGAGACCGGGGTCACAGGCCGCTCGCTGGCCGATGTCGTGTTTGTCCCTTTCTTTCGCGTCGCCCTCGATGTTATCAACCTGGCCAGGGGTTTTTCGCCCATCGATAAGCTGAGCAGCGGGCGCAGCATCCCGTGGGAAGAGCTCGGCGCCGCCTTCCTGCAGATCGTTCTGCTGCTCGGCGGCATCACGGGCCTGATCGGAATCGCCATTTTCCAGCGCCGGGAACTGGCCACAGCCCAGGGAACCCAATGAGCCCCAGGTTCCAGGTCCCCGATCCCGGGTCCCGCGGCGGTCCCGAGAGACCCGCAGGTGCGATCCGGAACTTCCCGGTCCGATGAACTCGCGACTCAAGAAGTTCCTGTTGGTTGCGCTGGCGGCCGTGCTGCTGGTCGGCGTGTCGCAAGTCCAGGACGCGTTGAACCACGACCGCGAAACGCTGGGCCTGACGCGCGCGCAGCCGCTGGAGAATGCGCCGCCCGTCCTGGCCTTCACCACCGTCGCGCTGGGCGGCTTTCGCGGGCTGATCTCGAATCTGTTGTGGGCGCGCGCCGCCGATCTGCAGGAGGAAGACAAATTCTTTGAAATGGCGCAACTGGCGGACTGGATCACGAAACTGGAGCCGCATTACACCCAGGTCTGGATATTTGAAGCCTGGAACATGGGCTGGAACATTTCGGTGAAATTCAAGGATTTTGCGGATCGCTGGCGCTGGGTCCGGCGCGGGATGGAGTTGCTCCGTGACGACGCTCTGCGCTACAACCCGGATGACATCCTCCTTTACCGGGAACTCGGTTGGTTTTTCCAGGATAAAATGGGCAAGAACACCGACGACGCGAGCCTGTATTACAAACGACAGTGGGCGGACGAGATGGCCCGGGTCTTTGGCAACAAACCCGCAAACCTGGATGAGTTGGTCAACCCCGTCACGGAGGATCAGAAATCACGGGCGCGATTGTTGCGGGTGGAATTCAAGATGGATCCCCGGTTCATGAAAGAGGTCAACGAACGTTACGGCCCGCTCGAGTGGCGCCTGCCCGAGGCCCACGCCATTTACTGGGCCGCGCTCGGGTTGCAGAAGGCCGCGGACTACCCCACGCGGGTAAACAAGAAGGATCTCATCACGCTGCGCCGCGTCATCTACCAATCCATGTTGCTGAGTTTCCAGCGAGGCCGGCTCGAGGAGGATCCGTTCTCGAAGAGCTTCGAGTTCGGCCCCAACCTCGACATCATTCCCAGGGTCAACGAGGCCTACGAACGGAATCTGGACGAGGACGACATCTACAAGGGCGACATCCAAGGGGCGCATCGCTATTTTCTGATGCAGGCGGTTTATTCCCTCTACGTCAACAACCGCATCGCCGAGGCGGGGCAGTGGTACCAATATCTGGGTGAAAAATATCCCAACAAACCGCTCCTCGACAACCCCAACTCCCTGCCGCGGCAACTGACGCTCGATGAATTCGCCGTCGCCTCCGTCCAGTCGGATGTCAATGATACGTCACACGACCGCATCAAAACCTCAGTGGAGGGTCTGTTGGCCACTTCCTACCGGAACCTCGCTCTGGACCAGGATGACCGCGCGACGGGCCTCAAACGGCTTGCCCTGAAGATTTACCAGAATTACACGAGCAAAATCCCCAAGGGCCGCGAAGAAGCCATGGGCCTGGGTCCGTTCGAGGTGATCAACAAGGAGGTTCTCTCGCGGTTGCTGGATCCCAAGCGTGGATTCCCGCCGGAAGCGCGGGCCATCCTGCGCACCAAACTGGGCCTGCCCGCCGAATCCGCCCCCGCCAAAGCCGAAGCCGCTCCGGCGCAAGACGCCGTTCCCCGGTGACCCGGCCGGAGGGCGGAGTTGAACTGCCGATGAAACCGGAGCCACCGATCCTCGAAACATCCGGCCTGCGCGTCCAGCGCGGCCCCACGCGCATCCTCGACGGCATCCACTGGCGCATTGAACCCGGGGAGCACTGGGTCCTCCTGGGCCCGAACGGCTCGGGCAAAACCTCCCTGCTCAGCGCGCTCACCGGTTACCTGACTCCGACGGCGGGAGAGATCACCGTGCTCGGGCGAAGCTATGGGCGGTCCGACTGGCGCGAGTTGCGCAAGCACATCGGCCTGGTCAGCTCCTCGATCCGCCAGAGGATGGCGGAGGACGAGCCCGCGCTCGCGACGGTCCTCAGCGGCAAATATGCGATCATCGATTTCCGGGGACGATCCACCGCGTGCGACCGCACCCGGGCCCGCCACCTGCTCCGGGAAATCGAATGCGCGCACCTGGCCGGGCGTCCCTGGCGCGTGCTCTCGCAAGGCGAGCGCCAGCGCGTGCTCATCGGCCGCGCGCTCATGGCCCGGCCGCGCCTCCTCATCCTCGACGAGCCCTGCGCCGGGCTCGACCCCGTGGCACGCGAACATTTCCTCCAGTTTTTGCAGCGCCTGGGCGGCCATCCGCAGGCCCCGGCACTCGTGCTTGTGACCCATCACGTGGAGGAAATCATGCCCGTGTTTTCGCATGCGCTGATCTTGCGCCGCGGCCGGATCCTCGCCGCCGGGAGAAAATCCGCCGTGCTGAATGCGAAACGGCTGGCCGCCGCGTTCGGCGCACGTTTGCGATTGGGGAAAACGAACGGCCGTTACACGCTCCGGGTCGCGCCGGCGTCGCGCGGCGTGGTTTGAAATGAGACCCAGCCTTTGCCTCCTCGCCGCCCTGGCCCTTCCTGCGGCCGCATTCGCGCAAGGAATTCCCTCGACGGCGCAGGATGACGGCAGGCTGCAGGCCGAATCGGGCTGGGTGGCGCCGACGCGCGACACCCGTCCCTGGACGCGCTGGTGGTGGCTGGGCAGCGCGGTGGATGACACCAACCTGACGCGCATGCTCGCCGCGTTTCACGACGCGGGCATCGGCGGCGTCGAGATCTGCCCGGTGTACGGCGTGAAAGGGTACGAGGATCGATTCATTCGCTTTCTCTCGCCGGGCTGGATGGAGAAACTCGCCCACACGACGCTCGAAGCCGGACGCCTCGGTCTCGGCGTGGACCTGACGACGGGCACGGGCTGGCCAATGGGCGGGCCGCGCGTCACGACCGGAGACGCCTCGGCGCGGGTCCACTTGAAGAAGTATGACCTGGCCGCCGGCGCGAGACTGGACGCCGCGCTTCCGAAGGGGGCGTTGCAGTGTCTCCTGGCGGTTTCCGATGCGGGCGAACAGCGGGACCTCACGGCCACCGTCCGGGATGGAACGCTGGACTGGACCGCGCCGTCGGGCCATTGGCGGCTGTATGCGCTCACCGCCGAGAGCCCCGTTCAGAAGGTCAAACGCGCCGCGCCCGGCGGAGAGGGCAACGTGCTGAACCCCTATTCCATCACCGCCCTGAACCATTATCTGTCCGGCTTCGACCAGGCGTTCTCGGGTTATCGCGGCGACATGCCCCGTTCGTTTTTCCACGATTCATTCGAGTATTACGAGGCCGATTGGGCGCCGGACTTTTTCGACCAGTTCAGGAAACGCCGCGGCTACGATCTACGCACCCGGTTGCCCGCCCTGGCCGGCGACGGCGATTCCCGGATCGTGGACCGCGTGAAGCAGGATTACCGCGAGACGATCTCCGATCTGCACATCGACTGGGTCCGGCGCTGGACGGACTGGGCGCACGGTTGCGGCAGTCTCACCCGCGATCAGGCGCACGGCGCTCCCGCAAATCTCGTGGACCTTTACGCCGCGGCGGACATCCCGGAAACGGAGATCTTTGGCGGTCTCGGCGAACAGAATGTATTGATGAACAAGTTTGCCTCCTCCGCGACGCACACGAGCGGGCGCAAATGGTCGTCCGCGGAATCGTTCACGTGGCTGACGGACCATTTCCAAGCCTCGCTGGCGCAGGTCAAGGACGCGGCGGATTACCTGTTCCTTTCCGGCGCAAACCATCTGTTCTTTCACGGCATTCCGTATTCGCCGGCCGAGGCGCCCTGGCCGGGCTGGCAGTTTTATGCGGCAGTCAATTTTGGTCCCGAGGGCGGTCTCTGGCGCGACCTGCCCTTCTTCAACGCCTACGTCACCCGCTGCCAGTCCGTCCTGCAATGCGGCGCGCCCGCCAACGACGTGCTGCTGTACTTTCCCATCCACGATTTCTGGCAGGCTCCCGGCAACCTGTTCCTGCCCTTCACCGTCGAACAGGCCAATCGCTGGCTCGGCGCAAACCCGGTCCGTCGCGACTCGGATTTTCTCTGGGAACACGGCTATGGCTACGATGTGTTGACCGATCGCTTCGCGCGGGAGGCGGCGGTTCGCGACGGCAAAATCCTGCTGAATGGAAACCGCTACCGCGTGATCCTGGTTCCGGATACGAAGTTCATGCCGGAAACAACCTTGAAAAAGCTCCTCGACCTGGCGCGCGACGGCGCGACGATTCTGGTTGAGAAGGCGATGCCGTCCGACGTTCCGGGCCTCGCGGATCTGGAACGGCGCCGCCGGGAATTTCAAGAGGCCGTCGCCGGCTTGAAATTCGAGGGCGAAGAGCCCCGGCGCGCAGCCATCAGCGCGGGGGTTTTCCTGCTGGGGACAAATCTCGAATCGATGCTGCGAAGCGCCGGCGTAACGCGCGAATCGTGCGTCGATCTTGGGATCCAATTCGTGCGCCGCACGCACGCCGAGGGCTTCCACTATTTTGTCGCCAACCGCGGCGACAAATCCGTGGACGGCTGGGTGACCCTCGGGACGCACGCGGAATCGGCGCTGATTCTGGATCCGCGATTCGAGAATCGGATCGGCAGGGCTGCCCTGACGAACGAGGCCGGCGCCACCCTCGTTTATCTGCAATTGCAGCCGGGTGAATCGCTCATCCTCCGGACGTTCGCCGCAAAGAGCGTCCGGACCGCGCCCTGGCCCTATGTCTGCGCCGCGGGCCAGCCACGGATCATTTCCGGCGAGTGGAGCGTCCGGTTCATCGAGGGCGGACCCGAATTGCCGGCGGGTTTTGCAACCGACAAACTGGCGTCATGGACGGCGCGCGACGATGCCGGACTCGACCGGTTCGCCGGCACGGCGCGCTACACGATCGAATTTGAGAAGCCGGACGGTGTCGCCGACGACTGGCTGCTCGACCTGGGCCGGGTCTGCGAGAGCGCACGGGTGAAAGTGAACGGACGGGACGCCGGCGCGCTCTGGTGCCCGCCATTCGAGATCGCGGTCGGAAAGCTCTTGAAGCCCGGCAAAAACCTTCTCGAAATAGAAGTGACAAACCTGGCGGCCAATCGTGTTCGCGACCTGGACCGGCGCAAGGTGAATTGGAAATACTTCTACGATCTGAACGTGGTCGGACGGGATTACCGGCCGCTCGACGCCTCGGCGTGGCCTCTGCGCGACTCTGGCCTGCTGGGGCCGGTGGAGCTGAAGCCGGTGGTTGGCGCCTTCGCCAACCACTTTTGAGGCGTGCGGCCAGTCATCGTTTAGTGGTTATGTTGCGCCCTCCTCCGACCGGCGAGGCGCCGGTCGGAACACGCGAGGGCGCGTGTGCTCTCCAATTCCAACTGCATCGATACGGCTGAAGGCCGCGCGCCGGAGGCAGTGTGCGGATGCGCCCGCCGGCGCCCCGGCGCGCCGAAGGCGCTTGACTGATACCGGATCTGCTCGAACTCTGTTGCTGCGATGGGCCCCCGGAACCAACAGACCGCTTCTCGCAACCGCGGCGCGAACGCGGTCTCTTCCGGACACCGCGCTCGTCGCTCGCGGGAAGTCCGGGAACTGCTCGTCGTCAAACGCTTCGCCCACCGGCGTTACCGCTCCTATCCGAATGTCCTGGCCGTCGGTCTCGGGGCCAAATTCAGAAGACACTCCGGGAACCCCGATGCTCCGGTCAAACTCGAGGGAGTCACGTGCGTTCAGTTTTTCGTCACCCGGAAGCGGCGGCGGATGAAGCCCCGGCACCGGCTGCCCGGCTTTGTCTATGGGCGATTTCTGAACGGCCGCGTCGATCGCCGCCGGAAAGTGCCCACCGACGTGATTCCCGTTGGAACCATCCACGCGGCCGGCTGCGCGGCGGGCTCGCAGCTCGATTCCAATGTCGATCACGGCTTGATCACCCTGATTTTTCGGAACAAGGCCGGACCGGGAAACGTGTTTTATCTGCTATCGTGCGCGCACGTGACCGGGGATCTTGGCCGGTCGCCGCCCGCCTATCCCGAGTTGAGCAGCGATTGTTCGAGCGCGACGCCCTTTGCCAGGACGATTGTCAACTCGACCGCGGCATCGGGAGAGATTGCGTATGACATTGCCCTGGCCGAGGTGCAGGACGGCGCGTTGCCGCTCGAGGAACTTCGGATCCGCGATGAAACCTTTTCGCTGGATTCGTTCCTTCCCGCCCAATCCCTCCAACAGGGGCTGGGAGTGAGCGCGGTTCTCAGAAACTGCTCGACGCGGGGGAGCGTGGATTCGTTGGATGGCACCGCCGAGGTCAGCTACGGCGGCGAGACGTTTCTGGTTCACAACCTGTTCGGCGTGAATGTCGCCGCCCAAAAGGGGGATTCCGGCGGCCTGGTTTACAGGGAGACCCAGGCGGTGGGGCTTGTGGTCGCGGCTTCCCCGCAAGGATGGCTCTGGTTCCAGCTCCTGCAACCGGCGGTTTCCTTCCTGAACGACATTTCTCCCGTCACGATCGGCGTATTCAACCCTCAACCCATCAATGAATGAAAACCAACCTCGTCCTGATCGCCTGCCTTGCGGGTCTCCTTTGCGGATGCGCCGCCATCAAAACCTCCAAGGCCAACCTGAACGAAGCCCCGCGCGGCGTGCGGGTGTATGCGCCCGCGATCTATCTGTTCGTGGATAAAGCCCGGGGCAGCCAATACGTGGTGGCGCCCGATTACAGCCGGGCTTACGACGTCAAACCGCTGACCGTCTTCGCGAAGCAGGATTTCGAATTGCAGTTGAACGATGGAGTCCTGGCGAAGTATTCGGGAAGCCAGGACACGACCGGCCCGCTTTCATTGCTGCAAACAGGCGCCCAACTGGGGGCCAAAGCCGCGGGGGTTTCCGTCTCCCAGGTCAACCTGCCCGGCAACTTTGGGTTTCCGGACGGCGTCTTCAAGCTGAACCCGGACACCGGCCGGTTCGAGCGCGTCGAACCGCCCCAGTGAGCCTCCGGCCGGGTCGAAGGCCGTGTTTGCATGGGAGTGGAACCGGGGACAATTCTCCTTTCTGCAGGCAAGTCGTCTTGAATCGGGCAGGGTTCGAGTGTCTGGATCGCGGAGCGGCTGAGCATGGGCAGCCGAGGGTATCTGGCATGGCTGCTGGGACAGGGCAGAAACGCGAGCCGTTCACGATCGGCGAACAATGTCTGCCAGGAATATGATAATAACTGCAAAACAGCCTGCGCGAATAGAATATGTTTCAATCCGCGCCCCGCGCACTCGCGCGGGGCGACGAGGTGGTTTTTCATGCAGCACCGTGGATTCATACGTTTCAATCCGCGCCCCGCGCACTCGCGCGGGGCGACTCAGCGCATGCTCGGACTCGCCAGGTTTCTCGACGTTTCAATCCGCGCCCCGCGCACTCGCGCGGGGCGACAAGCCGGCCACAGGCTTGGCAATGCAACATCCCGTGTTTCAATCCGCGCCCCGCGCACTCGCGCGGGGCGACAGAATTGATAAAGGCGATCCTCAAGAGGATGGAACAGTTTCAATCCGCGCCCCGCGCACTCGCGCGGGGCGACCTAAAATAGACTCATCAGATCATCACGCTAAGGGTGGTTTCAATCCGCGCCCCGCGCACTCGCGCGGGGCGACATTTTCCAAGCGTCTATGGCGCTCTTGAGTTCCAAGTTTCAATCCGCGCCCCGCGCACTCGCGCGGGGCGACACCACTGACTGCACCACGATGTTTCCTCTGGACGTGTTTCAATCCGCGCCCCGCGCACTCGCGCGGGGCGACGCGCTGACGTTGGCGAGGACGTTGGCGCTGACGTTGTTTCAATCCGCGCCCCGCGCACTCGCGCGGGGCGACTTGCTCAATGGCAGTTGCGCCGATGCCCCAGTTCGTGTTTCAATCCGCGCCCCGCGCACTCGCGCGGGGCGACAAGCAACACGACTCCGCAATGCTCCGCGAGGTGAAGTTTCAATCCGCGCCCCGCGCACTCGCGCGGGGCGACGCCGCAGAGGTGGAGCGCGACCAGGAGTTGGAGAGGTTTCAATCCGCGCCCCGCGCACTCGCGCGGGGCGACGAGTTACGACGTCAAAATCGGCGTCTTTGTCGATGTTTCAATCCGCGCCCCGCGCACTCGCGCGGGGCGACTCGCGCCGCTGACAAGCGAATTGATCCAGGCGAGTTTCAATCCGCGCCCCGCGCACTCGCGCGGGGCGAC
>PLQC01000063.1 GCA_003159675.1 Limisphaerales bacterium
ATCAGGCGTGAAAGCGCAAACGTTGAAACTGAAACCAAAATTGAAAGTCTATGAGACGAATCACTGTCCTGCTGGCGGAAGACCATACCGTTGTCCGCGAAGGGCTTCGCAAAATACTGGAGCAGGAAGACGACCTTGAGGTGGTCGGCGAAGCGGGAAACGGACGCCGAGCGGTCACGCTTGTCAAAAAGCTTCGTCCCACAGTGGTCGTCATGGACATTTCGATGCCGTTGCTTAATGGTTTGGAAGCCACCCGTCAGGTTCTCAAAGCTGTTCCCAGCACCAAAATCATCATTCTCTCGGCACACAATGACGACGCATATGTCAAAAACGCAACGGAGTCCGGTGCCGTGGGATTTCTGCTCAAACAAGCCTCGTCCTATGATATGTGCCGGGCGATTCGGGAAGTCAACCGGGGGCGCGTCGTTTTCGGCCCGTTCAAAGCGAAATTCCTTTACGAAGGCGAGCAAGAGTCGTTGGATCGAGCCGGACGGACGAAGCCGCGAAACTCCCACCTGACTTCACGCGAGGTGGAAGTGCTCCAACTGATCGCTGAAGGCAACGCCAACAAGCAAATTGCGGCGGAACTGGGCGTCGGCATGAAGACCGTCGAAGGACATCGCGAGCATCTCATGGAGAAGCTCAATATCCACGGTATCGCGGGACTCACCCGCTACGCCATCGGCGCGGGTATCATTGAGAGCAGTGTCCAGTTGACCATTATTTAGCGCTGAAGGATTGCACGGTTCTCCACCTCGCTCCGACTTTCTGCTTTTGCATCAGGTTTAACTCCTTGCCATTCGGGATTGTCATATCGGGACTGGGCTTCACTTTTGTATAGTTTTGTGGACATTGGTAAAACACCCCATAGCGAAGGACTAGCCCATAGCCTAGTCTGTCACCTGTAATAAAAATAAAAACACAAAACCGAAAGAAACAAATGTATGACCAAGAGCAATGCAGTTGTGGCGATTTTCAAATCGCACATTGAAGCCGAAACCGCCGTCAAGGAATTGCAGCAAGCGGGATTTGACATGAAGAAACTCTCCATCGCTCAATGAACTTAAAATGGCCTATCCCAAGACCACCGCGAAACGGCGGCAGGAATTAAAATCCATCCGCAAACAGCTTTGAAGGCAAAATCATGGCGGAGGCGTAGAACTTTATGAATGAATTAAAGAATGACCATAAGTCGCACGGAGACCCGAATGGCGGCCCGATTAACCAGGGTCATCCACCTTATTGGAGACGGGCCCATCGGGATTGGCGCATCTGGTTCTGCGTGATTTTGATGCTGGCCGCCATGGCGGTCTATTTGATGACCGGTGACTTGCGCTGGCGGATTCACGGCCAACCACGACAATCGCAGCAACCAATTTCCGCCCCGGCCGGCAACTAATGTTTGCCGCCAGTTCACGCGCCAGGCATTTGTTAGTATGAACACTCAACGTTTAATTGAGATCGCAAGCAAGCTCGTCGCCGCCGACAAGGGCGTGCTGGCAGTGGACGAAAGCAACCCCGCCTGCCACAAACGATTTTCCAAGCTGGGCATTCCGCAGACTATGCACGCCCAGCGTGATTATGAGGGTTGCGAAACGACTCCCGCCTCCAGCAGTTATCAGGTCGGAGGATTGCGCCGCACCATCCACCATGTGACCAACCCGGCTCCGGCACAAATTATTGCCCCCACCGCAATGGTCCACGGCACTCCCACGGCATGAGACAGGAATCCAGACTCAATGCCACCCAAAGGCATCATGCCGCCGAACACCAGTGCCCAGATGCCCATCACCCGTCCACGCATCGCGTTGGACACGCTGCTCTGGATGAGCGTGTTTGTGGTTGAGAAATAGAGTATCATTCCCCAACCGCCAACGGCCAGGCACAGGAGCACCAGCGGATACCAACGCACGATGGCCAGCAGCGCCAGCATGGCCGAGAATAACCACAGCCCACCGAGAATCATCAGCCGTGGCCGCACGCGACTGCCATAAGTCGCCACTGTCAGCGCCCCCAAAAGCGCGCCAAACCCGTTTGCACTGAGCAGAACACCATAGCCACTCTCGCCGACATGAAGTATGTCGGTTGCATAGGCAGGCAGCAGCACCGCATACGACCAGCCAAAGATGCCCACCACGCCAAAGAGCAGCAGCAAAATGCGCACGCGACGATGGCCGACCACATACTTGAAGCCTTCAAGGATATGCCGCCCCGTGGAGTGCGGTTTGGGCTGGGTCTCAAACTTTGGCAGACGCATCATCAGTAGTCCAACGATGACCGCGATGAAGCTGACGCCGTTCAGGATGAAGCACCAAGTGATGCCAACGGATGCCATGAGCAAGCCCGCCACAGCGGGGCCGACGACCCGTGCGCCATTAACGATGGAACTATTCAGCGACACCGCATTCATCAGGTCTTCGCGACTGGTCATCTCGACCATAAATGCCTGCCGTGCGGGCATGTCGAAAGCCATCGCCACACCGCCCAACGCCGCCAGCACAAGAATATGCCACGTTTGAATGTGGCCACTCCCCACCAGCGCGGCAAACACGAAGGCCGTGAGCATCATTCCAATCTGGGTGTAGAAAATAACGGTGCGTTTGGGATGTCGGTCAGCCACAGAGCCACCCCAAAGAGAAAACACCAGCATGGGCAAAGTTCCGACGGCCGCCACCGTGCCCAGCAACACCTTCGATCCGGTCAACTGATAAACGAGCCAGCCTTGAGCGGTGGTCTGCATCCAGGTTCCGGTAAGCGATACGAGCTGACCGATGAAGAACAGCCGGAAATTGCGATGTTTCAGGGCGGCAAAAGTATCACGCCATGACACGCTCCCCGTTGGCTGCGGCTGCGCAATGAATCCTGGCGGAACACTGGCAGGGGGTGTGGGTGTTGGAGCTTCTTCAGATGGCATCGACGAGCAGATGTTACCCGGTTACTTCGTTCCAATCGAGTCTCAGGATGAAAATCAAGACGCCCGGCGAAGCATTTATATCTTGGTGCGTGTGGGCATGAAAAGTGGCAATATGCCGGGCATGAAAAACGCATTCATTGACCGGGCCAAGACGGCGCTGGTCGTCATTGATCTNNGTATTTTTGGTGCGGGTGGCATTTTCTGCGGACGGTAAAGACGTTCTGAGACCCCTTGTTGACATACCGTGGCCGACGCAAACCCCGCCGCCGGACTGGACGGAAATTGTTCCGGAAATGGGGCCGAAATCGGGCGACTTCGTGATTACCAAGCACCAGTGGGGTGCTTTTTACGGGACAGAACTTGAATTGGCGTTGAGAAGGCGCGGCATCTCGACCATTGCCCTGTGCGGCATCGCGACCAACATCGGGGTCGAGAGCACAGCCCGGTTTGCTTTTGAATATGGGTTCAATCAGATTTTTGCGGAAGATGCCATGGCGGCCATGTCAGCCGAAGAACATGCGCTCACGGTTGCCAAGATATTTCCCCGCATCGGTTTGGTCAGAAAAACCTCTGACATTCTTGAAGATTTACTGCCCAATTGATTTTTGCATCGAAAATTAAGAGGCTGCTGAATATCTCGCTGTCTGCCTGCTACGCGGACGCGGATTTGTGAACATCGCCAACCTGCGCGGGTGATATTTGCAAGCAAAGTTGAACGGGCTGCCATCAATTTAATGTGCGGCAATCACATGGTTGTCCGTCATCGGGACGTCGGGCGATGACTTCACGTAATTTGAGCTTGGAAGACAGCGACGAACAGATCACCCAGTTTGCTGTCAAACTTCCGGCCATAGCCTGATCTGGCAGTAGTGTTTTATGCTCACACCGGTCCAATAAGGAGAAAACCTCCCGGATTTCACTTCGTTTTCCGAAGGGATTTGGTCGTTCATCTGGAAACGTGATTTAGAAGCTCCCAAGCGATGGATAGTAGAACGAACCTTCGCTTGGTTCTACAAGTCGCGGCGGCATTGTCGGGATTACGAAGTCCGGCTTGATCACAGCGAGGGGATGATTCGGATTTGCATGATTCGTCTTATGCTCAAGCGCCTGGCCAAAGCATCATGATCGCATTTTCAAAACATGCGCTGAGACCGTAGATCAGAAATCAAGCCGGAGTTCCCGCTCTGAGGACGCTTAACGGAAGTCACAAACACCTTCGGCTCCACCTCTTTTTTTCAGTTGACCGCCCGGGCTTTATAGGTGTTGACCACGAGACTTTCATGTAATTGAGCCGACTCACTCGATCTTTGGGGCCTCCAACGTTTGACCGCCCTGATGGTGAATGGCTTTGGTGATTTTGCCAGCATCGTTCTTCACGAACTGAATTTGAGCATCCACCACTTTCCAGAAAAACTCGGTGGGGGATTTGGGAAAGATTTCAAATTTAGGCTGGCCGGTTAGCTGCGCGAACAAGCGGTCGCCTTCACGAGACACAGTCAGGATGGCCTTGCCCTCTCCATAATCGTATTTGCCGACGAAGGCATCGTACGTTGCCGGATCTACCTTCGCCTCCTTCAAATCTTCAAGGCGTGGCGCATTGATGGTCTGACCGCCTTGATGGTGGACCGCTTTGGTTACTTTGCCCTGGCTGTCTTTGACGAACATCACTTGCGCATCCACCACCTTCCAAAAAAACTCGGTGGCGGATTTTGGGAAAATCTCGCAGCGCGGCTGTCCGGCGAGTTGGGCGTAAAGGTGCTGGCCTTCTTTGGTTACGGTCATGACCCCCACGCCGTAGTCGTACCGGCCGACGAGAACATCAAAGGCGGTCGCCGATACGGCCGGGTTCACCTGCTGCGTGGGGCGCGGATCGAGCTTCTCGCCGAGATAAATCTCGGTGACCAGATGGGCCAGTTGGCCCGGCTCGGCGCCGGGAGCGCCCGGCTGCGCGTTGGCGAGGATTGCGACCGTGAAGTTCTCACGCGGGAGCCGCATGAGGAAGCTGCTGAAACCGTTGAGTCCGCCGCCGTGGGAAATCTCCTGCGCGCCGCGCATATGGGCGCTGGACCAGCCGTAACCGTAGCCGTTGCCTGAATCGTCGTCCTTGTTTTCCTCCGTCTTCACGGGTGTCCAGGCGGCTTTCAAGCTGGCATCCTTCAAGACTTTGCCGCCGAAGACACCTTCATTCCAGCGGAATAAATCCTCCACCGTCGAGTAGAGCGCGCCGGCCCCACCGGCCCAGGACATGTCCCAGTCCAACGCGTTGGTGAACGCGCCGCCGGTGTATCGATAGCCCAGTGCCTCGTGCTCGAGCGCCAGGCCGGCGCGGTGGACACCCGTATTGGTCATGCCCAGCGGCTCGAAGAAATTCACCCGCAGGAAATCGCCGTAGGATTGGCCGGAGACTTTCTCAATGATCCTGCCCAGCAGGAAGTAACCGGAGTTGTCATAGTGCCATTTCTTTCCCGGGTCGAAATCGAAAGCATCGTTCTGAAACGATTTGATGAGCGCATCAGGTTCGATCGGAGCAGTGACCTTGTCGATGAAGCCGGGTTTGTCGGTGTAGCTGCGGATGCCCGAGGTATGGGTCAGGAGATGGTGCAGCGTGACCTCATCGCCGCGCGGAAAATCGGGGAAATACTTCGATAGCTTGTCCTGCACGTTGAGCTTGCCTTCCTCTTGCAGTCTCAAAATTGCCGAAGCCGTAAACTGTTTGGTAATGGAGCCGATGCGGGATTTGGTGTCGGGCGCAAAGCCGGCGCCGTGGTCCACATCGGCAAGGCCGTAACCCTTTTTGAAAAGAACCTTCCCATTTTGGGCAACCAACACCGCCACACCCGGCGCGCCGTTCGTGAAGACGTGGGTGAAGAGGGCTTCAACCAGTTTGTCCGGCGGCGGCATCAGCGCGTTGGTAACAGCGCCACGGCTGGCCAATAATCGCATCATCTCAGTGTCGCCGTGCAGGCGAGCCGCCTGGAACGCCGTCACGCCGGCTTTGCCTTGCGCATTTACATCCAGGCCCTGCCCCAGCAGCTTCTGGATGCTTTCCGCATCACTGGTCATCACCGCGCCAATAAGCTTGTTGGCCTGCGATTCCTGGCTCAACAATCGACAGGCGAAACTCCAATCCCCTCGGATATTTTGCACCTTCAACAGGAGCTGATTCTTGCCAGCGATGAAATCCACCGGCACAATATCCTCATCGGGAACACAAGGGCGGTCGCTCCAATTCTCATGCACCAATTTGCCGTTGAGCCAAACCTTCACCCCATCGTCGCTGCCGAGACCGAGGAGGCCCTTGGTTTTCTCTGGCAATGCAATTTCAGCCCAGGCGTAAGCAATGGCATAATCGCTCGGGCTGCTGCCGGCTTTGAGATCGATTACATCGCTTTTGGACTGGACTGATTCCCATTTAAGTTCGCGTTCGCCGATCCTTTGCTTCAAGCCGGGTCGCGGACGCGCCTTCGCTTCGTCGCCCTGACTCTTGAGTGAATCTTCGGTGAATGCTTTCTTTTGGACTTCCTCGGCCGGCTCAGCGGACTTCTCAGCGGAGACCGGGATGGATTTGAGCACGAGCCAGTTCCTCATGAACTCGTCCGGTTTGAGGCCCGCATAGGTGGCGGGGTCGCCCGCGCTCAACCAGGCCGCGCTCAGCAGCAGGGCCAGCGTGGAGCAACAGACCTTGGAGGATAAAGAGGGCAGTTGCTTTGTCATAAGCGGATAACGCATTTCAAATGTGCCATGATTCAGTTGTTTTGCCCGATGTGGGTCGTCGAAAGGGTCTTCAAAATCCATACGCGCGGCGGCGCCGCCGGGTAGGCGCAGGCAGTTAACCCACCCACGCCCCCCCTAAGAACCGTGCGTGAAAGTTTCCCTTCACACGGCTCGAATCCAGCCAGAGCCAGTCCCTTCCGAAACCGACCCGCTGTTCGTTGATACCGATTCATCTTGAGGATGCATCGTATCCCTTTCGGACAACTTGGCAATGCTGAGCGGTGGCCGTTTCTGCTGTGCTCATTTGGGCAGCAGCATCGGGACGCACCGAACGACAGGTGTTGTTCGTCTATTGCATTTCCCGGTTGAAGCGGTTCCATCTTCTGTTCTTGCCATGCCAGA
>PLQC01000057.1 GCA_003159675.1 Limisphaerales bacterium
GTCAATCGTCAATCGTAAATCGGAAATCCCAGGGTTTGCTGCTTGCACTAACAGTGCACCGAGGGTTGAGGCCGGTTCATTCGCCAGGCCGAGCGCGGAGGAATGCGCGATTTTGTTCAACTGGCGCCGGATCGCGCCGTTGATCGCCGGGTGGTTGTGCCCATGCAGATTCGTCCAGATCGAGGAATTGGCATCGAGATATTGCCGGCCCCGGGCGTCACGCAAGACCGCTCCGCGGCCTTCGACAATGACGATCGGCTCGCGCCGGAGCCATTCGCGCATCTGGGTGAACGGGTGCCAGATGTATCGTCGGTCGAGTCGGGCGAAGGAATTCATTGTCCAAAGTTTAAAATCCGATCCCCAGGTCGTGAAGCGCGCCGGTGAGTGTGGAAATGTCTGCGGGCGAATGCCCCGCGGTGACTGTGAGGCGCAGGCGGGCACGGCCGCGGGCGACGGCGGGATAACGGATCGCGGGAACGAAGAGGCCCTGCGCCCGCAACAAGGCGGAGGTGTTCACGGCCCTGGATTCGTCGCCGATCAGGATTGGGAGGATGGCGCTGGGGGAGTTTGTGGTTTGAAGTCCGAGGCCCGAGGTGCATTCGGAAACCAGCCGCCACATCGAGCGGCAGCGGTCTGCGCCCGCTTTCGATTCGATGAACCGAAGGCCGGCGACCGCGGCGGCGGCGGCGGCGGGCGGCGGCGCAGTCGAAAAAATGAAGCTCCGGGCCCGGTTGACAAGGAAATCGATCAACACGCGCGAGCCGCAGATATAGCCGCCGGCCGAGCCCACCGCTTTGCCCAGGGTGCCCATCTGGATCTCGATCCGGTCGCTCACGCCGGCCTCTTCCGCGAGGCCGCGCCGATTTTTCCCGAACAAACCGGCGGCGTGCGCTTCATCGACCATGAGCCATGCGCCGTATTTGTCCTTCAGATCCACCAACGCCCGCATCGGCGCCTGGTCTCCGTCCATGCTGAAGACCGATTCGGTGACGATCAGGACCTGCGATTTGGGAGTTCGGGCGCCGGCCCATTTGAGAATGTCCTCGAGGTCATTCGGATCGTTATGGGCAAACACGCGGAGTTTGGCGCCCGACAGTCGCGCGGCGTCCACGATGGACGCGTGGACCCGCTTGTCGATGAGGATGACATCGTTCTTTTCGAGCAGCGCGCAGATGGTTCCCAGGGCGGTGGCGTAGCCGGTGGAGAAACTGAGGGCCGCCTCGCTGCATTTGAAGGCGGCCAGGGCTTCATCGAGTTCGTGGTGGGGAGCCATGGAGCCGCAGACCAGCCGCGAGGCGCCGGCTCCTGTGCCAAACCGCTCGATGGCTTTCACCGCGGCTTCCTTGAGGGCGGGTTCGTTGGCGAGGCCCAGGTAGTCGTTGGAACCGAAGTTCAGCAGGGTCCTGCCGCCGATTTGAATGCGGGCGGACTGCGGTGAATCCACGCGCCGCAATTCCCGATACAGCCCCTGTTCCCGCAACGCGGCAAGACGCCGGCTCAATTCGCCGTCGAGGCTGTTCGCAGGCTTCATTGCGGCGCGGGTTCGACGGCCCAGTTCCCGTCGATCATGCTTGCCGACACATCCCTGCGATGATCGAGCACCGCTTCATAAGCCTCCGCCGCGTTGCCTGCGAAGGGAATCGTGATGAGGTCGGCGAACGCGCCTTTGGACAATCGGCCGATCTTGCGGTCCAGGCCGAGGGCGAGGGCGCCGTTGAGCGTGGCCAGGCGGAGGATCTTTTCGGGGGGCAATCGCGAGTGGGCGCGCGCGAAGGATCGCATTTCATCAAACATGTTCAACTCGACCGGTTCCTTCGGTTTCTTATAGACGGTTGCCAGGCTGTCGGTGCCGAGACAGACATTGACCCGGGCGCGGGTCAGTTCGCGGAGCGGGAATTTTTGGTGTCGGAAATAGAAGTGGCTTCGAGGGCAATGCACCACGCTGGCCTTCTTCCGGGCGAGGAGCGATGCGTCCCGAGCGGCGAGGAAATTGACATGCACGGCGAGCAGGTTTTTCGACAGGGCCCGGCAGCGTTCGAGGTGTTGGACCGGCGAACCGACCCCGCAATCGGACATGTCGCGCTCGTTGCGGCGAAGCCACTCGAACATCTCGCCGCTCCCGTTCATGAACATTTCGAATTCCTGCGTGGATTCGGCGACGTGGATCGACAGGGGCCACCGGCGGCGGCGCGCGGCCGCGGCGGTTCGCCGCAGCAGTTCCGGGACGGTCGAGTAGGGAGCGTGAGGCGCCACGGCGGCGCGGCAACGGCCGCGCGACAGCGACTCGATGCGTTCCAGGGCCTCCTGCAAGATCGAGCGCGGCTTGCGCCGGCTCCTGACCCCCGTCAACTCGAGAAATGAAATCACGCGCAAGGGGGTGGCGGTCCACACTTCCGGCAGCAGCTCCGGCACCGCTTCGAAATCGGCAACCGTCGTGGTCCCGGTGCGCAGGAGCATCCGCGCGCCCCGCAGCCAGGATTCCGCAAACTCGGAATAGTTCCACTCCGATTTGGCCGAGGTGATGAGCTTGATCCAGTCGGTGAACGATTTTTGCGGTGGGACCTTTCCGGCCATGTCCGTGTAGTCCAGATGGCAGTGGGCATTGACGAGGCCCGGGAGGAGGATGGAGTTTCCGAGGTCGATCGCTTCGCCCTGCTTGCTGGCGCGAAGATGTTTCCAGGATCCGATCGACGCGATCCGGTTGCCTTTGATGAGGACGGCGCCATCCTCGATCGGCGGCTGTGAAACGGGCAGGACGATGCGGGACCGGAGAATCATGGAAACGCAGAATAGGGATGGAAAAATGCGGGAAGGGGGGTGCATTCAGCCGTCATGATTCCATTTTCCCGCATCAAATCGCCTCTTCCTGGCGAGTCTGTTTGGAGCGGGCGGCGACTTTATGCTTGCGAGCCTTGTATTTATTTTGCCGTTTCCGGATCTGTTGTTCGATTTTCTTCACGACCAGGTCGATCGCCGCGTAAAGGTCGATTTCGCGGTCTTCGGCAAACAGGTCAGGTCCGCGCACGGCCAGCCGGATCGAGCAGGAGAACTGCCGCTCCCTCACGCGCGTGTGGTCGTGTTCGAGCGTCACGCGCACGTCGATCGCCCGCTTGTCCAAGCGCTCCAATTTGTCGAGTTTGTCGAGAACGTGCTCCTCGATCGCCTTGGTCAAGGTCACGTTGTGCGTCGAAAGGATTAATTTCATGAGCGCATGATGGCGTCGGCGCGCCGCGAAATCCAGCGAAAGTCGCGCCATGGATCGCCAAGGGATGCTTGAATCTCCGCCCCGGTTTCATTAAAAGTCATGCGTGCCAACCAAAGTTGTTGCTGTTGCCAACCAGAAGGGCGGGGTTGGAAAGACCACCACTGCGGTCAACCTGGCCGCGTGCGTGGCGGCGGTTGGCAAGCGCGTCCTGCTCTTCGATCTGGACCCGCAGGCCAACGCCACCAGCGGCGTGGGGCTGGAAAAGGAGGAGGGAGCGAGCGCTTACCGGGTGTTGCTGGGCGAGGGGAGCCTGACCGACAAAATCCGGAAAACGGTTTTCGACCGGCTGAGCGTCATTCCCAGCGAGATGGATTTGTGCGGGGCGGACATCGAGCTGGCGCGGGCGGACAATCATTTGCTGCGTGCCGCACAAGCGTTGCAGCCGGTGCTGGACGGCGGGCAGTTTGACGTGGTTCTGATCGATTGTCCGCCTTCGCTGGGCGTCCTCACGCTGAACGCGTTCGCGGCGGCCGATGGGTTGCTCGTGCCGCTCCAGTGCGAGTACTATTCGCTTGAGGGAATTTCCATGATCAACCGGATCCTCGGCCAGCTCCAGCGCAACGGCATCAATCCGCGCCTGGAGATACTGGGCGTGGTGATGACAATGTATGATGGGCGCACGAATCTGGCGGCCCAGGTTGTGAGTGAAGTGCGCGAGTACTTTGGCGAGCGCGTTTTTGAAACGATGATTCCGCGCAGCACGCGGCTCGCGGAAGCCCCCAGCTTCGGCAAGCCGATCATTCATTATGACAAATACAGCAGCGGTGCCGCCGCCTACGAACTCCTGGCGCAGGAATTCATCGGACGGCTCGGGCTTTGATCCGCGTTCGGACGCGGCCCCGAGTCGAGGCTCCGACCAACCATGGACTCCGGAGGGACCCCTTTGAGCGGCTCCTCCCGTCGGGGAATCCTTCTGGTTTTGGGGCTGCTCCTGCTGCTGACGATGGCCCTGCGGGTGCCCCTGCTGGACATCCCGTTCGAGCGGGACGAGGGCGGCTACTCGTACATTGCCTGGAGGCTCGGGTATCACGAACTTCCCTACCGTGATTGGATCGACCACAAACCGCCCGCCATCTATTGGGTGTACCACCTGGCCTTGAGCCTGCCGTTCGAATCGATTCGCTCCGTCCACGTCATGGCGCTGCTGTTCTCGGCGTCGTCGGCTTGCGCCCTCTTCTTTTTGGCCTCCCGCTTCGTCGGCCGATCCTGGGCGGCGGTTGCCGCCGCCCTGTTCGCGCTTGTTTCCACAGATCCGCTCGTGCAGGGGACATCCGCAAATACAGAGTTGTTCATGCTGCTTCCGCTGATACTTTCCCAACTCGCCTTCCTTTCGGCGGCATCCGGCGGCCGTCGCAGAGTTCTTCTGATGATAGTGTGCGGCGTGCTGAGCGGTATCGCGGTCGCCTTCAAACAGGTGGCCGCCGTCAACTGGCTTTTTCTCATCGCGTGTTATTTCGCATTCGCCACGGGCGGAAGGCGGCTGCGAGAGACGCTGTCATTTGCCGCATGGTCCACGACGGGACTCGCCGCTTCCTGGGGACTCATCGCGATGTATTTTGCAGTTCACCACGCGCTGCGTGATTTCATCTATTGGGTGTTCACTTACAATCTGGAGTACGCCGACGCAACCCCGTGGAGGGAGCGTTTGGAGAATTGCGCGCAGACGCTCACGACGCTCTGGCGGACGCAGGCGGGGGTTTGGATTCTGTCGGTCGCGGGTTTTGCGGGTGTTTGGCAGGCAGGCCGGAGGAAGTGGTTGCTGTTCCTGGGCGGGTGGCTCATGACGAGCCTCGTGGGAGTCAGTGCGAGTGGATTCTTTTTTGCGCATTATTTCCAGCAACTGCTGCCCGTGCTGTGCGTCACCGCGACGCTGGGAGCGGAGGTGGTGTATCGTTCCCGGTTTTGGAGCGGGATTTCCGCCTGGGGCCGGGGATCGCTGCTGGTCCTGCTTCTGGTTTTGCCACCGGCGACGGTGTTGTTTCCCTTTCTGTTTGTGTATTCACCTGCGGAAGCGGTTCGGAGAATCTACCCGGGCAATCCATTTGCCGAGATGCCCGAGATGGGCAGACGTATCGCCGAGGTGACGCAGCCGCAGGACCGGGTGTTCCTGTTCGCCATGGAGGCCGAAGCCCTCTTTTATGCGCGGCGCGTTTCGGCCACCCGCTACGTCAATCTCCTTCCCTTGTACAGCCCCCATCATGATACGCGCGAGAAGCAGCTCGAAACCGCCCGGGAAATAACTCTCGCCCGGCCGGCGGCGGTATTCTGCCTTCCGAACGGACTCTTCTTTCGGCCGGGAACCGAGCAGTATTTCTCGGGTTGGGTTGAGACCTACCACGGCCGGAACTTCCGTGCCGACACCGCCGTGGCCGTGGACCCGGCCTACCATTATCGTCTCATCCCGATTCCCGAAGACCTGTCCATCCCGCTGTCGCCCGGGGAGCGGCTTGTCGGCGCCTTGTATGTGACGAAAACCCGATAACGATAACGGGTGGCTCAGATCGTCGTGCTCTTGTTCAAATAGTCGTCGATGGCCCGCGCGGCGCGTTTGCCGTCGCCCATGGCGAGGATGACGGTAGCGGCACCGCGGACGATGTCGCCGCCGGCGAAAACGCCGGGAAGACTGGTCATGCCGTTGTCGTCCACGAGGACGTTTCCCTGGCGGTTCAACTTCAGCTCCGGGCATGTTGAAGTCAGCAACGGATTCGCGCGCGTGCCGACGGCCACCACCACGACATCGCACGGCAGCAGGAATTCGGAACCCGGAATCGGCTCGGGTTTTGCCCGGCCGGACGGGTCCGGCGCGCCGAGTTTCATGCGAAGGCACCTCAGGCCCGAGACCCAGCGTTTGTCGTTGCCGACGACTTCCATGGGTGCGGCGAGGAAATGGAACTGGACGCCTTCCTCCTCGGCGTGCTTGACCTCTTCCGTGCGGGCGGGCAATTCGTTCCGGGTCCGGCGGTAAACGATCGCGGCTGATTCGGCGCCCAGTCGTTTGGCGGTTCGGACCGAGTCCATGGCGACGTTGCCTCCGCCGACCACGGCCACGCGCTGGCCGCGAAGGATGGGGGTGTCGGTGCGGGGAAACTGGTAGGCGGCCATCAAGTTGACGCGCGTGAGGTACTCATTGGCGGAATAAACGCCCTTCAGATTCTCGCCCGGCACGCGCATGAAGACGGGCAGTCCGGCGCCATTGGCGATGAACACGGCGTCGAAACGCTCGCGGAGTTCCGGAAGGGTGTACGTGCGTCCGACGACCACGTTACACTCGATTTTCACGCCGGCTTCTTCGAGCCGCCTGACTTCCTGGGCGACGATTTTTTTGGGGAGGCGAAATTCGGGGATGCCATAGACGAGCACGCCGCCGGGTTTGTGCAGCGCTTCGTACACCGTGACGGCGTGTCCCCTGCGGGCAAGGTCTCCGGCGGCGGTAAGACCCGCCGGCCCGGAGCCGACGACGGCCACGCGCTTGCCGGTGGGCGGGGTCGTCGTCGTGGCTGGAGGACCCCGGTGGGCGCGCGCCCAGTCGGCCACATAGCGTTCGAGATAGCCGATGGCGACCGGTTGGCTCTTGGCGCCGCGGACGCATTCGACTTCGCATTGGGTTTCCTGGGGGCAAACGCGGCCGGTGATCGACGGCAGCGCGTTGTCGCACAAGAGGCTTTGTGCCGCCTGGGAGATTTTCCCTTTCGCGAGCAGGTCGATGAACCGCGGGATGTTCACGCCGACCGGGCAACCGGTGACGCAGCGCGGGTTCTTGCACTGAAGACAGCGGTCGGCTTCGAGCAACGCCAGTTGCTCGCTGAAGCCGAGATTGACCTCCTCGAAATTCGCCGCGCGCCGCGCCGAATCCTGCTCGGGCATGTTCTGGCGCCTGATCCGCAGGCGCTGCTGGGTGGTGAGTTTCCCGGGCATTGCGGATCAGGAGGAAGAGGCGCGTTGCCCCAGCCGGCAGTCGCCGTCGGCGCATGCAATGGACTGCTGTTCAAATTCGCGGTACATGGAAAGCCGGTCCATCAATTCATCAAAATTCACTTGGTGACCGTCAAATTCAGGGCCGTCCACGCAGGCGAATCGTGTTTCGTTTCCGACGCTCACCCGGCATCCGCCGCACATGCCGGTCCCGTCGATCATGACGGGGTTCAGCGACACGATCGTCCGCACGCCAAACGACCGGGTGAGGTTGGCCATCGCACGCATCATTGGGACCGGACCCACCGCGTAAACGATGTCGATTCCGCCGGCATCGAGCGTCTGTCGGGCCGCATCGGTCACGAATCCCTTCCGGCCGTAACTGCCGTCGTCGGTGCAAACCTCGACAGGCCCGAGGCGCCGCAGTTCCTCTTCGAAGACGACCCATTCCCGGGAGCGTCCGCCGATGATGCTGGCCACCCGCACGCCTCGTCGTGCAAGGGCCTGGGCAATCGGATGCACCACGGCTGTGCCCACGCCTCCCCCGACGCAAAGAGCGGCGCCAGACTCGATCATCTCCGTGGGATGACCGAGAGGGCCGACGAGGTCGCTGATGGATTCCCCGGGTTTTAACGCCACCAATTCGCGCGTGCTCTTGCCGACCGACTGGATGACGAGCGCAATGGAGCCCGCATTGGCATCGGCATCGGCAATGGTAAGGGGTATTCGCTCCGCGTTCTCCTGGAGGCGGACGATGACGAACTGGCCGGGCTGCCGGATTTGGGCAATGCGCGGCGCCAAAACGTCCAGTCGCGTGACGTTCGGGCTGAGTTGTCTTCGGGCCAGAATGGCGTGCATCTCGGCGCAAAGCTGAATCCGGCCGGACCGGTCCAGCATCGTCGCAATAGCACGATGGCGCATCAACCCTTCTAAGGTCAATAACGATTCCAAACCGGCTGAATTGTTCGAACAACAGCGAACGGTCGATCGAGACAGAGTTCGATCTTCGACCCCTATCAGGCTGTTGAAAAACGGTTTTTCATGCACAAAAAACATGCGGATTTCCTCGGACATTAAAGGTCAATTTCTCAAAAGATGCCTTTTTCAACAGCCTGCTATGCGCTTTTGAGCCACCATCCGTAGTTTTTCGGGTTTAAGCGCACATTTTTCACAGACAGAGGCGCCCGCGGCTTGATACCGATCGTGTTGATGGGATGGCATCCGCAGTAGGTGTTTCCACCTATGTTAAAGCCAGCGGCAGGCGGTAAACTTATCAAGAAGATGTTATCATGAACTGAGTTGAGGGATTACAAAGTGGCATCCGATTGAGAAGCAGTATGATGAATTGCATGGTGATGCTGGTGGTCGTGGTCGTACTGGCGGCCGGTTGCTCGAAGCACGAGGCTGCCACCCAGTCCAGCGCATCACCATCGCCAGACCAGCCCGCTCCCTCCGCGTCGGTGTCGACAACGCAGGGAACTCCGCCGGCCGCGCCAGTTACGGCGCCTGCGGCCCCGACCGTGGTGGCTGTTCCCGGAGGTGGGGATATGAATGCGACTGTGGCTCAATTGACGAGAGAGTTGCACAGGTTCATTGCGCGGAACCACAGCACGCCTTCCGGTTTTGAGGATTTCGTTGCGGCGGCGCATCTTCAGGTTCCCCCGCCACCACCGGGAAAGAAATACGCAATCAGTTCGCAGTGGAAGGTTGTTTTAGTAGATCGCTAACTGAAGAAGAACCCTATGAGAAACGGCTTGAGAGTCCATTTGAAGTCAATTCCGCCCCGGACTGCCGGAGCGGTTGCGTGTTTCCTGGCATTTACCCTGATCGAGTTATTGGTGGTTATCGCGATTATCGCCATATTGGCCGCTCTATTGCTGCCGGCCTTGGCGGCCGCGAAGAGTAAAGCTACCAGATTACAATGTATGTCCCAAATGAGACAGCTTGGGACCGGCATCAATCTTTTCACCGGCGACCATAACGATATGTTTCCGCCAGCCGCCTATGGCATCGGCTCCACGACCGCCAGTTCGTATCAACTTGCTTGGGACACCTATATTAACCGCTATATCGGCGGCAGGGTTTCCGATGCGGACATGCTGGACGGTTTCCTGGACATTGACCAATCCCCGAAGATCGAACGATGCCCCGGTGACCGGGGTCCGAACGTTTCCTGGGACCCGAACCCCCCTGACGGGCTTTATGGGAGACGAAGTTATGCCATGGTTGGCTGTCCTCAGATTTCTGGAATTTCGACGACAACTTTTGGCGCCAAGTATACCTTGACCGATACGTCTCTGGGCGTTGGAGTCTGGTGGCAGGACCCAAGCGGTATGCCCGATTTTGACGCGCAGAGTTTTAAGAGTTCTGTTGTGAAAGACGTCAGCGGATCGATTCTGTTGGCGGAAGAGGTCTCTGAGCAGAGTTTTGCCGGCAATGTCTGGCCTGCCATCTGCCTGGGCCCTGTCGGGGCCGGGTCTGCCTCAGAATGTTACCAAGTCAATCCGTACTCAGACCAACAGGGCAATCAGGGAAAGGACCTTTACCGTGTTCAGGGCTATCGATTCAATTATCTCTTCCACGATTACCACGTGGAAACCCTTAAGACCAACGACACCATCGGTACGGGGGTAATCCGGGTTCCCAAAGGGATGTGGACGATCATACCCAATGATTGAAGTCGCGCGCTGCCTTGAAAGCGTGTGATGCAGGTTTTCCTTCGCGACAGCCATCGAGCGGGAAGGAAGCATCAACGGCAATATCCGGGCTCAGTACTCCGGAGCGCGGAGCATCGTGCCGTGCGCCGGATTACGGCGTGGAGAACTTATGCCTGGACACATCGCGACGTGGTTTTAGAGTGTGGGAGCGATGCCTGCCTTGCGCCCATTTCTGATCCTTTGGCTGAGCGGCAGCATGCTGGTGCGCGGGGCTGACGATTCCCAGGCGGCGCGCGCCGGTGATTTGGCAGTGGGGCAGCCCTCTCAAATCCTGACGAACATCAATCAATTTCGGGCTTTACCCACTCAGGATTACCTTCGCGGGTGCCCCTTTCACCTGACCGGCACCATCACTCTGGTGGATACGAATCGCCAGCTCCTGGTGTTGCAGGATGCGACCGGTGCGATCGCCGTGAATCTGGATATGAAGGCCGTGAAGGCCGTTTCCCTCGAACCGGGCCAGCTTCTTTCCCTGGAGGGCGCCAACTGTTCGCCATACTTTGTGACTTTTCCGGACTTCCCGTACAGGCCTTCAGGATGGGACATCCGGGCGTTGTTCGAGGCTCCATCGAATTGGGGAGATTACCATCTGACCCGAATGCGGGGCTATTTGTATCCGCCGGCGACGGGAGATTATACGTTTTGGATTGCGAGCGATAATTCCTCCGAGTTGTGGCTGAGTCCGGATGAGGACCCGGCGAAGGTCAGGAAAATCGCCCTGGTGAAGGAAGGCGACTGGGTGGGCCAACACGAATGGTTCCACTTTCCTTCACAACGTTCCGAGACCATTTTGCTGCGCGCCGGCCGGCCCTACTACATTGAGGCATTCCAGGAGCAATTGACCGAGGATGACAATCTGGCAGTCGCCTGGCAGGGACCGGGTTTGAAACAATCCGTCATTGACGGACGCTATCTTGCTCCCTGGGTGGACAATCGGGACCAATCGTTGATGACCGGGAACTCCGGCCATGGGACCAACGGCATTCTGCGGGAATACTGGACCAATTTCTCGGCCGGCAACCTCACCACACTGACGGGCCCAAGACCTTTCGAATCGGCGTTGACTGTGGAAGGAGTAAAGGCGGTCCGTCTGGGCCCGGGGCTCTGGCCGGAACCACGCCGGATCACGCTCGGCCAGGAACTGCTTCCAGAAGGCAACTATCGCTGGGTGGAGGTGGAGGGCACGGTGAGCTTTATGGCAACCGTTGGAGACACTGCCACCCTGGAACTGGATGGCGGCCAGGGTCGTGCGCAAGTGCGGGTGGCCAACTGCAGCGGGAAGTGGCCTCACCCCCCGCAGGACTGGCGGGTGAGGGTCCAAGGTGTTTGCGAAGAGGTGTACGGTGCGAACGGCCAGTTAATGCCGGGCATCATCTGGGCGCCCACGCAGCAACACGTCTCCTTTATCGAACCTGCAAAAAGAATTTGGGACTCATCCGCGTCAGCGGCGCCATACTATCTGACACCGGCCTATACCAATCCCACGTTGGGCGGGTATTATTTCACCCGCGGCGTGGTCACTTTCAACGATCGGGTGTTCAACAAGGATTGCCTGTTCATCCAGGACGCGGGCGCCTCTATTTTTGTTCCGCAGGTGGATCGGTCCCTGCGAGCGCAGCTCCAGGTGGGGATAGGGGTTGAACTTGGAGGAAACCTCTTGCCTGGCAGGTATTCTCCTGCCCTCCGGCCCACAGTGGTCGCCGTGCTCGGCCGGCGCTTCATGCCCGAACCAGTGACTCAGTTGGCGGACGGTTCAGCAGTCGGAATCAGGGACGGCCTATGGACTGAGATCAAAGGCGTCGTGCGTTCGGTGGATGCAAATGGCACGATGGTGTTAGCGGGGAAGACAGGTCCCATCTCCATCTGGATTGGCGGGGTCACAACGAATGCGTTGAGTCGTTACGTGGATGCGACGCTGCGTGCCCGAGGGGTCATGTCGCTGGAAATACGGGACACGCCATTGTTGCTGGTCCCGTCGCGCAGTTTCGTCGATGTCGAGGAGGAAGCGCCGGAAGATCCTTTCGCGATTCGGGCATCTCCGATGGCGGGTTTGAATGCCGGCGGCACGGACCTGCAATGGGTGCATCGGGTGAAGGTGGCGGGCGCGGTGACCTATCGGACTGAACAAACGTTTTTCATCCAGGATGTGTCCGGAGGCGCGCGTGTGCAAACCCGGGATCTAAATTCGGTGCAGGTCGGGGATTTGGTCGAGGTGGTGGGGTTCCCGGAGGCGGGGAGTTCCGTCCACGCAGTGACCGAAGCCCTTGTGCGCAAGGTTGGCACCGGCCAACCGTTGAAGCCCCGGAGCCTGGATCTGAGCAAGATTGTGGCGGGCAGAGATGGCGGCACCCTGGTTCAGTTGAAGGCCAATTTACTGACGCAAAAGACCAGAGGATCGAGCCAGGTTATGGAGCTGCAGGAGGGACAACGTGTTTTCGAGGCAGTGCTCTCCCGGAGTCAGGGGGAATTGCCCCACCTCGCGGCAGGCAGCCTCATCCAGGTCACCGGGGTGTGCGAGGTCGAACTGGTTGCCTCGCTGGCCGCGGGAAAAACCGACTGGGAAAATCCTTCCATGGCCTCTCTCCAGATTTCTTTGCGCAGCCCGCGGGATGTAGTGTTGCTGGGGGGGGCACCCTGGTGGACGTGGAAAGAGGCTGCGGCGCTGATTGGCATGCTGCTCACTGTGCTGATGGGGGCTCTCCTTGGAATCTACCTGCTGCGCCGGCGCCTGGAACGGCAACAAGCCGCCCAACTCGCATTTTCCCGCCAAATCATCCAAAGTCAGGAGAGGGAACGGCACCGGATCGCCGCCAATCTGCACGATAGCCTCGGACAGAATCTCCTGGTGATCAAGAATCAGGCCCGCCTGGCGATGCAACCTGTGGTCAATGAATCTGTACTGCTGCAACGTCTAAATGAGATTTCCGGCGTGGCTTCCCAAGCCATCGAAGAAGTGCGCCAGATCACGCATGATCTGCGCCCCTACCAGCTCGACCGCCTCGGCTTGACACAGGCAATCCGCGGAATTCTGCGGCGCGTTTCCGAGAACTGCCCCATCGTGTTCGCGAATCATGTGGACGAAATCGACGGCCTGTTCGACAATGAATCCGAGATCAACATTTACCGGATCGTCCAGGAAGGCGTGAACAATGTGGTCAAGCATTCCGGGGCCACGGAAGCCACCGTGGTCGTCAAGAAACAGGCGTCGATCGTTTCCATTTCCATCCGGGACAACGGCCGCGGGTTTGAGATGGGCCTGACGAACCCCGACGAATCGCCCGGCGCCGGCTTCGGGCTCACCAGCGTCAGTGAACGCACCCGGATCCTCGGCGGAAAAATCGTCCTGGATTCCCAACCCGGCAAGGGCGTCAGTTTGACGGTGGAAATCCCTTTGCCCAATCCCCAGAATGAAACAGGAAGTCAGACTGCTGATCGTGGATGATCATCCGGTGTTCCGACGCGGCCTGCGCCAGATTATCGAGGAACATCCCCTGTTCAAAATCGTCGGGGAAGCCTCCGACGGCCGGTCGGCGCTCAGCCTCGTGGCGGAGTGCAGGCCGGACATTGTCGTTCTCGATATCGACATGCCCCGTCTGAACGGGTTGGAGATGGCGCGGGCGCTGCAAAAAAGCCAGTCGCCGGTGCACGTGGTCTTTCTGACGATGTACAAGGAGGAGGACATGTTCAACGCGGCGATGGACCTGGGCGTGAGGGGGTATGTGCTCAAGGAAAACGCCGTGGACGACATTCTCGCAGCTTTGGAGAAGGTGGCGGAGGGGGGATCCTTCATCAGCCAGTCCATGTCCGAGATCGGCAGGCGCCGCAGCGACCGCGTGCATGCCCTGCTTCTGAGCAAACCGCAGATCGAGGATTTGACCTCCGCCGAACGGCGCATTCTCAAGCTGATCGCCGAGGACCGCACCAGCAAGGAGATCGCCGGCCTGTTGCAGATCAGCGTCAAAACCGTTGACAACCACCGGCTCAACATCTGTCACAAACTGAATCTCTACGGCAGCCACAGTTTGCTGAAGTTCGCGTTTGATCACAAATCCCTTCTCTAAATTCACAATCCGAATCATGCTCCGCAAATCTGTTTGCACTCTCATTGGGGCGTTCGTCGCAGGTATCACTGCCATCGCGGCCGAAACCTCCCTGCCGTTCGTCAGCCCGATGTTCGGCGATAACATGGTTCTCCAGCGTGGGAAACCCAATACGATCTGGGGATGGTCGAAGCCCGGGGAGGTGGTGCGGGTGGAAATTGCCGGACACACCGCGAAGACGGTGACGGGTGCGGACGGTCGCTGGCAGGCAACGATTCAACCCCCCGCACCCGGCGGACCCTACACCATCAACATTGATGGGCCGCAAACGGTGGAGTTGCATGAAGTTTTGGTGGGCGACATTTGGCTGTGCGGCGGACAGTCCAACATGGAGCTCGGCCTTGGGCGAACGCGAAATGGCGTCGATGAAATCAAATCGGCGAACCATCCGGAGATTCGCCTCTACACTGTCCGCCAACATGTTTCCTATTCAGCAACGGCCGTGCCGCAAGGTGAATGGAAGATCTGTTCGCCTCAAACCGTGGCCGACGGCGGCGGATTCTCCGCAGTGGCTTACTTCTTCGGCCGGAGAGTGCAGCAGGACATAAATGTTCCTATCGGATTGGTCCAGGATTGCGTGGGCGGCACGCCGGCGGAAACTTGGGCCAGTCCCGAGACACTTCACCGGTTGCAGGATTTTGACGCGGGACTGGCCGAGATGGCACGGCTCAAGGCCAATGGCGGACCGGAGTATGGCAACTACATCATGCCTTGGTATGACGATTATGATATCGGGTTGAAGAGCAATACATGGGCCGCCGTCGATCTGGACGATTCCAATTGGAAAACGGTGCAGATTCCCAGTGGCTTCCAGGAGTTGGGAATGGCCGATGTCCCCGGAGTTTGCTGGTTCCGCAAGGAAATCACGCTCCCGGATCCGCTGCCCGCCGGAAAGGCCACGATCTACCTGGGTGTCATCGAGAAAATGGACACCACCTACATCAACAGCCGTTGGGTCGGAGCAAGTTCCTGGGTGGAAAATCCACGGGCTTACCAGATCAAGGAAGGCATTTTGAAGCCGGGCAAGAACCTCGTGACCATCCGCGTTTTCAAGATGAAACCGCAGGGCGGATTCATGACCAAAGCGGACGGACTTCGTCTGGTGCTGGGCGACGACACCGTCATCCCGCTTGCGGGCGAATGGAAGGGAGCGCTCAGTGTGGACGCCCGGCCACCGCACCCGCTGCCGCTGGGGTTTGAAAATTATCCCATCATGCCTTCCGTTTTGTATCAGGGCATGATTCAACCGCTGGCGCCACTCGCCATCACCGGAGTCATCTGGTATCAAGGCGAGGCCAACAGCGAACGGGCTTATCAGTACCGGACGCTGCTTCCGGCCATGATCGGAGACTGGCGGAAACTGTTTGGCCAGGGAGATTTTCCCTTCTACATCGTCAGCCTGCCCGCGTTCATGCATCATCAGGACGCCCCCACCGAAGCCTCCTGGGCCGAGTTGCGCGAGGCGCAAGCTCTAACGGCCCGTAACGTTCCCAATTCCGGCGTGGCCGTTTGCATCGATACTGGCGATCCGGATAACATCCATCCGAAGGACAAGAAGGTGGTCGGAGAACGTCTGGCGCTCTGCGCCCTGACGCAGCATTATGGCGAAAAGCTCCCGTATCAAGGGCCGACGTTCAAGTCGGCTGAGCTTCTCCCCGGAACGATGAAACTTCACTTCGACCACACCGATGGCGGCTTGGTGGTGAAGGGCGACAAATTGAAAGAATTCTCACTCGCTGGAAAGGACCGCAAATGGCACTGGGCTGATGCCAGGATCGAGGGCGACGCGATCGTGGTATCGTCTCCAATGGTGCCCGAACCTGAAGCGGCGCGTTATGCCTGGCAATCCTACCCGGCAGCCACTCTCTACAATGGAGCGGGTCTTCCCGCGGTGCCGTTCCGCACGGACGATTGGCCCGGCATCACCGAACCCCGTCAATCCGCGTCCGCGCAGCGGTAAATCTCCATGAAGCCCTCTGTAACATGGGCAACAACCAGCCGAAAATGATCCGGCATGGCGGGCCAATGTGATGACCGCCAGCAACCGGCCCCGGAGCGGCACAGCCTATCGTTGGCCGAAGCAAAAGGATTCGAACCCGCTGAAGGTCGATCCTTGCACCGGCAAACCGCTGGATCCGGAACAATTTGACGGCAGGGAGTAGCCTGCGAGTGCGGGGTTCGTTCCTGCGATTGGCGCATGTTGCGTCGCCGCTGTGCGCCGACTTCATTGAGCCACAGGCTGCGTCGCCGGCAGGAACACAAATCGTCTCCGTCGTGTTTGCCGGGATGACGACGTGTATCGTCAACCGATTTCGGCATTATTCAATTTCCGGCAAAACACCCCTTATACCTAGCCCGACTTTCGCAGAAAA
>PLQC01000047.1 GCA_003159675.1 Limisphaerales bacterium
GTGTATGGGGTGTTACCCTACCTTTCATATCAGGATAAAAAATAAGGGGGAGACGCTTGCCGGCGCTACGAGGTGTTCACCCCGTCCCCGGGATCCCCACACCGCTGCCGGCGGAATTCCCGGTCAAGGGCTTTTCCTTCAGTGGATTTGCTTTCATGCGTTCAAAGAATCAGTCTGACGCAATCGCTTCGTGCGCAGATAACATGGCGCCCGCTTTCAAGTTTCTGGCGCGCGGGAAGGTGAACGCCGGAGCTTTCGACGCGAGGGCGAAACCGAATTCGAGCATCGTTTCGTTGCCGGCTGGTTCCACCGGGATCGGCTCGAGAAGCAGGTTCACCGTAGTCGCCTTCAGGCCGCCCATGAGGTTCTGCCAAAAATTACTGCCCGCGTCCTTCCGTTTCACCGACCCCACCGTAATATCCATTCTGGCCGGACCTGGCTTTCTTCGAAAAGTCAGGGTGTTGACTCGTGCAACACTTTCATTGCGGATCCGGATCGCGCCGTCGAGATACCGGATGTCGTGGAGACCAATGGTCACGGGGCTCGGCCGTCCGCGGCCATTGAATCGCAGCCGGACCTCAGTCACGGTCGGAACGCGGCCGGTCATCGTTCCCTCCACCTCGATGCTGACCCAGCCTGCCTCTTCGACGTTGATGGAACCGAGCTGATGGTTGAGCGAGCCGCCTTCCTCGAGCTCTCGCTCGTGCCGGCGGATTTTCTCTGTGTGGTCAAAAACGTTTTGTTGATTGCCTTCGCCGGCGAACTCGAATTCGCAGGTCACCAGGAATGACGTGGCCGTGAAGGACCGTGTGGCGGACACTATCCGCACGCGTTGCGTGTTGCCGGGACTCTTGACGACGAAAACCGGCTCCAGCGAGATTAGCGGCACGAAATACATGAATTCGGCAACCGGATTGCCTGGCGATTTGCCGCGACCATAGTCCAGGTGGAGGGTTGGCCCGGCCGATTCAGGCGCCATGTTGGCCCCGCGTTTGTCCGTGAGTGGAAACAATGGCGCGCCAGCCAGCCGTGAGGTCGGACTGGAATATCCAACCAGCAACAGTAAACCGAGCATGATCGCGGCGCAGCCCGGTGGCCTTGAGCCGCCTCCAACCCTGCAAGCCTCCGGCTTTGTCAGAGGTCGCCGGCTGGAGGTTTTCATCAACTGATTCTTCTTTTGTTGATCGCCTGCGATAACGTGCCCGGCATTTGATCCATTCGACTGCGAACCCTTGCCACCGATGGAGTACAGCCCACCCGCTTCAAATTCTGCCCAGCAGAAGCAGGATAACCAGAACAACCAAAAGCAAGCCCAGTCCGCCGCTCGGGTAATAACCCCAACTCCGGCTGTGTGGCCACGTAGGAAGTGCGCCGATCAACATAAGAATGAGTAGAATCAATAGAATAGTTCCCAACATAATGTTCCTTTCAATGTGCGAATGTGGTTCGCTTGGTTATTCATGGAATGAGAATAATCCAAAAGCGTGTGGGCGCCATGGGGTGTTACCCTACCAAACATTTATGAATCCAGCCCTGGCGAGCACGCTGGGATGATTCAAGCAATCGAATGGCGAGTTTCAGGCCGGCCGCCGGCGGTGGCGCGGCGAAGATGTGGCGCAAGGCCAGGTGGGTGGGGAGAAAGGCGCCGAGCCACAGCACGCCAAGCCACAGGATGACATAAAGATTTTGGTTGACCCAGTGTTGCGGCTGCCGGTCGTTGAATCCGTAAATGTAATTGAGGTTGATGGGGATGTTGGGGTTGGCCAGGTGGGCGCCCGCGGGCGGGGTAAAAAGGTAGCAGACGAGCACCAACCCTGCGGCCAGGCCGGTCCAGGCAGACAATGCCCGTTTATCGTAGCCCAGGCGGACCAGGAGCCAGACGAGCAGCAAGGGCAGCCATCCATGAAAAAGCGAAAGCCCGCGAGTGAAAAGCGGAAGTCCGGGTTCGAACATGTAACCGGTCAGGCTCAGAAGGTGAATCCCCAGAAGGTTGCCGCCGAAGTCCGCAAGCCAGAGGCATTGCGGAAGCAGAATGCCCACGGAGCACATGCTGATGAGCAGGGAGCTTTCCAACCACATGCCCGCCACCGTGAGAAGGAGGGCGGCATCACAGAACCATAAAAAATTGGCGGGCCCATAGGTGTTCAAATAAATCGGAACGAGAACGGCGAGAAAGACGGTCCCGGCCACTTTGGCGGCCAGTGGAATTTTGTAGTGGGACATTTTCAAACCGCTTGGCGCGTCATGAAAGCCCCGGTCTTTGTGATTGAGCCGCTTTTCAACCAGGCTGCCGTTACTCATCACGAACGCGAACTACCGCACGATGACTTCCGGCGGGCGCACTACGACTGCCGGAGGTCCTACTATGACTTCGGGATGTCTTTCGTATCTCGCGTGCCCGTGCCGTTCGCCTTCCGGAACAATACATCCGGTAGTGGTGATGAGGGCGATAATGCCGGTTAAAAACAGGACTCTTTTCATATTCAGTTTGGGTCGCTTTCTGGAGTGACGTTACGTGATGGGCAGGGACTTCTCTATGGGGTATAACCCTACCTCCTATATGCGGTGTCCGCGTTGCAGACGCAGGTGGGCACGCTGGAGCGTCTGCAAGCCGAGACCGCCGCCGAGTTGGCTGCCTTACTCCCCGCCGGGGCTCATTCAGATTTGGGTTGGGGCGGCTTCATAGGCGTCAGCGCTGCCAAAATGGCCTTTTGCACCGTCGGATTGGAAAGATTTCCCAAGTGACCGCCTTGCGCGAAGACCGTCAATTGTTCCGGGGCAAAAGTGGCGTGGAGCCAGGCCAGGTCTTCGTCCGTCAGGAGAAAATCATTTTGATTGACGATGATGCGGATGTCGGGGTTGGCGCGCAGACCGGCGTCATACGTCCGTAAATCACCGGCTTTTTCCAGCGTTTCCGCCGCCGGCGAGGCCATGCCTCGGGCCTGATAATACGGAATCGCAAACTTCTCAAAATAATCCTGGTAGGAATACTTAAGAATTTCCTGATACACGGGGGTGCGCCTGAAATTCCTGATCCGATGTTGCAGGACTCCCTCATTATTTCGCCGCTGACTGCTGTAAATAATATCCCGCAGCATGAATCGAAACGTCATTCCGATGAGAAACTTGGATTCGATGGCGCTGAACGGCAGGGAGGATCGCGGCGTGAGTGAGAGTTTGCTCAAGGCGGCCACCTTGAGAAAGGTGTTTTCGATGTCGTCGGCTCGTTCCGCGTCCGGCCAGTTCAGGGGCGCCCGGTAAAATTCATCCAGCTTGGAAATCCCATACGCCATTCGGACGGGTGTATTGATGGCGACGATTCGGTCAAATTTAATCAACGGCAACTGATTCGTCGGTTCGGTGGCCGCGACGAACAGAGATTGGAATGCGCCCATGGAATAACCCATCAGCGCTTTGTTGCCCACCCGGTCTGGATACAACGTATTCAAGCGGTGATCAATCTCGGTGAGAGCAACGTGCAAGTCGTGACCATCCACCGGCAGATAAGCCGGCATTGCCGCAGTCGAAGCGTGTTCCATGAACTCGGAGTTGAAAGGGCTGCTGACGCACACGGCGGAGAAGCCATTTTTGTAAACCAACTCGGCCAGCGCCAGGGAGGGTTCGGCCAGACGATGCGAACCCAGCCCGGGAACGATATAGACCACGTTCGCCTTTCCCGGTTGCAACCAAAACGTAAATTTTAATTTCCGACCCGTTGCCGGAATCAAAACCGACCGGGTCTTGCCCCGATCCGGGAATTCAGGGTCTTTGAAGGTGAAGAAGACGGATTCGAGGGTTTCCAGCGAGGCTTTGTCTTGTTTTCCCTTCACTTGGAAATTCGCCACCCGGTTGGCTCGCGCGAACGTCCAGGCGTATTGAATCTCGGAATACGGGTCCATTTCGGCCTGGCTGAAGCGCACATATTCATCCACGGAGTCGGCGAGATCATTATACATGACCGCGTAGGTGAAATAGGTGTAGGGGCCGAGATAGGTCAGCGGATCGTTCGCGACGAATTTGTAGGGAGCGATATAGATTAACGGATTGGCCGCCGTGTCAGCGGCCAGGCCAATGGTATCCCGTTCATTGCTCGGTCCAAAAATCGGCAGCATCAGGAAGCAGGCAGGCTTCCAGCCCCACTGGCCGAACGTCTGGCCAAAATCCGCGTCCGATTTCGGAATCTTCCATTTGGTCCCCACGTCGAAGAACCCGCCCACCCCGACGGTGGTATTGCAAACGAACCGGTAGGATTCATCGCGGGCGCCGCTCCACTTTCCCTGGAGCAGATTGTTGATCAATCGTCCCGGGTAAGTAAGGTTCTTGCCAAAATTTCCGATTCCGGTTCGGACCGGTTTCACGACGACAAACCGATAAACTTTGCTCGTCGGCTTGACGGCATCGGTCATAAGCCCCTTGTTGAAGGCCCACATCACCCGATTCACCGGTTCGATGGGGTCGGGGACGGATTTGGGGAGAACAACGGTCTCCGCTGCGGGCGGCCTCGTGAAGCCAACGGCCGGCTCCTGCCCGTGCGCGAATGGCGAGAGGCACAACGACAGGAACACCAGCACCGCCAGCTCCGAACTTCGAATTCTCCGGCCCGGTTGGTTTTTCAAGTCGCTCGCCTTTCTGGCTTTGAGGTGAGAATCATTGCGGCTCGGGCGTCCAACGCAAGGCGCGCATCGAGTCCTTGCCGACAACCTGGTTTCACATGGATGCAGCATACCTTCGCGGCCATCTCGACAGGACGATGCCGAATCTCAATTGGTTTGGCCACCGCTTCCCTCCAATCGATTTGGATTCCGGCTCGGTTCGAGTTCGGCGTCAGCGGTTGTGAGGCTGCCGACTGCCGGCTACGGAGGAATCGTTGTTCTGCCACGGCCGGAAGTAAGCACGAAAAACCGGGTGGTACCTATGGGGTGTTTACCCCATCCAAGGTCATGTCCGTTTGTCGAGCCAGTAGGCAGAAAAAGGGTCGTGTCCCTTGACGTCAATGCTGTGCTTCGGTTCAAAATGATATTTGTGTTTCAACCGTTCGTAGGTCGATTCGGCGATTTGAATTTTTCCCGCTTCGCCCGTTGCTTCCAGGCAGCAGGCGAGGTTGACGGTTTCACCCCAAAGGTCGTAGGCGAATCTCCTGCATCCAATGACACCCGCGACGACCGGGCCGGTGCAAATGCCAATCCGGAGACGGACGGAGGTGTTATACTGCTGGTTGAGTCGCTCAATCTCTTCCCGCAGATTGATCGCCAGTTCGGCGCTCGCTTCGGCATGGTCGGGCCGGGGAAAAGAAATGCCGCCAGCCACCATGTAAGCGTCGCCGATGGTTTTAATTGTTTCTAGGCCGTGCTTTTCCGCCAAAAGATCAAAAGCAGAAAAAATCTCGTTCAATAACTGGACGATCTGCTCCGGACCGATGTGGGCTGACAGTGAGGTGAAGCCGACCAGGTCCGCCAGCAGCACCGTGACATCGGGATAGCTGTCGGCGATGTTTGTCTCCCCATTTTTCATCCGTTCAGCGATGGGTTTGGGGAGAATGCTCAGCAGCAACTGTTCGGACTTCTCCTGTTCGACCTGAAGCTGGTCATGGAGCTGTTTGGCGTAAACGGCGTTGTCCACCCGCAGGATCACGTCTTGAATATCAATCGGTTTAGTCAAAAAATCGTTCGCGCCGGCTTGAATGCCCATCAGCCGTTCCTTGCGTTCGGATAGCGCGGTCGCCATCAAGATGGGAATGTGCGCCGTCTTGGAATCTTTTTTCAACCGGCGGCAGACTTCGAAGCCGTCCATCTTGGGCATCATCAGGTCGAGCAGGATGACGTCGGGCGGACGGCCGGCAACTTTCTCCAGCGCCTGCAAACCATTTTCGGCCTCCGCAATTTCATAGCCGCGCGCTTCCAATGGGTCTCGCAGCAGACTGCGGTTTTGCTCTTCGTCGTCCACCACCAGCACGAATCCCCGGTCTGGCGCCGGCTGGGTGGCAGCGGGCTTCAGGTTTTGGGTTTCACTTTGCATCATTGTCCTCTCCAAGGAATTATTTGTTTGTCTGGCGCACATTTGCCGACGCGATGAATTTGGTTACGGTTGCCACGAATGTCCGGGTGTCAATCGGCTTGGTCAGATAGCCATCGCAGCCCGCGTTCAGCGCGATTTGCTCGTCGCCCCTCATCGCGTGGGCCGTGAGACCGACCACGGTGAGGTGGCGCGTCACCGGATCGGCTTTGAGTTTTTTGGCCGCGGACAGGCCATCCATGTCGGGCAGACTGAAATCCATCAGCACCAGGTCCGGCAAAAGCTCGCGCGCCATCCGCAGCCCTTCTTCAGCCGTCTGCGCCGAATGAACGATGAAGCCGTTCGCCTCCAACAAGTCGGCGGCCAGCTCAAGGTTCAACGGGTTGTCCTCGATGATGAGAATTTTGTTGCCGGTCATAAGTTCGCTCCCGCTGCAACCGCCTTATCACTCAACGCACCCAGGCGTTCCAATTCGGCGAGCAGACTTCCCCGTTCCGCTTTGGAGGTAATCGCCTGCACATGACCGGCCAAGCGTTGTCGCTCTTCTTCATTAAGCACGGTGCCGGTGTTGATCAGAATGGGAATGTTTTTCGTGCGAGGGTGCGCGCGAAGTTGTTCGACGATCTGAACTCCATTGAAGTCGGGCATGTTGAAATCCAGAATGATGACTTCGGGAAGATACTTCGTGGCGAACTCCACGCCGCTCCGACCCTCCGAAGTCCGCAGAACGCTAAAACCTTTTTGCAGCAGAGTTGTCGTCAGCAATTCCAAAATGGCCGGCTCGTCATCAATGACCAGAACTGTTTTGAGTTCTTTGCCGATGGTTTTGTCGGATTGGCGGATAGCGTCCACCAGGCGGGAACTCGTCCGCTCCGAAACAGAACCTTCCTTGCCCAATAAGCTGAACGCCAGCCCGCCATTCCCGTCCTCCGAAACGATCACCTGCGGCATTGCGGCCGGGATGCATGAGCGGCACTTGTGTTGTATGAGCGTGTCCGAAAAATCGGATTTGGGTTGTTCCGGCGGCTGGCCTGCGTTGCCCGGCCAGTCGCCCGTGCTGCCCATTTTCCGGTCAATCACCACGGCATAGGGCCGCCGGGCTTTTAACGCCGCAATCATCGCCGCAGTTTCGGAAACCACCGCAACGTCGTAACCCACACCCGTCAGGTAATGGCAAATCAGTTGCTGATGGGAGTCATCATTCGTCACGACTAAAACCAATGGACGGATGGTGTCGTCGCGCGGGTCCGGCTTGTCGGTCAGTTGTGTCGGCCGGGCTTCGGCCTTTGGAAGCGGAAGCAGGAACGTGAAGGTGCTGCCTTTGCCTTCGACGCCTTCACTCTCCACCCAGATGCGTCCGCCGTGCATTTCGACAAGTCGTTTGGTCAATGCCAATCCCAAGCCAGTGCCTTGCTGCTGCCGGCCGTAGGAGGAGTCCACTTGTTCGAACTCTTTGAAAACGCGCTCCTGGTCACTCACCCCAATGCCAATGCCCGTGTCAGTAACGGCTACCAGCAAGTACTCGCCCGCCGGACTCGAATCGGCGCTGGTTGCGTTTTGGATGGCAGCGGTCACAAAAACGTTCCCGCCGTCCGGTGTGAACTTGATCGCGTTGCTGAGCAGGTTATACATGACCTGCTTGAACTTCGCTTCATCAGCGAACAGCGATGGCAGGTCCGGGGCCGCCTCGAACTCGAGGCTGATATGTTTTTTGTTGGCCAGCGTTTTGACGATGGTTTGCACCTCCGACAACGCTGTGGCGACGCTGAACGTGTTGCGCATCAGTTCCACGCGTCCGGCCTCCACCTTGGCCAGATCGAGGATATCGTTGATGAGCTGGAGCAGGTGGCGTCCGCTGTTGAGAATGTTGTTGCTGTATTTGAGTTGACGGTCGTTCAGGTCGCCAAACGTTCTGTCGGTGAGGATTTCCGAAAAGCCGATGATGGCGTTGAGCGGCGTGCGCAACTCGTGGCTCATATTGGCGAGGAACTGGCTCTTGGCGAGATTCGCGGATTCGGCGGCATCCTTGGTATGCTGGATGGCGACTTCGGCCTGCCGGCGTTGCGTGATGTCCAAAAAAATGCCGTCGGCACACATGATTCCCTCGCCTAGGCGCGTGGTGAGCGCGCGGTTGTGCAACCAAATCCACCCGCCGTCTTTCCGGCAGATGCGGTATTCCACGTCGAACTTTTCGCCATCGGAAAAAAGTTTCTGATAAGCCTGCCCCACGCGCGCCGCGTCTTCAGGATGAATCCGATTCAGCCACAGTTGTTCTCCGAGGAGTTCTTCAGAACTGTAACCCAGCACCTTGACGGCGTTGCCGCTGATATAAATCAGGTCCTGGTTTGAATCGGCCGTCCAGACCACATCC
Source organism: Limisphaerales bacterium (assembly GCA_003159675.1). GTDB lineage: Bacteria > Verrucomicrobiota > Verrucomicrobiia > Limisphaerales > BOG-1460 > BOG-1460. Next base: position 8,384 of record PLQC01000047.1, read on the forward strand.
GGGATATGATCAATGAGCGAACGATATTTTTCCTCGCTCGCGCGCAAGGCTTGCTCGGATTGTTTGCGCTGCGTGATATCCTGAATCACCGCCTGAAACTGCCGCGTGTCGCCTTTTTCCTGAAACAGGCGCCGGACCCGGTATTGATGCCATACCACCTGATTGTCCGGCGAATGCAGGCGGTGGTCGAATGAAACCACCGGTTCATCCGCCGGCAGTGAGTTGATATAGCTTAATGGAACGGCGGCATCCTCTTCGGAAAGGGTTTGAAAAAAATGTGTGCCGATCAGTTCATCACTACGTTTGCCATGGAAGCGACAGAACGCTTCATTGACAAAAGTGAGCAGGCCGTCCGGCGTGAACCGGCAAATCAAATCTGTCTGGTCTTCCACCACCGCGCGGAAACGTTTTTCACTCTCCGACACCGCGCGTTCCGCGGCGCGGCGTTCGGCGGCGGCGGCGGCCAGCAGCATATTGGTGACCGCCAGAATCCCGATATAACTGCCGATCAGCATCAGGCTATCCTTCTCGGCATTCGTGACGAACGGCCCGGTTCCGTGAAGAAGTGAGAAGATGGCCAGCGCCGACACCAGCAACGTTCCGGCGGTTGCGCCGCGCTGGCCAAATCGCAGCGCACCCCAGACGAGAAAGGGAAAAGGCAGGTAGGCCAGCGGATAATTTTGAATCCCATAGACAAACCAGGAGTTGAAAGAAATCAGCGTGCCGCCCACCAACCCTGCGCCGCAGATGACCGCTTCGGCAATCAGCCTGGCATTCCAGCGGGTGGCCGATGGCGTCGCCCAAGTGATAATGAACGGCGCGACCACCAGCCCGGCCAGCGCATTGGGCACCCACCACACCAGGGTGGTGGCAAATAAATCGTCCCACGCCACCCCGCCGCTGTAGGCGAGGCTCACGACATTGAACGCCGCATTGACCGTCGTGCCCAGAAAACACGCCAGCCCGATGTAGCTGGTTACATCGCGTGTGCGCTCCATGGCATTGTCGAAGGCGCTGATTTTTTTCAGCAGGAAAGCGCAGACGATGGCACCCATGGTATTGCCAATGGCCGTTCCGAGCGTGAAGAATCCGAGCGGCATTCCATTCATGAACGAAAACAGGACCGCTCCCAAAGCCACGCCCGGCCAAAACCGGTAGCCGAACAACAAAATGGCGGCAAGCGCGATGCCCGCCGGCGGCCAGACCAACGCCACGCTGCCGGAGAGGAACGATGTCTCTTTGCCGACCAATCCCCCGACGAAGTAAAGCGCGATGAGAACCACCACGCGCGTGAACGTCGTGAGTCTTCGATTCTGCATCCATTTTGCCATAATCAGTTCCCGGGTGTCTTCACCTCATCGGAGATGCTCGTGAATCCGAATGTTCTCTGCGCGGCGTCCGGTTTCGAAGCATTCAGTTGATCCAGCACTTCCCGTACCGTGTGCGCCAGCGCGGACGGCGTGAACGGTTTCTGCAGAAGCGTCACGCCTTTGTTCAACACGCCCTGATGGACGATGGCATTCTCGGTGTAGGCGGAGGTGAAAAGAATCCGGGTGTGCGGATATAATGCCCGCACACGGTCAGCCAATTCCTTGCCGCTCATGTGCGGCATGACGACATCGGTGAACAACAAATCAATGTGTCCGATGTCGCGCTGTTGTTTCAGGCTCAAGGCTTCGATGCCATTGGCCGCCGCCAAAACCGTATAACCCAGTCGTCTTAACAATGTCGCAGCCATCTCACGCAAGGCGGGATCGTCCTCGACGAGCAGGATGGTTTCCGTCCCGCGCGGCAAATCAGGCGTGTCAAGGCGCCGCGAAGGAATCTTCGTCTGCTGCTCGACCTGCGGGAGATAAACTTTGAAGGTGGCGCCCCGGGCAAGTTCGCTATAGACGCTGATATGGCCGCCGCTTTGTTTGGTGATGCCGTAACAGGTGGACAAGCCCAAACCTGTCCCTTGGCCAACGGCTTTGGTGGAAAAGAACGGCTCGAACATGCGCGCCTTCACTTCCTCGCTCATCCCCGTGCCGGTGTCCGTGATGGCCAGCATCACGTAGTCGCCCGGTTTCAATTCCGGATAACGGCCCACACTCTCCTGGTCGAACGAGACGTTCGCGGTTTCCAACGTGAGTTTGCCGCCGTTAGGCATGGCATCGCGCGCGTTGATGGCCATGTTCATGATGACCTGTTCAATCTGTCCGGCGTCCGCTTTCACCGCCTTCAGGCCAGCGGCGGGAACGATGCGCAGGTCCACATCACCGCCCATGAGATGGTGAAACATGCCTTCCATGCTCGCCAGGACATGGTTTAGATCAAGGGTTTCCGGTTGGAGAAATTGCTTGCGGCCGTAGGCCAGGAGTTGCCGGGTCAGCGTGGCGGCACGACCGGCGGCTTTGCTGATTTCGGTCGCGTTTTTGGCCAGCGGACTCCCGGCGGGAAGATCGCCGAGCAGTAATTCACTCTGGCCGAGGATGGCCGTCAGGATGCTGTTGAACTCATGCGCGATACCGCCTGCCAGTTTGCCGACGGTTTCCATTTTCTGGGATTGAAACAACTGGGTTTCGAGCCGTCGGCGTCCGGTGATGTCGCGGAACGTCCAGATTCTGCCGTAGTGTTTTCCGTCTTTGCCAACAACGGGAGATGAGTACCGATCCAGAATCGTCCCGTCCTTGAGCTCGATTTCATCGCGGCTGATTTCGTTCGGGTGAGAATTAAGATAAACGACCTTTTCAATGAACTGCCCGGGATTCTTGGTCATGCCCGTGACCCACCGGTGCTGTGTCTCGTCGTCTTTATCGTCCGCGATGTGCTGGGGAATTTTCATTAAGTCGGCAAGCTTCTGGTTTTGAAGAATCTTCTTTCCCTCCTGGTCAACGACCAAAATTCCATCAATGGAGGAATTCACCTGGGCCTCAAGGAACGCCGTCTTCCATCGCAACTCCTCCTCCGCTCGCGTGTGTTCGACGACTTCCGTCTGGAGCGTGTGGTTGGTCTGTTGCAACTCGCGGGTGCGCTCGGCGACCCGGCTCTCCAACTCGTCCATTTTTCGCCGGGATTGTTGGTGCAACCACCATTTCTCCGTGAGCGCGTGCGCCAGTTGGAGCACTTCCACGGCGTCAAACGGTTTTTTGAGAATAACCAGTCCGTCGCAATTGCCGATCTTTGCAAACATCTCATCCCACGAATAGTCGGCGTAGGCCGTGCAGAGGACAACCTGGACTCCGGGATCAAGCCCCCAGATGTTTTGGGTTGTTTCCACGCCGTCCCATCCGGGCGGCATCCGCATATCCACAAAAGCCATCGCGTAAGGACGTCCTTCTTCAAGTGACTTCTTCACCAGCATCACTCCGTCCTGTCCCTGGCAGGCCGAGTCAACTTCAAATTGGGTTTGCCGGACCGCGTCCGTGAGGCGCCCAAACACCTCCGTCTCCGCCGCGACCAAAGCCGCAACTGCGGCGGTGGCGGGGGACAGAATCTTGCGAAAATCATTGTGGATTGAACGATTGTCATCGATGACCAGCACGCGCCGATTTTTGCCGCCAGGCATACTATTCATGTTAATTCTTTTCCAGCGCGACCGTCTGCACGGCCTGCGCCAGTTGCAGGACGGGGCCGTAGATCACACGCTCCAACCGCATTGAGACAAAGAAGGCGGCCACCGGCGCATAAACGGTGCGGCCATCAATGAGCACCGGCAATTTGTTCGCATACAACACGAGCGCCAACGCTGCGCCGGACAAAATCCATTTCCGGAATGACAGTTGTTTGAACATACGGGTCTGGATTCATTCGGCATCCAACAGCTCGCGCACTTTGCGTGAAAGGACCGCCGGCGTGTAGGGTTTTGGAAGAAATGCGAGGTCCGGCTTCAGCACGCCATGGTGGGCGATGGCGTCATCCGTGTAACCCGAAGTGAACAGGATTTTGAGACCGGGATAAGTTGTTTTCAGCCACTCTGCCATCACTTTGCCGCCCATCAGCGGCATGATGACATCGGTGACCACCAAACGAATGGGTGATCCTTGATGCGCACGCGCCACGTGCAATGCATCCTGGCCGTTCGAGGCCGACAGCACTTTATAGCCCTGGCTTTCCAATACACCGCGAGCCAGATACCTTACGGATGGCTCATCTTCCACGACCAGCAAGGTTTCCGTCCCGCGCGGCAACGGCCCGGTCCGGATCGGTCTGGCCGCGACATCCAGCGACTGCTCGACCCGCGGAAAATAGATTTTGAAGGTCGTGCCTCTGCCAACCTCACTGTGAACGCCGATGTGACCGCCGGATTGTTGGACGATGGTCTGGCAGGTCGCCAGGCCCAAACCAGTGCCCTTGCCCAATGGCTTCGTCGTGAAAAACGCCTCGAACAAGCGCGCTTTGACTTCGTCGGTCATGCCGGTTCCCGTGTCACTGACACTGAGCATCACGTAGTCGCCGGGAATTGCGCCCGTGTGGGTGCGCGCGCGGTTTTCATCGAGCGTGACATTGTTTGTTGCGATGGTGAACTGGCCGCCGTTGGGCATGGCATCGCGGGCATTAAGGACCAGATTCATCAGCACTTGCCCGACGTAGCCGGAGTCGGCCTTGATGCGTCCGAGTTGTTTTCCTGGAACAATTGTCATTTCGATGTTCTCGTTAATGAACCGCTGCAGTATTTTGTCCAGGTCTTTGACCACGTCATTGAGATCGAGCACGACGGGATGCACCGTTTGTTTGCGGCTGAAGACGAGCAGTTGCCGCGTCAACCCTGCGGCGCGCTCTGACGCATCCCGGATTTCCCCGACATGTTTGCGCAGGCGATCCTCGGGGCCGAGATCCTGCATCATCAAATCGCTGTACCCCATGATGACCGCGAGGATGTTGTTAAAGTCATGTGCCACGCCGCTGGCGAGCTGGCCGATCACTTCCATTTTTTGCGCTTCGATGAACTGCGTCTCCAGCCGCCGGCGTTCGGCGCGCGCTTCGACTTCCTGCATGGCACGGCGCACTGCCGGAGCGAGTCGGACGAGACGTTCCTTCAGGACATAATCCGTCGCGCCGTTCTTGAGCGAATCAATGGCCAGTTCCTCGCCCAGCGCCCCGGACACAAGAATTAAAGGGATGGCCGGCCATTGGGCGTGCGCGATTTTCAATGCCGCCATCCCGTCGAAGGCAGGCAGCGAGCAGTCCGAAAGGATCAGGTCAATGCCGCCGTGTTCGAGAGCCGCCACAAAATCATTGTGGTTTTGAACGCAGGTGGTCGCACAAGTGATGCCTTCGGCTTCCAGGGTGGATTGAATCAGCGCGGCATCGTTTGGATTATCCTCCAAGTGCAGAATGTGGAGTGGCGATTTCATCTCATCATTCCGCTTTGGCAGCAGTTATATTGCCACCTAACCCCTGTTTTCGTGCTTTCAGCGGGGGTTCATTGACAGCCACCAAGCGACGGCTGTGCCTGCGGATCGTCTTCGACCAACAGGATGTCGTTGATGTTTCTAAATTCAGTGCCCCTTGGTGACTTCGTTTTGTCTTGGGATTGAAAAGTAAAAGGTCGCGCCGCCGTCCACCACGCCTTCCGCCCATGCCCGGCCGCCGTGGCGATGAATGATGCGCTGGACATTGGCCAGTCCGATGCCAGTGCCCTCGAACTCGGCCTGAGTGTGCAGGCGTTGAAACACGCCGAATAGTCTCCCGGTATATTCCGGATCGAAACCGGCGCCGTTGTCGCGAATGAAGATCACTGTTTCGCCGTCGCCACCGGGAGCGCAACCGATTTCGATTTTGGCCTCGGCGCGCGCGCCGGTGAACTTCACCGCATTGGAAATCAGATTGACCAGCGCCATTCGCAGCAGGGCACGGTCGGCCCACACGGGTGGCAGCGGGTGGATTGTCCACGCGATATTCCGCTCTTTTGCATCCGCATGAAAATCGTCCAACGTCTCCTGGACCAACCGGTCGAGATTGACCTCCGTCTTTTGCATCTTTGATTGTCCGATACGCGAGAAGGCCAGCAGGTCATCAATCAAATTCCCCATCCGTTTTGCCGTTTGGAAAATCGTCGTCAGACGACCGAGATTTTTTTCTGAAAGCGACGGCCCGGCGTCTTTTTGAAGCAGTTCCACGAAGCCCATGACCTGGCGCAGCGGCGCGCGCAAATCGTGGGAGACGGAATAACTGAACGCCTCCAGTTCCTGGTTGGCGGCTTGCAGTTGCGCCGTGCGTTCGAGGACACGTCGCTCCAGTTCCGCGTTGAGAACGCGGATTTCGTTCTCCGCCTGTTTGCGCTCCGTGATGTCGCGGACGTCGCATTGGATCACGTTGCGGTCCTCAATCCGCGTGTCGCGGTCGGGCACGTCCGCGTCGTGATTCTTCTTCTTTATTCCGCCTTCATCATGAGCCACGGTCCGGTTCGAACTCTCAAGCGGTGACGGCGGGCGCTCCGTTCTGAAAGAGCCCTTGGAAATCATGGTTTTGTTGATGCGCAAGTTTGAGTCTCATGTTTTGGAGCCAGTGATCCATGGCCGGCTGGGTTGAGGGCGTTCTGAATCGCGGCGAGAAGCTCTTCCGCCTCGTATGGCTTCTCGAAATATCCCGCCGCTCCCAGTTCGTTCGCTTTTTGGCGGAAGCCGTCCTGCTTGCTGGCTGTAATAAAAATAACGGGAATGGGCGCGGGGAGGAGAGTCTGGATTCGTTCGGACAGGGCAAGGCCATCGCCGGCGGGCAGGCAGATGTCCAATAGCACCAGGTCCGGGGGATTTTTGACTGCGGCATCCAACCCAGTCAGACCGTCGAAAGCCGTGGTTGCCTCATAGCCGGCGAATTTGATCCGAAGGGTCAGCGCCAGGGCGATCTTTCGGTCATCTTCGATGATGAGGATATTTTTCATCGTTCCAGTGCTTTGTGGACAGCGGAACTTTCTCGGGCATTCAACAAGTCCGCCATGCGGTTAAATTTATCGTCGATGCTGCCGAGCAATTTTTCGGTATCGAATGGTTTCTCGAACAGGCCGATAGCCCCCAACTCCATGACTTTTTGCATCAGTTCAGGGTTCTTGGATGCGGTGATGAAAATGACCGGGGTTCCATTTGTTTCGGGCATGCGGAGAAAGGTTTCCGCCAGTTGGAAGCCATCGCCTCCCGGCAGGGAAATGTCCAGCAGGATTAGGTCGGGTTTAAGTACGCGGGCCTGGCTTGCCCCGGCGATCGCATCAGGCGCGATGGATGCGTTGTACCCATTGGCTTTGAGTCGAATAACCAAAGCCATGGCGATTTTCTGATCGTCTTCGACAATGAGTATTTTCTTCATGAATTGGGTGGGGTGTGTGGCGCGGGGTCTTCGCTCGTGAAATGGTTTCGGTCGCGCTGAACTGCGGGCGCATGGCCGGCCCGGCCGCTCTTTGTCAGGAATCGAGTCTCATGGGTGTGGCACATTCGCCGGACGGTTTCGACGAACCGCTTTGGCGGGCACGCCTTGGCCAGCAACGTAAAGGGAGAAAATTCCATGGCCTGCCCCATGAGATCGCCGTTGGGGTAGCCGGTGTACACGATCACGGGAATAAGCCCCCAATTCATTCTGATCTCTTTCAACGTGCTCGGCCCATCCAGCCCAGCCATCTTCAAATCCAGCACCACGACGTCCGGAGTTTTCATTTGCATCAGTCGCAGCGCTTCACTTCCCCCCTCAGCCGTCGTGACCTCAAACTGTTGATCCTCCAGAATGAGGCGGAGCATTTCGCGCACCCCGTCATCGTCGTCCACGATGAGCACGTGCGTGCCTTTCCTCATCGCCTGCTTCGGGACCACGAATGAAAACGTGCTGCCCTTGCCGATCTCGCTTTCCACCCAGATACGCCCTCCATGCAAGTCCACCAATTCCTGGCAAATGTATAAGCCCAGCCCCAAGCCACTCTGTGAATCGGCAGACTGGTCATTGTGGTTCGCCTGGTAGCGGCGATTAAAGATCATGTCGAGCTGGTCCTCGGGAATGCCCCGCCCTGTATCGCAAACGTTAACCTGGAGGCACTCGGGATCCGCCGGGGCTTCCCTAAGAATCAGGCGAATGTGACCTCCTGCCGGGGTAAACTTTATGGCATTGGTGGTGAGATTAGTCAGCACCTGCAGGATGCGCTGCCTGTCGATGGGGACGGCCGGCAGGTCCGGTTGACAGTCACAGATCAGGCTGACACCTTTTCCCGCCGCGGCCGGGGCCAGCATTTCCACCACTCGTTCAACCAGCGCCACCAAGGGCAGCGTATGGAACTCGATCCTCATTTTGCCGGTCTCCAGTCTCGTCACGTCCAACAGGTCGTTGATATAGAGGCGCAACTGATCGCAGCTCTCTTTGGCGACGCCCAAATACTCCAATTGGGTTTCGTTCAGCGGACCGGCGAGACCATCAATGACAATGGAAATAAACTCGCGGGCCGAGGTGAGCGGTGTCTTCAGTTCGTGTGAGAGGGTATGGTAAAAATTCCGGATATTGGTGTTCAGCTCGCCAATTTCCTTGAACGATGCCTTCAACTGCTCTTCAGCATGCTTGCGTACGGTGATGTCGCGGATGTTGCATTGGATCACGTTGCGGTCACCGGCTTGATACACATTGCTGACAAACTCCACGGCGATCTTGCGACCGTCCCTTGTTTCCAGCGGCAGATCTTCATAGCGGACATACCCGAACTTTTGTAATCGTTCAAGCATGACCTTGTTCGACTCGATGTCCTTGAAAGGACTAAGCTCGCCGACGGTTTTGCCGACCATTTCACTGTGGGAAAAACCCAATAGCTTAAAAAGGAAGGGATTCACATCGTTGATGCATCCCGTGTCGGCGTCCAGGATCAAAATGCCGTCCTTCGCCGCTTCGAACAGCCGGCGATAACTGACTTCGGAGGCGCGCAACGCTTCGTGGCCTGTTACGTTCTCGTTTTGATGATTGCCCTTCATAATCCCAGCTCCCCCGTCCCCCGTGAGTTGCGTGCGTGCAAAATCCCTTGGGGAGTTAGCATGGGAGGATAAGCCGGGAAAATGCCCGGCGCAATGGGGTGAACACCCCATATGAAATTCCCTTAAATTTGGCCTCGACGCAGCGTGTCGGCGACAGAGGACGGTTCACTGGACGCTGAACCGCCGAGTAGGATCATCCTAGCCGCAAACCAAAAGCTGACGGCTGGCTTCGCCAGTTTGGCAGCGGATCGACCTGCTCGCGGGGACTATCGGTCGCGCGCAGAACTTCTTTCACCGTTCCCAACAACTCCGCGATGGTATAGGGCTTGAGCAGTGTAGCGGCGGGTTGGAGCCAGGAGTATCGGGTGAATTCCTCCTTTGGCGATTTTCCGGTGGCCATGATGACCGGCAGCGCCATGCGCGCTGAATGCAGCTTCTTGACCAGTTCAATCCCTGTCAGCCCGGGCATGTCGTTGTCGGTGATCAGGAGGTTGAAAGCTTTGATCTGGAGAGCTTCCCAGGCGGCTGCGCCGTCTTCGGCGGTGTCAACGCGGTAGCCGGAACCAACCAGCGCCCGGGTGCTGAAGGTGCGGATGCCACTGTCGTCATCCACCACGAGAATATGCTGGGGCGCACTCGGCTCGTGTTGAATTGGTGCGCTGTCCGGCCCCCCGGCTTGTGAGATTGTGTTATCTTTCATGGCAGGATAAACAATAAGCCGGCAAACCTTGCGGGCGCAATGGGGTGTTTCCCCTATATGTTTCAATCAGACCATTTGGATTTGCATGGGGGAAACACCCCATAGACTTTTCAGGGCATGGCTCCATAATACTCGCGTCTTTTATGTTCAAACATAAAATGCTGAAAGCAGTTTTCGGCAATGCAAACCGAAGCGGCTTTCACTGTTTTGTGACTCCGGTGCCCATCGCGGATCGCACAGCGGAGGCCGGATTTGATGTTCTGGGCGGAGTAATGGTTGTCAGTTTGTCAGCGGGAGTGGTGCTGTTGATGCGTCTCGTTCTGGCAAATTGATTTAGTCGTTCAAGATTTGGTTTTAGCCGACTTCATCAGCGGGATTTCGCCCCCCCGCGTGGCTTTGCCGAATGGAATCTGCGCCTTGATGGTGGTGCCTTTGCCGGGTGCGGATTCGACGCCAAAATTCCCATCCACCATCTCCAACCGTTCCCTCATGCCGAGCAGTCCCAACCGTCCGTTCCCTTTCGAGTGCAATGCGCGTTCCACGTTAAAGGATTTGCCGTTGTCTATGATTTTCAGGCAAATGGCGTTGGGGTGTTTCTCGAATTTCACTTCCACGAGGCTGGCCTGCGCATGCCGCGCCACATTGGTCAGCGCTTCCTGGGCGACGCGGTAGAACACAGTGCGCGTGGCATTGTTCAATTGTTGAACCCTGTTGGAAGTAAAGGTCGTGAAACGAATGTGGATTCCCGTCCGCTTCGTAAACTCCTTCATAAGGGCATGAAGAGCGGGAATCAGTCCCAGGTCGTCCAACACCGTCGGGCGCAGTGCCCGAGCGAACCGATGCACAATGTCCACCGATTTTTCCACCAGCCGTTGCGTCCGCGCGATCTTCTGCTCGAGACCCCTGGGGTTGTCCGCGGCCTCCCGGGTCAAAGCCGCCAGATGGACATTGATGCCCACCAGGGTTTGGACGATGTCATCATGCAGCTCGCGGCTGATGCGCTTTCGTTCCTCTTCCTGCGCGTGCAGAATTTGATGGGACAGGTGCCGCAACTGTTCCTGCATGTGACGCGACTGCTTCAGCAGCCAGTCCTGGTGTTGCTTGCTTTTCTGGAGGGCCTGCTCCACCCTCTGCCGCCGGGCAATCTCCCGGTTCAACCCCCGGTTGGTGTCGGCCAGGGCCTCCAGGCGGCGTTGCACCTCCTCAGCCCGTTTGCGGGCAGTAATGTCCCCGAACGCGACCCGGCACCATTTCCGCGCCCCCGTGGGGCAGACTGCGGACGTGGCCCGAAAGCTGACCCAAAAAGTGCCTCCGCCCTCCTTCAGAAGTAGCGCCTCACTGGTCTGGTCCTTGGGCCCGGTGAATACTTTTTTCAGGAAGGCCAGAAAGACCGGCCGACTCGTCGGGGACATAAAAAGCAGCAAGCGCCGGTTGACCAGTCGGGACCGTTCTATGCCGAGCAAAGCGGCGCCCGTCAGGTTCGCCTCCAGGATCACGCCCGATTCATCAATGGAGAAATAGCCCACTGGAGCGAAATCGTAGAGGTCGGTGTACTTTTCCAGCGCCACCTCAAGCTCATCCCTGGCTTTCTGCAGCTCTGCGTTCTGCATCTCCAGTTCGATCTGGTGGACCTCCAATTCGTGGAGCAGCCTCACGGTGTCGGCCTCTGACTTCTGATCTCTGGCCTTTGACCGCTGACCTTTCCGCTGGTCGCTCAGGCGCCCTTCGGCGCGGCGGCGCAGTTCGGCGGCATCGGCTGGGGTGTTCGGCTTTCCGTTCATGGCGTGGTGTTTTCCAGGAGTTGCCAGTGTTCCAAGAGTTACAAGTGATCAGTTATCAGTGGTGGTGAAACAATCCGTGAGCAAACACATCTCTTCTCTGGGGAATCGCCTGGTAATCTCGAAAACGCGTTTCGTCACGGCTCTGGCCTTCTGATAAACAATCAAGTCTCTAAAGCTGCGCGCATGTTGCAATGGGCTCATCGTGTCGCTCTCTTACTTGGTTTTCCTGGTTAGTTACTGCTCACTGATTACTGCTCACTATTGCTCCGCCTTTCCCTTCCGCCGCTGCATCTTCGCAGATTGTTTCGCGACGTGCTTTTCCAGAACGGTTTGCTTGTCCCGTAACTTCGCTTCCAGCGTCTTGGCTACGGTGATGTCCGCGAAGGTGATCACCACGCCGTCAATACGATCGTCGACCGTCCGGTAAGGCATGGTGCGCACCGTGAACCAGCGTCCGTCGCGCGCGTTGACCGGTCTTTCCTTGAAGCCCAGCTTCTGCAACACCTCGCGCGCGTCTGCCGTCAGTTCCGGGTAGAGCAGGTCGGAGGCAAGGTCGGTGATGGGCCGGCCCACGTCGCCGGGGATGAGCTTGATGATTTTCGTCGCCTGGGTGGTGAACCGGCGCACTTGGAGGTCCTTGTCCAAAAACAACGTGGCGATGTCCGTGCTGTTGAGCAGGTTCTTCATGTCGTTGTTGGACCGGGACAACTCGTCCACCCTGACCTGCAACTCGGCGTTGACGGTCTGGAGTTCTTCGTTCAGTGATTGCATTTCCTCCTTGGAGGTGGTGAGTTCCTCGTTGGTGGACTGCATTTCTTCATTGGTGGACTGCATTTCTTCGTTGGCGGACCGGAGTTCTTCCTGGGAGGCCTGCATGTCTTCGCGGGTGGTCTGCAACTCCATGCAGACCTGCTGGTGTTTGTGTTCCAGTTCCGTCAGCCGGGCTTTGTGGACCGCGGCTTTCCCATGCTTCCCAACCCGTCCCGGCGCTTTCGTTTCCAGCGGCGCGGCCATGTCGGTAAAAACGATCATCACCGATCCCCTCAACGGCTCCGGTTCTTCGAGCTGCTGGACCGTGAGATTCACGAAATGCTCCCCGCCGTTGGTCTCGATTCTGAGTCCCTTGAGCGCCACGGTGCCTTTCTGCCGGAGCGCTTTCTGGAAAGCGCTGGTCAGTTCGTAGCGCAGGCCCTCGCGGGCCATGGCAAAAATATTCCAGTTGGCCTTGCCCGCGGCCGGTTCCAGGTAATTGCCCGTGCGGCCGCTCACGTAAAGGATGTCGCCCTTGTCGTTGACGAGCACGGCTGGCGGGGAGTAATGCTCCAGGACCAACTGATCCGCCAGTGACTGGAGACTGAGCGGCGGTTTCGTTTCCGGGCGTGCCGCGGTCCCGGCGGGCAAATACGGGACAAAGGACGAGGGAAACTCGATTGGCTCAGTCCGCGTGGCGGACTCGGTTCGCCGATAGAGTCTCGTCTTGCCGCCGAGGGAGGCAAACAGGTCGGTGAAGCCGCCGACCGTCTCCGCGCTGCCGAGAAACAGGGTGCCGCCGGAACTCAGGCTGTAGTGAAACAGCGGAATGAGTTTCTTTTGCATCTCCGGGTCGAGGTAGATCAGCAGGTTGCGACAGCTCAAAATATCCAGCTTGGTAAAGGGCGGGTCCATGATGAGGCTCTGCGGGGCAAAGACCACCGTTTCCCGGATCTCCGTGCCCACCCGATAGCCGCCTTCAACTTTGGCAAAGAACCGGTTTAACCGCTCCGGCGATACGTCGGCGGCAACATTCGCGGGATAAACGCCCTGACGGGCCTTGTCAATCGCGTCCTTGTCCAGGTCGGTGGCAAAGACGTTCAGCGTAAATTTCTTCGGGGGCTTGATCTTCCCCATCGCCTCCTTGAACACCATGGCCAGGGAATAAGCCTCCTCCCCGGTGGAGCAGCCAGGCACCCACGCCCGCAATGCATGGCCGGCCGGCCGGCTGGCGAGGAGCGCCGGGATGACGCTTCCGCGCAACTCCTCCCAGATGGCGCTATCGCGAAAGAAACTCGTCACCCCGATCAACAACTCCTTGAAAAGCAAATCCAACTCCTGCGAGTTTTCCTGCAAGTACCGAATATAGGCAGCAATCTTGTCAATCTGGTGGATGCCCATGCGGCGTTCGATCCGGCGGTAGAGGGTATTTCTCTTGTAGAGCGAAAAGTCATGGCCGGTGTGGGCGCGCAGCAGGATGATCGCCTTTTCCAGGGCGCTCTGCGTCTTGTCTTCCAGCGCCAGTTCGGAGGTGTGGACAAGCGGAGTGCGCTTTAGATAGGCGAGGATCCTCCCTGGCAGATCGTCCACGGGAGCCACAATATCCGCCAGCCCCGAGTCAATCGCGCTGCGCGGCATGCCGTCGAATTTAGCCGTCGCAGGATCCTGCACCAGCACCACGCCCGCCTTCTCTTTGATGGCCCGCAGCCCCAGCGTGCCGTCGGAGCCCATGCCCGAGAGAATAACGCCGATGCTATGTTCCTGCTGGTCTTGCGCCAGGGAGCGGAGGAAGAAATCAATCGGCAGGCGCAGTCCGCGCGGCGACGCCGGTTCGAGCAGGTGCAGGACCCGGTGCAGGATGGACATGTCTTTGTTCGGCGGGATCACATAGACACGGTCCGGCTGGACCAGGGTCCGATCCTTGACCTGGATCACTTTCATGCCGGTGGTGCGCTGGAGCAATTCGGGCATGATGCCTTTGCGCGTCGGGTCCAAATGCTGGACGATGACAAAAGCCATGCCGCTGCCCTTCGGCACGCGCGACAGGAAATGTTCCAAAGCCTCCAATCCTCCGGCAGAGGCGCCGATGCCGACGATGGGGAATGAACCGCTCGCGGGCGAGACAGGGGTTTCCGGGGGAGCAACTTTGGCCGGTGTTTTCCGCCGGCGTGCCAGTGAAGATTTCTTTTTCATGCGCTTATTCCCTGCGTGTCTTTCCAGCGTCTGTTTCCTGCGCTGCCAGAATCTGGTGGGATAGGTGCCGCGACTCTTCCTGACTGAGACGCGAATGCTCCAACATCTGGCTTAGTCGATTCAACTGGAATTCCCTATCCATAGCCAGTGCGGTGATCATCCTCGATTGGAGTGATTGTCTCAACAAAAAAGTCTCAGTCCGTTTGATCATCCCGCCTCCGATTAGGGCGAGCAGTCCGGCGGCACCCAGGCGACGAGTGCGTGTTCGTGAATCCGGCCGCGACACGGCCCGTCGGCCTTGGACGGCCCCCATCGAACATTGAACATCAAACATCGGCTGACGGCGGACCGGCGTTTCCTGGGGCGTTCAACGTTGGATGTTCGATGTTTCGATTGCGAGGACGACGACGAGGACGAGAGCCGTGAAGGACTCTTCAAACACGCTCCCGGTTTTGAGCGCTAAACGATGGTCAACTGGACGCTGCTCTCGATGATGCCCGCGCCGATGGCGTAGCGGGTGAGTCCGGCGGTGTCGTGGATGCCGAGCTTGCTCATGACCTTCTCGCGATGTTTTTCGACGGTCTTGATGCTGATGCACAGTTCGGCGGCCGTTTCCTTGTTGGCTTTGCCTTCGGCAATCAATTGAAGCACCTCCACCTCGCGCGAACTCAGACGGGGGTTGCGCGACCGCGGCCGTCCGGCTCGACCCGGGGACTTGCCATCCAGTTGGTGAAGACGCCTGGCAACCGCAGGGCTGAAAAACGTGTGTCCTTTCTGGACTTCCCGGATCGCCTCGCACACGACGTGGGAAAAGGTTTGTTTGAGCAGAAATCCCACCGCGCCGGAGTCGGTCGCGTCTGTGATATACGCGTCATCGCTGTGCGCGGAGAGAATGAGCACTTTGGTGGAGGGGACGGCTTTGAGCACCTGGCGCGTGGCTTCCAAACCGTTGAGCCGCGGCATGGCGATGTCCATCAGCACCACGGCGGGGTGGAGTTTTTTGACCATGGCGACGGCCTGGCGACCGTCTTCCGCCTCCCCGACCACTTGAAGATCGTTTTCCAACTCCAGCATCTTGCGAAAACCCTCGCGAACGATCGTATGGTCTTCCGCCAGCAGAACAGTGATTCGTTTCTTAGACATTCAATGTTTGGTTCCAGCCGGCTCCATCCAACGGGTTTTTCGCCCCCGCGCGCGCGCGTTGTCGGGCGGAATCTGCGCCTGGATGGTGGTGCCTGTGCCCGCCACGGACTCGACATCAAAACGGCCACCGACCATCTCCAACCGCTCTCTCATGCCGAGTAGTCCCAGGTGTTTGCTCCCCTGAGCCAGCAATACACGTTGCACCTGAAAAGATTTGCCGTCGTCTTTTATTCTCATGCAAATGCAGTCCGACAGTTTCTGGATGCTCACTTCCACCCGGCTGGCATGGGCATGGCGGGCCACATTGGTGAGCGCTTCCTGGGCGACGCGAAAGAGCACCGTTCGTTTGGCCGTGGCCAGTTGCTCCACCGCCGCGAAGGCCGTCAAACTGGTGCGGACGCCCGTCCGCGTGGCAAAGCTTTTCATGAACGAATGCAGGGCGGGAATCAGCCCCAGATCGTCCAGCACTGTCGGGCGCAGTTCCCGGGCGAACCGATGCACAATGTCCACCGATTTTTCCACCAGCCTTTGTGTGCTGGAGATTTTTTTCTGGAGGCCCTTGTTGTTGAGCGTGGACTCGGTTTTCAAGGAAGCCAGCCGGACATTGATGCCCGTCAAAGTCTGGGCAATTTGATCATGCAGTTCGCGGCTGATCATCTTGCGCTCTTCCTCCTGGGCCGACAGAAGCTGGCGGGACAGCAGTCGCAATTCTTCCTGCATGTGCCGCGATTGCTCCAGCAACTGGCTGTAGTGTTGCTCGCTCTTTCTGAGGGACTCCTCGACCGATTTGCGCTGGAGGATCTCCTGTTGCAACTGCCGGTTCGAGGCGGTCAGATCCAGGCTGCGCCGGTGGAGCGCCTGATTCAGTTGAACCAATTGGCTATTGGTCTCCCGGGCCGCGCGATGCGTTTTCTCGATTGGGGTGATGGCCTCGGCAAAAAAAGTCCCCGCCCGCCGGATCATCCGATCCCGGGTGCCGGGGGAGTAAGCCGGCAACACCAGGGTAATCAGCGCCTGCTCATGGAACCGGGCCAGATCCAACGTCTCCAACCCGAGGGCCATGGCCCGGCGTCCCAGTCCCTGCGCCGGATGCAAGCTCGCCCGCGCAGCTTGCTTCAGGTGTTTGCGCAACGCCACGACATATCGTTGGGAAAGCCCGTTTAGTTTGCGTCCCATTTCACGTCCTGTTGTGAATTCCGAATTCACGAGCGAACCGCTTTATGCCTTTTACTGACTTATCCACCAGTTGTTGCGTGCTGGCAATCTCTTTTTTGAGGCCGTGGGCGTTGACCGCCGCCTCCCTTTTCAACGTCAACAGACGAACATTGATGCCCAGCAACGTCTGGGCAATCTCATCATGCAGGTCGCGGCTGATCTTCTTTCGCTTGTCCTCCTGCGCCGACAGAATCCGGTGGGTCAGGCGCTGCAAATGCTTCTGCAGGCGGCGTGATTCCTTCAAAAGTTTTCGGGAGTGTTTCCCGCTTTTCTTGAGGGATTGCTCCACGGTCTTGCGCTGGACGATGTCCTGTTTCAGGGTCCGCTGGGAAGCCGCCAGGTCCACCGTGCGCCGGCCCAGCGCCTGGCCGAGCTGACGCAAGCGGACGTTAGCCTTGAGCGCGGCGCAATGTGTTTCCTCGATCGGAGTGATGGCCTCGGCAAAAAAAATCTCCGCCCGTTCGATGATGCCGTCTCTGCTGCTGGAGGCTTCCAGAGCGGCGAGTGCTCGCTCGTGAATCCGGGCCACATCCAACGTTTCCAGATCGAGGGCCGCAGCCCGGCATCCAAAATTATGCGCCGAATGCAAGTTCGCCCGCGCACCTTGCTTCAGGTGTTTGCGCAACGCCACGACATATCGTTGTGACAACCTGGTCAACTTTCGTTTCATGTTGTATGCCGAATTCAGGCCGAACTCGGGCGCGATTCTCAGGGATGCATTTTCCCTCGACGGCGCGCCACGAATCCAATGCAACTATCAGACAATTGCTTGACTCTGTATATGGGGTAAATACCCCATGGCGAACGGCCACGCCGGCGCGCAGCCTGCCTCCGGTGACGAGATGAAGACCGTAACTCGAGGAAAAATCGACTATGATGAAAACAGTGCATCCCCTGGCGCTCCGAATTGGAGACACGGGCAAATCCCATCGCCTATGAACGCCACCACCTTTTGCCGCACTCCGTTTGGCCGTGCACTTTTGCACGCGGCTTGCCTGTGTCGTCACCCCGGCGCCGCCCGCTTCTTTCTCATGGGCCTAACGCGGAACCTGCGCGAATGGCAACACCACCGCGCCCATCGGCGCCTTTGCAGCAGGTGAGCGGCAAAATCGCGCCTCGATGCGAGAAGGAACATTTGCAGGGAGCAAAGACGAACCCGCCGCCCCTGCGGCGGTTGCCCGAACCCGCCGTTCCGGAAAAGCCGCCCGGCAGAGCGATCCCTTCGCCCAGGAGTTCTGCGCACTGAGGTCTGAGCCGGACCCCCCTTCGCCGAACGCCTCCCAATAGGCACGGTAGGGTTACACCCCATAGCGAAAAACCAGCCTGCAGCGTAGCGTGCCCCTCGTCGTTACGTCGTTACAATCAAAAACAAAACGCAAAAAAACAGAAAGAAAAACATAATGAAAAGAATCTATCCGCTGGCGATGCTGGCAGCCGCGAGCGCCCTGTTGGTTACCAGCGCATCACTGCGCGCCTCCGATACGGACGACCGCATCGAGTCATCCGCCGCAAAGTCGTATGTGTTCAAAACCTACCTCAAGGATGATTCGATTAAAACCGAGTCCAAAGATGGGGTCGTTACCCTGACCGGAACGGTTGCCGAAGCATCCCATAAGTCCCTGGCCCAGGACACGGTGACGGGGCTGCCCGGCGTCAAGAGCGTGGACAATCAACTGCGAGTCAAAGGCGGACAACCCGCTGAACATTCAGACACCTGGATCAGCATGAAGGTAAAATCCGCGCTCCTGTTCCATCGCAACGTAAGTGCCACTGGAACCAAAGTGTATGTGAACAAAGGCATCGTCACCCTGCAAGGTGAAGCCTCCAGCCAGGCCGAAAAGGAACTCACCACCGAATATGCCAGGGACGTTGACAACGTCAAGGACGTCAAGAATCTGATGACGATTGCCACCACCCCGGCCAGCGCAAGCGAAACGGTGGGGGACAAGATTGATGACGCCTCCATCACCGCCCAGGTCAAATCATCATTGATGTCTCATCACTCGACCAGCGCGCTAAAGACCGGGATCGAGACGACGGATGGAGTGGTTACGGTAAGCGGCATTGCCAAAAACGACGCCGAAAAGAGCCTGGTCACCAAGCTCGTCACCGACATCAACGGTGTGAACAGCGTGATCAACAACATGACCATCGAGGGCACCAAGGACTAAACCCGGCGCAGGGCTGTTGGCTGGTGCGAGGGCGCGCCAGCCAGCCCAGGCTGGAGACAAATTACAGCAACGAAAGAAAAGGAAAATCATATGTTATACACAATAGCGGTAGTTTTAATCATCCTGTGGCTGCTCGGTCTGGTGACCAGTTACACGATGGGAGGGTTGATCCACATCCTGCTGGTGATCGCACTGGTGATGATACTGGTCAACTTCATTTCCGGGCGCAAGCGACCGGTTTAAGAAGTTGTTAATCGAAGAAAGCAAACTGGAGATTCGATATGAACACAAAAACCATCGTTGCAATCCTCCTCGTCGCTTTCGGTATTGTGGTGCTCGCTTACTCGGGCATCACCTACACGACCCCGGGAAAGCCTGTTGAGTTCCTTGGAATGCACATTGAGACCACAGTCAACCACTTTATCCCGCCAGCCGTCGGAGCGCTCGCGTTGGTCGGTGGGATCGTTTTGCTGCTGGTGAACCCCAAGCGGGTCTGATGAACGGAGTCGAATCCGGTGCCGGAATGAAGGGCTGTGTGGACGCTCATTGGCGGCAATTTTTTGCGAAGGACGAGAAAGCCAAACCCAAGCAAGTCGAGGTCAAGGTCTCCTGAACGGACGCAGAGGTGGGACGGGCCTCCCGCCCATTCTCTTGCGCCAGAGCGGAAACACTTGCGATGACTTAAACCCCGCTCAATGCAGTCCACGCGACTCTATCTGATCAATCCCTCCAATCCGCTGGTTAGCAGTGTCAGCGTCAGCGAGAGCCGCTGGAACCGTTACCGGGTGTGGAAACCTCTCAGTCTGATGGTGCTGGCGGGTCTGACACCGCCGGAATGGGAAATTACGATTGTGGACGAGAACCTCGGCGCGCCGGACTACCACTCCATGTCCCGGCCGCATCTCGTGGGCATCACCGCGTTCACGTCGCAGGCCAACCGTGCGTACCAGGTGGCCGCGCACTTCCGGAGTCTGGGCGTGCCGGTCGTCATGGGCGGCATTCACGCCACGATGTGCTTGAACGAGGTCATGGAACGTGTGGATTCGGTCGTCACAGGGGAAGCTGAGAGCATTTGGATCCAGGTCCTGCACGACGCGCGGCGGGGCGCCCTCAAGCCTCACTACGAAGGAGGCCATGCCGACTTCAATCATTTTGTGCCCGCGCGTCACGATTTGCTTCCGGGAAGATACGCCTTCGGAGCCATCCAGACCACGCGCGGCTGTCCTTTGAACTGCAACTTCTGCAGCGTGACGAGTTTTAACGGCGCGCAATACCGCCAGCGGCCCGTCGCGGATGTTGTGCGCGAATTCCAGGCGATCCCAGAGAAACGCGTGCTGGTTGTGGACGACAACCTCGTCGGGACGCGTCCGGAACACGTTGCCCGGGCCAAGGAGTTGTTCCGCGCCCTGGCTCAGGCGAACCTGCACAAGCAATGGATTGCCCAGGCGACCATCAATTTTGCCGACGACGACGAACTCCTGGCGCTGGCCGCGAAGGCCGGATGCCAGGGTGTCTTCATTGGTTTTGAATCGCCAACTCCGGAAGGCCTTCGGGAACTCGGCAAGAAGTTTAACCTGACAAAGGACCGGGATTTCCCCGCCTCGGTCCGGCGCATCCAGCGGCACAAAATTCTGGTCGTCGGTTCCTTTATCATCGGTTTGGATGTTGACGAACCGGGCATCGGCAAACGAATCGCCGACGCGGCGGGCCGCTACCAGGTGGACAGTCTCAACACGCTGTTTCTGACCCCTCTGCCCGGCACGCGCCTGTGGGACCAAATGAACTCGGAGGAGCGCATTGCCCTCACTACATTTCCGGAAGACTGGAAATACTACACACTGACCTTCCCGGTGGCCCGGTACAAGCATTTCACTCTGGATGGCATCGTTCAGGAAATGATTTCCTGCAACCGTCGCTTCTATTCCCTCGTGCGCATTCTGCGCCGGGTGGCGAGCGCCTTCCGGGAACGCCGCCATCCACTGCTGAGCCTCGTGGGCAATCTTTCTTACCGGAACAACAGCCGTGTGGACTGCAGGACTTATGCGAACTTCCAGCGTCAGCGGCGCCATTGTTCCGGCATAAACCGAATGCAACTGCAAACCCAAGCCTGAACGACTATGAAAACCACCTTTCGCTATCTCAGCCTCAACGCCCAGGCCACCTGGCACCGCCAGGTGGAGGAACAACTCGAACACCTGCACAGCTTGACGGCGATAACGTCTGCCGACGTGGTTCTCGAACACCAACGGGAAGCCAAACCGGCCTTTCGCGTGCAAGTACGGCTGGAGGTTCCAGGACCGGGCATGCACGCCAAGGCCACCCGCCATGCGCGACAGGCGGCGCTGCTGATTCACGGGCCGGCCCTGTGCGCCGAGGCCAGAGACAACACGCTCGAAGCGGCGCTGCTCAAGGCGACCCAGGACCTGGAGCACCAGATTCAGGTCCGCCAACTCAGGCGCCTGGAACGGGGCAAAAGCAAACTTCAACTCAGCGCCGTTTCCAGCCGGTGGACCAACGCTCAGACCGGCCAAAGGTGAAGCAGTCAAATCACGCTATGAAGCTGAACATGGAACCTGCCAGGAAAAACTGTGAAGACATGGCGAGTTGCACGACCAAAACAACGCAACGAGTGAACAAACCCCGGGCATCCGCGAAAACCCGCGTTCCGGAACGCTTTCGGCGTTTGAAATGGAATGAAGTGGTGTGTCGTGGCGACTTCGTCGCGGATGAGCGTCGCGGGCTTGAACCGTGGGAAGGGCCGGGCGGATTCCGAGCCGACGCGTTTGTGAAAATGATTTACCGGAGGAAGGAAACCGAAAGGCTCCGATTGACCGCAATCGGAAAATCCGGGCGGGAAAAATAATCCACGAGACTCGCCGGCAACGCCACCGCAGTCTCGCTGCTGCCATGCCGCAACACCCTGCTCGCTGATGAATTTGTCCCCGGCACCAGCACGGGCAACTGGCACTGGAACGTCAACAGCTCGGAAAGATGCCAACCCTGGAGGAGAAGATATTCGCAGTCGTTCTGCATCAGCTGCCCTCAGGCAAGTCACCTGCGACTGCTCTTGAAGAACAGATCAACGAATTCCTGGCGCGACACCCCGACCTGCGGCTGGTGACCACGCACATGCCCGCGCTTCCGGCTCATTCCCTTTTGGTTTCGAAGAAACCGCGGAGCTGCCTGGCGCGCGCGGGGTGCCGCAGTTTGCGCAACCCCTTCGCCTCAATCTGCCGGATGCGCTCGCGAGTCACGTCGTACAGGCTGCCAATTTCCCCCAGCGTACGGTTCTCGCCATCGACCAGGCCAAAGCGCATTTCCAGGATTCTCCGTTCCCGTCCCGAAAGACTCGTCAGGACCTGGTCCAGCTTCTCTTTGAGTAAACTGTAGTTGG
Source organism: Limisphaerales bacterium (assembly GCA_003159675.1). Taxonomy (GTDB): domain Bacteria; phylum Verrucomicrobiota; class Verrucomicrobiia; order Limisphaerales; family BOG-1460; genus BOG-1460. The sequence continues at coordinate 30,649 of PLQC01000047.1, forward strand.
TTTCATCGGACGGGCTCTCAGCACTCTTGTCTTCGATGAGGTCGCCGATCCTCGCATCGCTGTCGTCGCTCAGCGGGGCGTCAAGTGAGATCGGCTGGTGGGACATCTTCAGCAGCGCATGGATGCGCGAAAGGGGCAGGCGCATTTCGCCGGCGAGATCTTCAGGCGTGGGGTCACGGCCAAGCTCCTGCCGAAGCTGTTCCTTTGCCCGCCAGAGCTTGTTCATGAATTCGATCATGTGCACCGGGACGCGAATGGTGCGGGCCTGGTCGGCGATCGAGCGGGTGACGGCCTGGCGAATCCACCATACCGCATAGGTGGAAAACTTGTAGCCGCGCCGATACTCAAACTTTTCGACCCCTTTCAGGAGGCCGATGTTGCCTTCCTGGATCAGATCGAGGAAGGATTGCCCCCGGTTGATGTATTTCTTGGCGATGGAAACGACCAGACGCAGGTTGGCCTCGGCCATGTGGGTTTTGGCCTGATGCGCGCGGCCCGCAGCGCGCGTCAACTGGTCGAACGTCTTGTGGAACTCTTCGCGGGAAAGGCGGACGAACTGTTCCAGCGCGAGGATCTTGCCCCGTTCCTCCCGGAGCACGGCCTGCTGGTCGCGGGAATTGGGACAGCCTTCCAACTCCTGGATGTGCCGCCAGATGGCCTGAAATTTCTCGTGGACGTTGCCGGCGACGACGATCATGTCCTCAAGAACCTTTTGCCTGTAATAAAGCTTCGGGAAGGTGGCCTGGAGCTCTTTGTCGAGCTTTTGGAACTCGGCAAAAAGCCTTTCGCGATGACCGGGGGACGTGACCTTCTGCCACTGGGTGTAATGATCGTCCACCTGCGCATCCAACGCCCGGATTTTCAAGACCAGTCCGCGGAGGTCCTTGAGGTGACCTTCGCGGGTGGCCACTTTTTTGTCCACCACGATACGGTCGAAACGTTCCTTGGGCGGTTCGGCCAGAAGCTTGTCGGCCAGCGCACTGTGCTCCTTGGCGGTGAAGCCCAGTCGATAAACCAGGCGCTTCATTTCGATTTCGGCCTCTTCGATGCGCCGGCAAATCTCGACCTCCTGCTCGCGCGTGAGCAGGGGCACTTTGCCCATCTGATTCATATACATTCGAACGGGGTCGTCGAGGGCGACGAATCGATCGCGTTCTTCTGGTCCCGGTTCCTCGGGCCTGGCCTTTTCAACCCCGGCGTCGGCTGTAATTTCGATATCGAGGTTGCGGAGCCTGGTATGGAGTTCGTTCAAATCATCGGGCGACACGCCGTCTGGCAGAAGGTCGTTGATATCGTCGTAGCTCACGTAGCCTTGCTCGTGGGCCAGGAGGATCAAAGTCTTGATTGTTTCGGCCAGGTTCTCCGACTGGGACGGTGCGCTGGCAACGGATTGACCCTCAGCGCCGGCACGGACGGCGTTGCCTTGAGCGGCGGAGCGGGCTTTGACCCCGTCATCGCGGGTTTGCCTCGGCTGCGATTCAGCGCGGCCGGCGGTCTTGGCTGCAATGCTGGAGCGCTGGCGCGGTCGGCGAGCCTTGCCAGCGGCTGTTCGCTCGCTGCCGCCGCCGCAATGCTCTCCTGCGCTATTCAATTTGCTTTGCTTCACGTGCTCAACTCAGCCAAGAATTTTGGCAGCGGGTAACCCAGCCTCCGTCAGCAGACCAGGAGCGAGGCCGACCATCGCGGCAGAGAGACCGCCAGTCTGAAGCGGCACGCTTTCAAGTTCAGCGGGCGGCACGACCGGAACCGCCTCGTGATCGATGTCCGGGTAACTCGAATTCAGTTCAACGGCAAGCTGTTCAGCTTCTTCCTTTTCGAAGAGCTTTTTGCCTGTCCCGATGCCGCCGGTGACCGAGGACACCCAACGGATGATGTGCGTTTTCATAAGACTCGCGTTTGAGACGAAACCCTTTACCGGGCTGGTCCGGGCAAATGACTTTTTGTCATGAAACCTGATGGACGGGATACGGCAGGAGATGATTCGTCAATTACAACTGCGGAGGCCGTCGGCCTGTACACCAACAACCTACCCCTCTTCACCCATAGGGCAAGGAACATCGTTCGAAAGTTTTGGGCGGCCGCTTGCAATTGTTCGCCTGCCCCAACACAAACAACCTTTCCGCATCACAGAGCCGCGCTCCGGGAATTCGCGCAGCATGTGAAAATTTTATTAAGACTTGGAGCCTGGACGCGGACTGCTTTTTCATCGCCAAACCACGGCGGTTGCGACATAAAGGAACGGAAATACCCGGTCTCCCGCTCCACGCTTGAACCCAATGATGGCCAACAATCCGGCGAACTCGAATGCGGTCGATGACATCATCGCCTATCACGACCGGACCAAGCATCAGCCCGAGCGCTACGCTCGCGGGCCGGGTGGCCTCGACTGGGCGAGCCAGCCGAACCCATTCCGCCGCTTCACCGGCGCTCCGGTGTTCCCGCTGCCGTTGGCCGGCCCCGACGACACACCGACGGCGGCGACCTTGTTCGGCGTCGCGGCGGTGCCGCCGCGGCCGTTCACTCCGGGCGCGGTCGGGTGGTTCTTCGAATTGTCCCTGGGTCTCTCCGCCCGGAAGGAGATTCCCGGCTCGAGCTGGTATCTGCGGATCAACCCTTCGAGCGGCAACCTGCATCCGACCGAAGCCTACGCCGTCCTGCCCGCCCTGAAAGGGCTGCCCGGCGGCGACGGTGTCTATCACTATGCGCCGCTGCATCACGCCCTGGAACAACGGGCGCGCTGGCCGCGGGGCTGCAAAGCCGACGCCGCCGGATTCTGCGTCGGTCTCGCGTCCATCACCTGGCGCGAGGCATGGAAATACGGTGAACGGGCCTTTCGCTACTGCCAACACGACGTGGGGCACGCCCTTGCCGCTCTGCGCTTCGCAGCCGCCACGCTGGGCTGGCGGGTGCAACTGTTGCCGGAGTGGGATGACGCGCAGCTCGCACGGCTGCTCGGCCTGGACCGCGCCGAGGATTTTGTCGGCGCGGAACGGGAGACCCCGGAACTGCTCGTCAAAGTGATCGTGAACGAAACGGCGGGACAGGTGCCCTCCCCTTCCGCCGACTCCTCGATCGAATGGTTCGGGCGCGCCAATCTCTTGAGCCATTCCCATGTCGAGTGGCCCGTCATCGACGAAGCCATTGCGGCCTCGGAGCGAAAGGCCCGGGGTGTGAACCCATCCGAACCCGGCACCGTGGCTGCGTGGCCGCCGCCCTCGCCGCCCGCTTGCGGCCACACCGCCGGGCAACTGATTCGCCAGCGACGGAGCGCGGTGGATTTCGACGGTGTCACCAGCATCTCATGCGAAACATTTCTGGCGATTCTTGATTCCACGTTGCCGCGAACATCCGCGCCGCCCTTCGATGCCTGGCCGTTTCCGCCAAGTTTGCATCTGGTGTTGTTCGTGCATCGGGTTATGGGACTTGAGCCCGGCTTGTACCTCTGGTTGCGCGCGCCGGCTGACGCGGAATCTTTGCGACAGGCTTTCCACGCCGACTTCAATTGGGAAGCCCCGGCGAACCTGGCCCGCACAGTGCCGCTCCACCGGTTGGATCGGGGCGACTTGCGCAATTTCGCACGGACTTTGTCCTGCCATCAGGACATTGCGGCCGACGGCGCGTTCAGTCTCGGCATGCTGGCGCGGTTCGAGCCTGTCTTGCGAAAGCGCGGCGCGGGGGCCTACCGCGAGCTGTTCTGGGAGGCAGGGATGATCGGCCAGGCTCTGTATCTGGCCGCCGAGGCCGCAGGCGTGCGCGCCACGGGCATTGGTTGCTACTTCGATGACGTGTTCCATCGCGCGCTCGGTTTGGCGGGCCACGATTGGCAGAGCCTTTATCACTTCACCGTCGGCGGTCCCGTCGAGGACCTGCGTCTGCGCACCGTCCCGCCGTACGCCCATCTCGGCGATCCCACGCCGTGATAACTGGAGCGATTCCCAAAGTCATTTCCGAATGCGATCCGTCCTGTTTTCGAGCCGCTCGCCGGCCAATGCCGCGACGAAACCGCTCAAATCACACGGAAAACCGCTTTCACCAAACCTTCGTCGGCTCTATTTGAGCCGCCAGGTAATGCGCGCCTTGTTGAGATCGTAGGGCGACATCTCCATTTTCACGCGGTCGCCGACGGTCAGGCGCACCCATCGTTTGCGCATTTTGCCGCAGATCGTGGCGAGCACGAGGTGCTTATTGTCCAGTTCCACCCGGAACATCGTTCCCGGCAATACCGTCTGCACGCACCCCTCGACTTCAATAGGTTCTTCTTTCACAGGCTTCTTCCGCAATGAATCCGGTCTTTGGTGAAAGGCACGCTTCCGTAGACCAGCGAACCCGGAAGCGCCCGGAAAAAGAATCGAGGCCCGGCGAACCCGGGCCTCGATCGAGTTGAACTCCAGAATTAGTAACGATCCCGGCCGCCGCCGCGATATTCACGGCGACCGCCGCCGCCACCACCACCGGGCGCGCGCTCTTCGCGCGGCCGGGCGATGTTGACCGTAAGGGCGCGTCCGCCAACGGATTTGCCGTTCAGAGCCTCAACGGCCTTTTGCGCCTCCTCGGGCGTGCTCATGGTGACGAAACCGAACCCGCGCGGCCGGCCGGTGGCTCGGTCCATCATCAGGTTGGTTTCAGTGACCGTGCCGTGGGCGGCGAACGCATCCTGCAGGTCGTTTTCGGTGGTGTCGAAGGAAAGGTTTCCAACAAACAATTTACTACTCATGTGATGTTTTACTGTCCTGACTAATTGCTTTTTCCAGACTGTTCCCGGTCATCGGGTTTAAAATCATCACTGAACTGAGTTCACCTGAGGATTCGCCATATCTTGAAAGTGACAAGCTATCGAACAGAGCTTCTACAATGACCATTTCCGCAGGGATAGCAACCTGGATTTGCAACTATTTTCAATGCCAATAGGGGGGGGGTTCGCAACCACCTGCGGAAGAACGGTTTCGCTCGATTTCCAAAAGGTTCCCGTCCGCGTCGAGATTCTCGCGGTTCATGCCGAGAAAGGACTTGGCGTCGCGGATGGCCTCCTCGCAGGTCAGCGCATTTCATTTTGATGCGAAATGGACGCATCGCCATGCCGATGCGGTTTGCCATCACCCTTGGTTTCGCGTCATCCGAGGGCGATGTCCGTGAAGATCGTCGTTTCTCGACGAAGTTTCAGGACTTGCGCCAGGGGCGCCCGGCCGGAAGGCGCCAGTGACTCGCGCAAGGCGGTTCCCTTGCCGGCCCCGGAAGCCAGCACCCACGCCTTGCGCGCCGCCGCGATGGCCGGATACCCAAGCGTGACCCGGTTTGGCGGCGGCTTGGGCGAGTTTTGGATCGCGCGATATACCGCCTTGCTTTGCCTCTGTTCCCCAAACTCGCATGGAAAGAGCGACGCCACGTGGCCGTCCTCCCCCATCCCGAGCAGAACCAGGTCAAATACCGGCTGACCCGCGCTGTCCAACGGCGCGATGCGGCAAAGTTCCGTCGCGGCTTCCACCGCCGCCGCCTCGGGCGAAACCTCTCCTCGAATCCTGTGAATTTGCGTTTCGGGTATTCCAAGCGGTGTCAGAAGGACCTCCCGCGCAACCCGGAAATTGCTCTCCCCATCCTCCGGAGGGACGCACCGCTCATCCGCCCAGAAGAAATGCACCCGATCGAAGGAAAACCGGCGCGCCTTTGCCCGCTCAACGGCGAGCGCAAACAATTTCTGCGCGATTCGCCCCCCGGACAACGCCACACAACAAGGTGATTTACCCCCGCGCCGGCCGGCTTCGATTTCGTCCAGCCACGCGCCGGCCACGGCGCGGGCCAGTTCGTCCGCCGTCGCAAAAGAAATCAATCGGAAAGGATTCACAAAATTGTTTCCGCGGGTTTTGCGGTTCCACGGACTATGTCGCCGGCTGCGGTTCATGCCAGACATGGCCTCCCTGAGCGAGCAGATCCTCGGCGGCCACCGGCCCCCACGTTCCCGCAGAATAGAACTCGCGATTCGACAGCGCTTTTCCGTCCCACCCCGCGCGGATCGAATCCACGATCTGCCACGCCGTTTCCACTTCATCCCGCCGAATGAACAGCGTGGCGTCGCCGACCATGGCTTCGAGCAATAGCCGTTCGTACGCCTCCGGCGTGTAGGCGCCGAATTCGCTGTTGTAACTGAAATGCATCCGGACGGGACGCACGGCGAGGCTCGTGCCGGGCACCTTGCCGTTGAACCGGAGATAAATACCTTCGTTGGGCTGCAGGCGGAGGGCGATGGCATTCTGGTCGAGGCGCTCGCCGCATTGCGCCGCAAACAGGACATGCGGCGTGCGACGGAATTGAACGCGCACCTCGCTCGCGCTTTGAGGAAGGTATTTCCCGGTGCGCAGGTAGAAGGGAACTCCCGACCAACGCCAGTTGTCGATAAACAGCTTCAACGCGACGTAAGTCTCGACGTTGGAATCCGATTTCACTTTCGGCTCCTGCCGGTAGCCGGGACACGCCACCCCGTCCACCACGCCGGCGAAGTATTGCCCGCGCACCACCTGCCTGGCCACGTCGTCGGGCGTCAACGGATGGATGGATTTCAGCAGCTTCACCTTTTCGTCGCGGATCGATTCCGCTTCGAGTGAAACCGGCGGCTCCATGGTGACCAGGGCCAGGACCTGAAGCATGTGATTCTGCACCATGTCGCGCAGCGCGCCGGCTTCCTCGTAATAACCGCCCCGCTGGCCGACACCGAGCTTTTCGCTGACGGTGATTTGCACGTGATCGACGGAATCACGGTTCCAGAGCCGCTCGAAAATCGAGTTCGAGAAGCGGAACATCAAAATGTTCTGCACCGTTTCCTTGCCGAGGTAATGGTCGATGCGGAAGACCTGCTGCTCGTGCGCGAAACGGGTCAGTTCGTTGTTCAGCGCGTGCGCGGAGGCGAGGTCATGTCCGAACGGCTTCTCGACCACGATCCGCTGCCAGCCCGAGCCGTCCCGATGCAGCAAGTCGGCCCGATGAATGTTCTCGATCACCTCGCCGAACTGGCTCGGCATCGTCGCCAGATAAAAAAGCGCGTTCTCCCGAAGCGGCGCCTGGCCGAACGAGGTGAGCAGCTCCTCCAGCTTCTTGTAGTCGGCCCCATCCGTTATGTCGCCTTGACAATAGAAAATGTTCCGGGCGAACTCGCGCCAGACCGCATCCTCCACCGGTTTCGTCCGTGAAAACTGGTCCAGCGCGACGCGCAACTCCGCACGCCACGAATCATCCGTCTTCTCCCGCCGGGCAAACCCCACCACCCGGAACGTCGGAGGCATCTGCTTGTCCTTGAAGTTCTGGTAAAGGGCCGGGATCAGCTTGCGCGCGGTCAGATCGCCACTGGCTCCAAAAATGACCATCGAGCAGGGTTCCGCCGGTTTGCGCGACTCGCTCAGATCGCAAACCATCGAATCATTCGAATGGACCGGTTCGGGCATGGCGGGAACATGGCGGAATCCGGCTACGGTTTCAACTACAGTTCCAAATACTCGAATTGCCCTGTAGCCCCGCCTGCCATCCCCAGGACCACGAACAGCCCCCAATCCCGGAAATCAGTGTACAAAGGCTGCCGGACTGCACGGAGGGGCGCAGCCTGCTGGCAGTTGGATCGAACCGAGGCGAAAGCCTGATCCCTCCTCGAAGGCCTTGAATCTGCCTTTGAAGACATCAAGTTGCGATAGGCACGCCGGCATCAACCCTGGATTACCATGCCGCGTGGCGGAGTCTCTGATTGCTTTGTCCTGTCCAACTTTGTCGCCACGATGTATAGGAGGATCTGTGAATGAGATCACGGGCATCCTTGATGCCGTTCACGGAGGCGACCCGAAAGCCGCGGAGCAGTTGCTGCCCGTGGTCTATGACGAGTTGCGCCGGCTGGCAGCCTGGCGCCTGGCAAATGAGAAGCCAGGACAAACCCTGGAGGCCACCGCCCTGGTCCACGAAGCCTACCTGCGGCTCGTGGGAAAGGAAGACCCGCAGTGGAACGGACGGCGCCATTTCTTCGGCGCCGCTTCGGAAGCCATGCGCCGCATCCTCGTCGAGAACGCGCGTCGCAAAAAGCGCCTGAAACACGGCGGCGGCCTCGAGCGCGTGGACGTCAATGCGGTCGACATCCCCTGCCCCATGCCGGACGAGGACCTCCTCGCGATGGATGAAGCCCTGGATCGATTGGCGGAGGTCGATCCCCGCGCGGCGGAGGTCGTGAAGCTCTGTTTCTTTGTCGGCCTGACGCAGGAGCAGGTTGCACGACAACTGGATGTCTCCGTCGCCACCGTCGAGCGGGTCTGGTCTTTCGCGCGGGCTTGGCTGTTCCGGGAGTTGCAGAAGAGCCGGGGGCCGCAGGCCTGACCCGGATGTCGCTGAGGGGTTTTGCTGAAAAAGGGCGCACGGAAGGGTGTGACAGGAAAAGGACTGTTATGCAAACTCGAGAAACCGCACCGGCTGCATCGGTGTGTTTCGTGCTGATCCGCTGGATGGAGCGCCGGATCACCAGCTGCCTCCTGTGTGGAATTGTGCTGGCCGCGTGCGCGGGATGCCAGACGTTCAGTTTGTCCGAGGAGGACCTTCAAAAGCAGCAGCGAGGCGAGATGGCCGATCGCCAGACGGGAGAAGTCGTCGGGCTCGTGGGCAGCATCGGGTACCTCGGAGCCATCGTCGGCGCAGCCGTGGCAGAAGCAGCGAAAAGATGAGGAGACTCCCCCAACGCTCGAGCATGCACCGACATGAACGCCGCAGAACGCACCAATGACATCTTCGCGCAGGCGCTGGAACAGAAATCTCCGGCGGAGCGCGAGAACTACCTGGCCCAAGCCTGCCAGGGAGACCCGGCGTTGCGCCGCGAAATCGATTCGCTCCTGCGCGCGCATGAACAGGCCGGCGATTTCCTGGGCAAGAGGATGCCGCTTCCCGCGGTCGAGGTTGCCGCGGAATGCCCCGACACGATGATCGGGCGCTACAAGCTGCTGCAGAAGATCGGCGAAGGCGGGTTTGGCGTGGTCTATATGGCCGAGCAAACCGAACCGGTCCAGCGCAAGGTGGCGCTCAAGGTTATCAAGGCCGGCATGGACACTCGGGAAGTCGTAGCCCGCTTTGAGGCGGAGCGCCAGGCGCTGGCGTTGATGGATCATCCGAACATCGCGAAGGTGCTCGACGCCGGGGCGACGGAAGCCGGGCGCCCTTACTTTGTGATGGAACTCGTCAATGGCATCCCGATCACGGATTACTGCGATCGCGAGCAACTCCGCACCGCTGACCGCCTGCAGTTGTTCATCAGGGTCTGCCACGCGGTGCAGCACGCGCATCAGAAAGGGATCATTCATCGCGATATCAAGCCGAACAACGTGCTGGTGACGCTGCACGACGGCGAGCCGGTGCCCAAGGTGATCGATTTCGGCGTGGCCAAGGCGCTGGGCCAAAAGCTCACCGAGAAGACGCTCTTCACGGCGTTCCAGCACATGATCGGCACGCCGGCCTACATGAGCCCGGAACAGGCGGAGCTGGGCGGCCTGGACATCGATACCCGGGCGGACATCTATTCGCTGGGCGTGTTGCTCTACGAATTGCTGACGGGCGAGACGCCGTTTGACACGAGCACGTGGCGCCGGGCGGCGCTGGATGAAATTCGGCGGATCATCCGGGAAACCGAACCGCCGAAGCCTTCCACGCGGCTGCAGACGTTGGGCGACAAGCTTGCCGAGGTGGCAAAACACCGTCATACCGAGCCAGTGGCTTTAAGCCAGCTCGTGCGCGGCGACCTGGACTGGATCGTGATGAAGGCGCTGGAGAAGGACCGGCGGCGGCGCTACGAAACACCCGATGCGTTTGCGAACGACGTGGCGCGGCACTTGAACAGCGAACCGGTGCTCGCGAGTCCGCCAAGCGTGCCTTACCTCGTCGGAAAATTCATGCACCGGCACAAGGCCGGATTGGCCGTGGCAGCGTCGCTGCTGCTGCTGCTGCTGGCTGGAGCGGCGGTGAGCACCTGGCAAGCAGTGCGGGCCACGCAAGCCGAACGGACGCAGAGTGTGCTGCGCCAGCAAGCCGAAGAAGCTCGTGCGAACGAAAGGCAGTTGCGTCTGCAGGCCGAAGCGCGGGAAGCAATCGCCAAGGCGGATGCGTTCGTGCGCAGCGGCTCGCTGGAGGAAGCCGACAAGGTGATGGGGAGCGTTTCTTCGCTGCTGGATGACATGAACGCTCCGGGCGCCGCCGCGATTTGTTTTTCCCTCGGTGACTGGCGCGCCCGTCAAGGCCAATGGAAGGAGGCGGCCACGAACTATTTCAAGTCGCTTGCCGAGCGGCCCGATGATTTTGAAACCTGCCACTGGCTTGCACCCGTGCTCGTGCAAATCGGAGACGCTCAACGCTACGATCAGCTTCGCCGGCGGATGCTCGCCCGCTTTGGGGAAACGACGAACCCGGTCATCGCCGAGCGCATCGTCACCGATTGCCTGATTCTGCCGTGGTCCGGACCGGAACTCGAGCGGCTTGGCAAAATCGCGGATGCCGCGGTGAGCGCCGGCTCGAATCACTGGGCCTGGAACTCCATTCAGTTCGCGAAGGGCCTCGCGGAATATCGGTCCGGGCATTTCGCTGGCACAGTGGACTGGCTGCAAGCTCCGCTCCGGGAACAGGGACGGGACCTGGCTCGCGACGTGGAGGCGTACATGGTGCTGGCGATGGCGCATCACCGGCTGGGATTTGCCGGCTATGCCCATGACGCGCTTGCGACGGGGCTTGGCATCGCCGCGCGCCTGCCGAGCAGCGTGAACGATTTGAAGGACTGGAAAGCCTGGAACGATTGGATCATCGCGCAGGCCCTCATGTGCGAAGCCAAGGCTCTGATTGAGGGTCCGCCAAAACTTTGATGAAGGAAACGCGCGCTAAACGGCGCATGGATCAGTGAAGGCAAGAGCACAATTATGAAAACGTTGATTCAAACAGAACATCCAGCATCCGGCATCCAACACCGAACGTCCAATGGAGGCGGAAGCGGGGTCCAGCCACTGGATGTTCGATGTTCCCGTTTCTGTTCTCCAGCGTTCCGCAAGGTATGGAGGATGGTTCTCCTTGTTCTATGCTTGTGCCGGGCTGTTCCTGCTGCCGACGCTCCGCCGGGTTCGCCGACCGCCATTTCGCCAGCGCAGCAGCAACGGCTCGACGCAATGAAAGCCAGAGGGCCGAACGCGTCGCTCACGATCCTTCCGGTGATGATTGCCGGCAGGCCGTTCGACCAGGCATCGGCGATTCTCGGCGTTTGTCTTGAGAAGAACGGGTTGCAGACGATCGAGATCGGCAAGACGCCCTTCAAGGCCGGAATCAAAGCCGAACTGCCTGTGTTGTCCGCCGCGCTCGCCGAATTCCTCAAGACGAATGCAGTTGCGACCGACTATGCGTTGTACACCGAATTCAACGGCGGCTCGCTGGACGAAATGCGCGCCGTCCTGGTAAGCAAGGCCGGCGATCTCGTCTGGACCGATCACCAAACCACGCAGGATCCGGCTTTTCAAAAGCTCGGCTCACCGCGCGATCCGATGATGCTCATCGGTTTTGTGGTCGAGCGGCTCAGTCCGCAGTTGAGCCTCAACGAGGAGACCGCGAAGCAGCGCAAGCACACGCTGGAAGACGCGTTCAACGCCGGACGCGGCTTGCCTCCGCAAAGCGAATTCAGCCAGCGAATGCCGGCGCGCGTGAAGGCGCTGAAGGATTTGCAGGGCAAGACGACGTTGTTGGTGCTCGGCGTGCGGATTGATCGCGCGGTAAACGTCACCAACGCGACCGACCTCGCCAAACGCATCAGCCAGACGAGGCTGTTTCAATCCGTCGTGCCCGCAAGACACCCGGTGTTGCTCGAAGCGAAGGTCACCGGCGGCGACCAGTCGAAGTACCTCTGGGCCTTGGCGCGTGAGTTTCAGGCGTACGTAAAAAAGAATCCGCCGGACGCGGACTACGTACTTTACGCGGATTACCTATTCAACCGCCAGCACTGGCAGCAAGGCGGCGTGCAGCTCATTGTGTGCGACCGCCAGGGCGATTGGGTGATTGCGGACCTCGCGAACTCGGATCACGCGGACTACCAGCGCATTCAGCCCATCTCGGCGGAAGGTTGCGACGCGCTGCTCGTTGAACGGCTGGCGGGCCGCCTCCGCTGATCTAACTATGAAAAGTTATGAACGCACGTAAACTGTGGTCACGCATTCTCATCACCGTCGGCAGTATCGCCATGCTGGTCGGCGCTCTGGATCCGATGGAGGGATCGCTCGTCATCCTTGCCGGCAGCGGGTTGGTCGCCCTCGGAACCTTCCTCGGCCGATGCGAACGCCGGTTGATCGCCTACCGCGTATGGGTTTTCATTTTGATTGCGATCGGGGTGGGAGCGTTCTGGGGGCTAAACAGCGTCGGAGGTTTTGGAGGCCATTCCGGGCGCTCAATTTGGTGGGGAGTGCTGATTCTGCCTTATCTCATTGGGTGGTCGATGGGTATCTGGGGGCCGGGATCCCCGCGCTGGTTGTTGGTGCTGGGCATCGGTGTCGGACTGTTGTATGAGGCGATTGTTGTGATGGTGCTGGCACCTGCGGTTCCGAGGGTAGCTACCCTTGGACCGGGGACGTTCGTCATCAGCGCGCTCGGCGTGCTGACCATCGGCGGGTGTATCAGCCGACTGAGAAATCGAACCGCAGAGGGAGAGTAGCCCGCGATGGCCAAGGCCTGCAGAAGCGTTCGACACCGCCATGCCGCGGCCTGACCGGAGCGCTCCGGCAGATCTGGTGTTGGCGATGGCGTATCACCAATCGGATTTCAAGAAGTTGCTGGAGCAGAAACGGGGTCTCAAAACCACAAAGACAAATGAGCGCTCGACGAAAGAAGGAATGGTTCGATAACGAGGCGTTCTGGCGGGAACTGTATCCCTACATGTTCCCAGAGAAGCGATTTACCGATGCAACCGCCCAGATCGGCCAGGTGCTGGACCTGACCAAACCCAAAGGGAAAGCCGTCCTGGATCTCTGCTGCGGACCCGGCCGCTGGTCGATTCCGCTGGCGCAACAGGGATTCTCCGTCACGGGCGTGGACAGAACCAAATTCCTCCTCAACGCGGCCAGGACCAGGGCCAAAGCAGCCGAGGTCAAAATCGAATGGGTGCGGGCGGATATGCGCGATTTTCTGCGGCCGGATTCGTTCGATCTCGCCCTGAGCATGCTGACTTCGTTCGGGTACTTCGACCGCAAGGATGAAGACCGGTTAGTCTTACGGAATATGTTTGTGAATCTGAAAGCCGGAGGCGTTTGTATGATTGACGTTGCTGGCAAGGAGCAACTCGCCCGCGTGTATCAGCCCACGACGTCAGACACACTGCCAAACGGAGACATCTTGGTCCAACGCCATCGCATCGCCGATGCCTGGTCCCGGATTCACAACGAGTGGATTCTTGTGCGGAAGGGACGGACGAGAAGCTTCAGTTTCCACCACACGATTTACTCGGCTCAGGAACTGCGCGACCGGCTGGCCGATGCCGGTTTTGAACAAATCAAAGTGTACGGCAGCCTCGATGGAGATGAATACGGTCCGAACCCCCAACGACTCATCGTGGTGGGAAGAAAAGCATAGGAGGAGACGAATGTTATAAGAAAGTCTTCCGGAAGGAGCTTCGCGCTGGTCGGGACGCCGGGAAGGATCGCACGGACGCAGAATCGCCGCCGGTTTCATCCCGATGGAATGTTGAGCGGCCTGCCCGTAAATTCTTTGGGGGGATTCCGCTTCGATTGTCGCAAGGATGATTGAGGGACCGCTGGATTCGGAAAGCCATGGCCATCGCCCTGTTTATCCGTCAAGGGGATTCGCTGAACTCGGTTCTTGCCGGTGATGGGGTCGAACACAGTCAACTGGGCATAGAAGCGGCTATTGCGCTTCCAAAGCCCGCGAATTGGCTGCTTGCGCCCGTCGAGTGCTTTAGTAAACTTTGCGGCGTGATGGTTTTTGCCTTCAACAGGGTTTGTGACGGCTGTGCTAGTTCTCACGGCTTCGATTCCTTTCCTGCACTTACACTAGCACAACGTCAAGCTGTCGAAGCAAATACTTTGTTAAGTAGTTGATTTACTGGTGGCCGATGTGGCGGAATTGGCAGACGCGCTAGACTCAAAATCTGGTACTCGTAAGAGTGTGTGGGTTCGACCCCCTCCATCGGCACCACTGTTGTTGGTTGATCAACTCGCTTTGTGGTTCGCCGCCGTTTTTCATTGATCCTGAAACACCTTGAATTACCCTGCTGGCGGAGTCATGCACTGGGTTACCTCAACAAAAAAAGATGCCTGTACCGATACCCTGGAAAAACGCCTCGGGGCCGCCGCCGACCAGTTCCACTCCAACTCCGGCCTGAAAACCCAGGAAAGCTCCGCGCCCGTCCGAGCCTCCTCTTCCTGCGTCTTGATACCTCCCCCTGAATGAGCCCCGAACAACAGGCCCGCCAACAGATAGACGCGCAGCTTCTCGCGGCAGGGTGGTTCGTTCAGGATTACACCAAAATTGATTTTACCGCCGGGCGCGGCATCGCTCTCCGCGAGGTCCCGCTCAAATCCGGAACGTGCGATTATCTCCTGCTCGTGGACCGGAAACCGGTCGGTGTCGTTGAAGCGAAGAAGAAGGGCACCTTGCTGAGCGGCGTCGCCGAGCAATCCGGCCATTATGCGGAGAATCTCCCTGACTTCCTTGCCGCCTTGCTCGCCAGTTCGTTGCCTTTTCTTTACGAATCCACCGGCGTTGAAACCTTTTTTCGCGACGAACGTGATCCCGACCCGCGCTCCCGGCCGGTATTCAGTTTTCATCGCCCCGAAACTCTCGCCGGATGGCTCACCGAGTCCGACACGCTCCGCACCCGGCTTCGAAAACTGCCTCCCCTCGTCACCGCCGGCATGAGGCAATGCCAGGTCGAAGCCATCACTAGTCTCGAAGAATCGTTTGCCGACGCCCATCCGCGCGCCCTCATCCAGATGGCCACCGGTTCGGGAAAAACGTTTGCCGCCTGCGCCTTCACCTACCGGCTCATCAAATACGCCGGGGCGCGCCGCGTGCTCTTTCTCGTGGATCGCTCGAATCTCGGACGCCAGGCCACCGCCGAGTTCCAGCAATTCGTCACACCCGACACCGGGCGGAAGTTCACGGAGCTTTACAACGTCCAGCATCTCACCTCGAACGCGCTCGACCCCGTCTGCCGCGTCACCATCTGCACCATCCAACGCCTTTACTCGATGCTGCGCGGTGAGGAATTGCCCGAAGACGCCGAGGAAATGTCCACCTACGAAATCAGCGCCGCCGATGGTCGGCCGAAGGAAGTCGCCTACAATCCCGCCATTCCCATCGAAATGTTCGACTTCGTGGTCACCGACGAATGTCACCGCTCGATCTACAACCTCTGGCGGCAGGTGCTGGAATACTTCGACGCCTTCCTCATCGGCCTCACCGCCACGCCGTCGAAACAGACCATCGGCTTCTTCAACCAGAACCTCGTCACCGAATACAACCACGAACGCGCCGTCGCCGATGGCGTGAACGTCGGCTACGAAGTCTATCGCATTAAAACACAGGTCACCGAACAGGGCGGCAAGGTGGAAAAAGGCTTCTATGTGGACAAACGCAGCAAGCTCGACCGCTCGAAACGCTGGGAGCAATTGGATGAAGACCTCAGCTACGCCGCGCAGGACCTCGACCGCTCCGTCGTCGTCCCGTCGCAAATCCGCACCGTGCTCCAGGCGTTCAAGGACGCGCTGTTCACCGAACTGTTTCCCGGTCGCACGCTCGTGCCCAAGACCCTCATCTTCTGCAAGGACGACTCCCACGCCGAGGACGTCGTCCATATCTGTCGCGAAGTGTTCGGCAAGGGCAACGATTTCGCCAAGAAAATCACCTACAAAACCTACAATCCCGAGACGAAGCGTTACGAAAAATCCGAAACGCTCATCCAGGAATTCCGCACCTCGCCCCAGCTTCGCATCGCCGTCACCGTGGACATGATCGCCACCGGCACGGACATCAAACCGCTCGAATGTCTCCTCTTCCTCCGGGATGTTCGGAGTCGCGTCTATTTCGAGCAGATGAAAGGCCGGGGCACGCGCGTGCTCACGCCCACCGATTTGCAGGCCGTGAGCGGCGCGGACGCGCGGGCGAAAACCCACTTCATCATCGTGGACGCCGTGGGCGTGTGCGAAAGCGACAAGACCGATTCCCGGCCGCTGGAGAAAAAACCCACCGTCGCCTTCGATAAACTCCTGCTCGGCGTCGCCCTCGGAAAACGCGACGAAGATACCCTCACCACGCTCGCCGGACGGCTGGCCCGGTTGGAACGGGAGTTGAACCACGAAGACACGATGGAACTGAAGGAATTGACCGACGGAAAGTCGCTGGGCGACCTCGCACGGAATCTGCTGAACGCCTGCGATCCCGATTACATTCACGCCGAAGTGATGAAAGGCAAATACGGCACGACCACGCCCGACGGCCTCGTTCCCGAACCTACATTCTCCGAACTTGATGCTCTTCGTGCCTTGGTGGTTCAATCCGCCTGCGCTCCGTTCGACAAACCCGCCCTGCGTGACACCCTCGTGAAGCTCAAGCAGCAGAACGAGCAGACCATTGACACCGTCACCGCCGACGTCGTCACGCATCGGGGCTACGACGCCGCCGCGAAGGAAAAAGCCGCGAACCTCCTGAAATCCTTCCGCGACTACATCGAGCAGCACAAGGCCGAGATCACCGCGCTGCAAATCCTTTACAGCCGCCCCTACAAACAGCGGCTCACGGAAAAGATGCTCAAGGAATTGGAAGCGAAATTAAAAGGGCCGTTCGGCCCCGACCCAGTGAACACGCTCTGGCGGGCATTTGAGCAGACTGGTGGGGCGAGCGTACCCGCGAGCCGTGGCTCAGAGGGTGTTGCGGCTCGTCAGGAGCCTCGCCCCACCAAGTCAGTGACACACCGCTTCGCCGACCTCGTCGCCCTCGTCCGGTTCGCGCTGGAACAACAGCCCGTGCTCGCGCCCTTCGCCGACTCCGTGTCCGAGCGGTTCAACGAATGGCTCATGGATAAAGCCAAGACTGGGACGGTCTTCACGCCGGAGCAGCTTTCATGGCTCAACTTGATTCGCGACCACATCGCCACCACCGCCAGCATTGACCCCGGGGACTTCGATTATGCTCCGTTCGTGCAGCGGGGCGGTCTTGGCAAGGCGCATCAGCTTTTTGGGACTGACTTGAACCTCATTCTGGACGAACTCAATCTGAGGCTTGTCGCATGAACAAACCGATTCCAAAGAACAAACTGATTTCGCCCGCCACCACGGGGAACTTCTCCGCAATTGGGCAACCGCCCGTTGCCCAATTGGCCGAATATCCGACCGTCGATGTAAATTGGCCACGCCCCGTGGCCAAATTGCTCGCAACCGCAATAACGCCATGAGCAAGCCCAAGAAATCCACCATCGAAGTCCAAGGGACTGCCATCACTGTCCTCATCGCCAAAGACGAGGACTTCATTTCGCTGACCGACATGCTGAAAGCGAAGGATGGAGATTTCTTCATCTCGGACTGGTTGCGCAACCGCAACACCGTCGAATTTCTTGGCATCTGGGAATCCGTCCACAACCCCGGTTTTAATTATGGCGAATTCGCCACAATTAAAAGTCGGGCGGGCCTGAACAGCTACAAGATCAGCGTCAAGGATTGGGTGGAAAAGACCAACGCCGTCGGCTTGAAAGCCAGCGCGGGCCGGTATGGCGGCACATTCGCCCACAAAGACATCGCCTTTGAATTCGGCATGTGGATCAGCCCCGAATTCAAAATTTACCTCATCAAGGAATTCCAGCGCCTCAAGGACGACGAAAACCGCCGACTCTCCCTCGCGTGGAATCTCAACCGCACCCTCTCCAAGCTCAATTACCGCATCCGCGCCATCCGCGTTATCCGCGGTCAACTCCCCAGCCCCAACGGAGCGAAAGAAAGCCATCGGCATTTCCGAATACCAACTCACCCGTGCCCTGCCGAAGAAGCTCCAGAGCGCCCTGCCGAGCATCGAGCAGTTGGAGAAGGAGCTTTCGCAAACCAAGCCATCCAAACCGACGTCGCCTGCGAAAGAAAGGCGGCGCAAATGAACGCCACCAGCCTGAGCATCGAGCCGGACGATTTGGAACTCTCACCGTTCCTTGTCGCGCCGACCTGTCCATCGAAGCCTTGGCGAAGTTGGAAGCCGGGTGAAGGCGGAAACCAGCGCGGCGGATTGGGCAAGGCGCATCAACTCTTCGGTGAGCAACTGCCCAAGCTGTTGGACGAACTCAACGTGGTGCTCTCCGCGTGACTATGGAAATGCACCACGACCTGCCGCGCGGGTGGACAGAGCAGCGAATCGAACAGCTTTTCGCTCCGCTAGAAGACGGACGTACGTTGCACCAAGGCTGGAGCCCGCAGTGCGACAAAGTACCTTCGCCATCGGAGGATGTCTGGGCTGTCTTAAAAACGACTTCGATTCAGGCAGGTGAGTTTCAGCCCGAACACAACAAGCTTCTTCCGCGCAGCCTTGAGCCGCGACCGATGATTGAAATCAGAGAGGGCGACATTTTGATCACCTGTGCAGGCCCACGTGTGCGCTGTGGTGTTTCCTGTCTCGTCAGGCAAACTCGCAAGCGGCTGATGATGTCAGGCAAGATGTATCGCTTCCGTGTGGATGCTAACCGCACGGACGATCGATACGTGGAAGCATTTCTGCAGACCGAACGAGCGCGCCTCGCCATCGACAAGATGAAAACTGGCAGCAGCGATAGCGGTTTGAATCTGACGCATGACCGGTTCCGCCAATTACTCATTCCCGTCGCGCCCCTCCCCGAACAGAGGCGGATTGTGGCGGAGATTGAGCAGCAATTTACACGGCTGGAGGCGGGGGTGGCGGCGTTGCGGCGGGTGCAGGCCAACCTCAAACGCTACCGCGCCGCCGTTCTCAAAGCCGCCTGCGAAGGCCGCATTGTCCCCACCGAAGCCGAACTCGCTAAAACCGGAAATCGGAAAGCGAAATTTGAAACCGGCGAGGAACTGCTCGCCCGCATCCTCACCGAGCGCCGCCAAAACTGGCGGGGCCGTGGTCAATACAAAGAACCCGTCGCCCCCGTCATCGCAAATCTGCCACCGTTCCTGAAAAGCTGGGCAGTCGCCAGCTTAGAACAACTGACCAGCGCTGCCCGGCCAATCTGCTATGGCATCCTGATGCCCAAAGAGAACGTCGCCAGTGGCGTGCTCTTCGTGAAGGTCAAAGACATGAAGGGCGACAAGATCGACTTGGAAGGTCTTCATCGGACCACGCCCGAAATCGCGGCGAAGTATGCGCGGGCTTCTCTCAGAACTGGAGATTTGCTACTTTCGATTCGCGGCACGTATGGCCGGGTCGCGGAAGTTCCAAAGAAACTCAACGGCGGAAACATCACGCAAGATACGGCACGCTTGGATGTCACGGGTTTGGTTGATCATCGCTACGTTGCAACCTGCCTCCGCAATCCGGACTGCCAAAATTATTTCAAGCGCGTGGCGCGTGGCGTCGCAGTAAAAGGCGTAAATATTGGCGATGTCAGGCCGACGCCCATCCCCCTCCCGCCCCTCGCCGAACAGATGCGGATTGTGGCGGAAGTGGAGCGGCGGTTGAGCGTGGTGGAGGAGTTGGAAGCGGTGGTGTCCGCCAACCTCCAGCGCGCCACCCGCCTCCGCCAGTCCATCCTCCAAAAAGCCTTCACCGGAGAACTTACATGCTGAAGAAGATCGATTTCATCCGGAATGCGGGGCTTTACCGCTCGTTCAATTGGGGGACGTTGCCTGAATTGAAGCGTTTCAATCTGTTCTACGGGTGGAACTATTCAGGCAAGACGACGCTCTCAAGAATCCTTCAATCATTGGAGCGTGGGGTTGTGCCCGCAGAATTCGTCGGCTGTTCGTTCCAAGTAACCCACACCGATGTGCGCGATGCTCTTCATAGAACAAGGGTTAAGAAGGGTTAAATTGCGGCTTTGTCTTACAAACTGTGTGAAGGCCACAACATATTGTGGTGTCCTACTCAGATAGCGAAACCCATGACCAGCTCATAGCGACATTTCATGCCGGGCCATTCAACCCAACTTGTTCAAAAACTTTGGAATTACTGCAACATCCTTCCGTCTTCGCTGCGCTACGACGCGACGAGCCGCGACTTTTAACTTTACATGAGCACACCATCAGCACTTGTCTCCAAACTCTGGAATTATTGTTCCATCCTTCCGCCTTCGCGGGGCTGCGGCGCGACTTGCCGGGATGAAGGCCTGTCCTACGGCGATTACGTGGAGCAGTTGATCCCGCCGTCGCGGGACTGTTGCCTGAAAATGGCGGACGAGCAGGCGATGAACTGCATTCGTGCTTGTGGACAAGGAGGGCAAACAGTGATTGCAGCGCTTCCAGATATTTCCAGATTTCTCCGGAAGGCAGTCGGTTTGCATGTGGATCAAATTCACTCCAGTCCCCTGAAACCAGGGGTTTATGCCGGGATCGCCCAGTTGGGAATTCGGTGCGGATTCGTTTCCAAATATTTCCGGATACTGTTAATTACCGGAGAATTCACATGAGCGATTTGATTCCAAAATCTCCAGTTCCTGGCGGCGAAATCATCCTCTATCAGACGGAGGATGGGCGGACCCGCATCCAGTGCCGGTTCGAGAACGAGACGCTGTGGCTGACGCAGGCGCAGATTGCAGAGCTTTTCCAGACCACGCCGCAGAATGTGACGTTGCATCTGAAAGCCATCTTCGCCGAAGGGGAACTGGCAGAGGCGGCAACTTGTAAGGATTACTTACAAGTTCGTTCCGAGGGCGGTCGCGAGGTCACGCGGAAGCTCCGCCACTACCGGCTGGAGGCCATCCTCGCCGTGGGCTACCGCGTTCGCAGCCACCGAGGCACGCAGTTCCGCCAGTGGGCGACGGCGCGCTTGAGTGAGTATTTGGTGAAGGGCTTCACCATGGATGACGAGCGGCTCAAAAACCCGCCGGGCAAAGGTCAGAAGGATTATTTCGACGAGCTGCTGGAGCGCATCCGGGAAATTCGTTCGTCGGAACGGCGTTTTTACCGGAAAGTGCTCGATATTTACGCGACGAGTGTGGACTACGCGCCGGATGCAATGCTGTCGCAGCAGTTCTTTGCCACGGTGCAAAACAAGATGCACTGGGCCACGCATGGCCAGACGGCGGCGGAGGTAATCCACGCGCGGGCAGATGCGGGCAAGCCATTGATGGGGCTGCTGACGACGCGCCCCGGCGGCATTGTAAGGAAAGAGGACGTGTCCATCGCCAAGAACTATCTCATGCAAGAGGAATTGCAGGTGCTAAACCGGATTGTGAACCTTTATATCGAATACGCGGAACTGCAGGCGCTGGAGCGGAAAACGATGACGATGCGGGACTGGATCACGAAGCTGGATGAGTTTCTGAAAATCTCCGGACGCAAGCTGCTGGATCATGCCGGGAAAATTCCCGCCGAAGCTGCCAAGGCAAAGGCCGAGATGGAATACGAACGCTATCGCGCGCTGGTGGATGCCCAGCCGCGCCTGGTGGATGCGGATTTTGAGGCGGCGGTGAAGCAATTGAAGAAGTTGCCCGCGCCCAACCGGAAGAAAAAGAAATCATGAGCAACCCGCAACAATTGGTCCAAAAACTCTGGAATTACTGCAACATCCTTCCGTCTTCGCTGCGCTACGACGCGACGAGCCGCGACTTTTAACTTTACATGAGCACACCATCAGCACTTGTCTCCAAACTCTGGAATTATTGTTCCATCCTGCGGGATGATGGTTTGTCGTATGGCGACTACGTTGAGCAGTTGACATTTCTGCTGTTCCTGAAAATGGCGGACGAACAATCGAAGCCGCCGTTCAATAAGCCGTCGCCCATTCCCAAAGGTTTCGGTTGGGACGTGCTGCTGAAGCTGGATGGCGACGATCTCGAAATCCATTATCGCCATACTTTGGAGGAACTCGGCAAACGGCCCGGTATGTTGGGCGTCATCTTCCGCAAGGCGCAGAACAAAATCCAGGACCCGGCCAAGTTGCGCCGCCTCATCGTCGATTTAATTGATAAGGAGGAGTGGTCCAGCCTCTTCGCCGATGTGAAGGGCGACGCCTACGAGGGGTTGCTCCAGAAGAACGCCGAAGACGTGAAAGGCGGCGCGGGTCAATATTTCACGCCGCGCCCGCTCATCGCCGCCATGGTGGACGCCATGGCTCCACAGCCCGGCCAGGCAATCTGCGACCCGGCATGCGGCACGGGTGGTTTCCTGCTCGCCGCGCATGATTACCTCGCCAAACATCACGCGCTCGACCGGGCTCAGAAGAAAAAGCTCAAAAGTGGCACACTGTTCGGCATCGAGCTGGTGGACGGTGTCACGCGCCTCTGCGCGATGAACCTGCTGCTGCACGGCATTGGGTCGGAGTCCAACCTGCCACTCGGGGACAACGGCCTGCCTGTCGTCACCAAGGACGCGCTGGCCGGGAAGCACGGTGAATATGACATCGTCCTGGCCAATCCGCCCTTCGGCAAAAAGAGCAGCGTCACCATCGTCAACGAAGCGGGTGAAACCTCAAAAGAATCGCTCATCATCAACCGCGACGATTTCTGGGCCACCACGAGCAACAAGCAGCTCAATTTCCTGCAGCATATCTTCACTATCCTCAAACAGCATGGCCACGCGGCGGTGGTGCTGCCGGACAACGTCCTCTTTGAAGGCGGCGCGGGCGAAACCATCCGGCGCGCGTTGCTCAAGCAGGCGGACGTCCATACGTTGCTGCGCCTGCCCACAGGCATCTTCTACGCCCAAGGCGTGAAGGCAAACGTCCTGTTCTTCGACCGCAAACCCGCACAGGAGAAGCCCTGGACGACCAGGCTCTGGATCTACGACCTGCGCACGAACTTGCATTTCACCCTCAAGGAAAACACCCTCAAGCGCTCCGACCTCGACGACTTCGTGGCCTGTTATTTTGGTAGGGCGGGCAGTCCCTTGCCCGCCGCATCCGGCATAGCGCCCAAGAAAAGCAGTTCGACACCTCACCCCAGCCCTCTCCCCGGTCGAGGCGGAGAGGGTGGCTCGCGTCACGAACGCAAAGAGAGCGAGCGATTCAAATCCTTCACGTACGAGGAATTGGTGAAGCGCGACAAGGTAAACCTCGACATCTTCTGGCTGAAAGACGATGCGCTCGAAGAAAGCGCCAACCTGCCCGCCCCCGAAATCATCGCTGCCGAAATCGCGGAAGACCTGGATGCCGCCCTGGAGCAGTTCCAGACTATTGCGGAGGACTTGAAGTAGAGCCGGAGCTTAAGCCTATGTCTTTCATCCTGGCATTGGATCAGGGCACGACCAGTTCCCGCGCGATCCTCTTCGATCGCGACGGAGCGATCCGCGGCGTTGCCCAAAAGGAAATTCACCAAATCTTCCCGCAGGCCGGCTGGGTGGAGCATGATCCGCGCGAGATCTGGTCCAGCCAGCTCGAAGTCGCCCGCGCCGCGCTCTCCAAGGCGGGGATAAAAGCCGGAGATGTCGCAGGCATCGGCGTCACGAATCAGCGGGAGACGACGGTGATCTGGGACCGCCGCACCGGCGAACCGATCCATAATGCCATCGTCTGGCAGGATCGCCGGACGGCCCGATTCTGCGACGATCTCAAGCGTGCCGGCCATAGCGAACTGATCGCGCGCAAAACCGGGTTGGTCACCGACGCCTATTTTTCCGGCAGCAAAATCCGCTGGCTCCTCGACCACGTGCCCGGCGCCCGCGACAGGGCGCAGCGCGGCGAACTGGCCTTCGGCACGATTGACACCTGGCTGCTCTGGAACCTGACCGGCGGCGCACTCCACGTCACCGATCCCGGCAACGCTTCGCGGACCATGCTGTTCAACCTGCACACGGGCTCGTGGGACGATGAATTGCTCCGCCTACTGAATGTGCCGCGCGAGCTGCTGCCCGAGGTGCGGTCGTCGAGCGAGATCTACGGCGAGACCGCATCGGGCGTCTTCGACGCGCCGATCCGGATCGGCGGCATCGCGGGCGACCAGCAGGCAGCGTTGTTTGGACAGAATTGTTTCACGCGCGGCATGGCCAAAAACACCTACGGCACCGGCTGTTTCATGCTGATGAACCTCGGGCCGCGGCCCGTGGCATCCCGTCACCAACTGCTCACGACAGTCGCGTGGAAGACCGATACCCGGACCGATTACGCCATGGAAGGCAGCATCTTCATCGGGGGCGCGGTGGTTCAATGGCTCCGGGATGGGCTGGGGCTTATCAAGTCCGCTGCGGAGATCGAAGCCCTGGCGGCCAGCGTCCCGGACTGCGGCGGGGTTTATCTCGTGCCGGCGTTTGCCGGACTGGGCGCGCCGTACTGGGACCAATACGCGCGCGGCACGATCACCGGCCTGACGCGCGGCATCACGGCCGGCCATATCGCGCGCGCTGCGCTGGAGGGAATCGCCTTTCAGGTCGCCGACGTGCTCGAGGTCATGACGAAGGATTCGCGTGTTGCGGTGAATGAACTGCGCGTGGACGGTGGCGCTTCTTCGAACAATCTCCTCCTCCAATTCCAGGCGGACCTGCTCCGGGTGCCGGTCGTCCGGCCCAAAGTCGTGGAGACGACAGCCCTCGGCGCGGCTTACCTGGCGGGTCTCGCGGTTGGCTTTTGGAAGGATCGCGGCGAAGTGCAGAGATCCTGGCAGATGGATCGCGCCTTTGAACCGCAGCAGAGCCCGGACGAAGCCGCGCATCGCCGCAGTCGCTGGGCCGAGGCGTTGAAACGCGCGCGGGAGTGGGAAGAGCACACGAAGGTGAAGGGGGGGGGGTCAATGACTAATGAGTAATGAGCAATGGTCATTGAGCATTGAACATTGGACATTGCAAATGGAACATCAAATCGTCTTTCGCAGTCCGATCCATCTGTGCAATCTGTGGCGCCAATGAATCGCGCAACCTTCCTGCAGCGAATCCTGGAGCGCCGTGAAGCGTGGGACCTGGCGGTGGTGGGCGGCGGCGCGACCGGTGTGGGCATCGCCGTGGATGCCGCCGCGCGCGGCTACGACGTTGTCCTGCTGGAGCAGAGCGACTTTGGCAAGGGCACCTCCAGCCGATCCACCAAGCTGGTGCACGGCGGCGTGCGTTATCTCCAGCAGGGCAACCTTTCGCTCGTGATCGAAGCGCTGAAAGAGCGCGGTCTCCTGTTCCAGAACGCGCCCCATCTCGTGCACGATCTGCCGTTCGTGGTGCCCAACTATCAATGGTGGGAAGCGCCGTTCTACGGCATCGGCATGAAAGTGTATGACTTGCTCGCCGGCAAATACGGTTTCGGCAAATCCGTGCTGCTCTCGCGCGAACAGGTGCTGCAGCGCATTCCCACGCTGGAACAAGACGGACTGCGCGGCGGCGTCCTGTATCACGACGGCCAGTTCGACGACAGCCGGTTGCTTGTCAACCTGGCACAAACCGCCGCCGAAAAGGGCGCTTGCCTGTTGAACTATGCCACGGTGCTGCGCCTCGTGAAGGACGGCGACGGATCCATCGTTGGCCTTGAATTTCGCGACGAAGAGAGCGGCCGGGAAAACAACTTCCGCGCCCGCTGTGTGATCAATGCCACCGGAGCGTTCTCTGATGAACTCCGGCGGCAGGATGATCCCGCAGCCGAACCCATGATCGCTCCCAGCCAGGGAGTGCACATCGTCCTCGACCGCTCGTTCCTCCCGGGCGACACGGCGATCATGGTGCCGCATACGCGCGATGGCCGGGTCATGTTCGCCATTCCGTGGCACGGTCATGCGATCGTGGGCACGACCGATACGCCGATCTCCGAACCGAGCCTCGAGCCGCGGCCGTTGGCAGGGGAAGTTGAATTCATCCTCGATACGGCGGGCGGCTACCTCGCCCGGCGGCCCGCCCGCGGCGATATTCTGAGCGTCTTCACCGGGATTCGTCCGTTGGTCAAAAACGGAGGCCATTCGAACACGGCCGCGTTGTCGCGCGACCACTCCATCACCATCTCAAAGTCGGGCCTGCTGACCATCGCGGGCGGCAAGTGGACGACGTATCGGAAGATGGCCGAGGAATGCGTGGACCATGCGATCGTGCTGGCGAGGTTGGAGGAGAAACCTTGTGTGACACGGAGCCTCGCCATCCATGGCTGTCATCGGGCGCCGGTCAACGGCGGATCCCTGGCGGATTACGGTTCGGATGCGGCGCAGATCCAGGGCCTCATGCGCGAGCAACCGGAACTGGCGCGGCCATTGCATCCGGCGTTGCCCATCAACGGTGCGCAGGTGGTCTGGGCGGTGCGCCACGAAATGGCCCGCACGGTGGATGATGTGCTGGCCCGCCGCACGCGCGCTCTTTTTTTGAACGCCCGCGCCGCCAGCGCCATGGCGCCCGCCGTGGCGCGGCTCATGGCGCGCGAGTTGGGCCGCGATGAATCCTGGCAACGGCGGCAGCTCCAGGAATTCGACCGGATCGCCGCCGGTTTCGTCGTGAACCCGTGAGGCAGGAAGCATTCAATGACTGCCACCGCCGAAGATCGTGCCGTTCGCTGGATGTTCGATGCTTTTATTTCCTTTGATACGTTCCCATCAATTGTCCTTCGACGAGGACGTGGCCGTCCATCGCCTTGAGCAACTCCTTTTTCGTAAGGCCGGGCTTGAGATCGGGCTTCATGTCGAGCGCGTAAAGTTTGAAAAAGTAGCGGTGCGGCTTGCCGGGTGGTGGACACGGCCCGCCGTAGCCGATGCGTTTGTAATCGTTCACACCCTGCTTCGCACCGTTGGCCAGCTCCGGCGATTTCGGCACACCTTCGGAAAAACCGGCGGTGGTCGGTGGCAAGTCGTAAATCACCCAATGCACCCACATGCCCATCGGCGCGTCGGGATCGTCGCAAATCAGCGCGAGGCTTTTCGCGGCGGGTGGCACACCCGACCATTGCAACGCGGGCGAAAGGTCCCGGTCATCGAACGCGTGCCGCTGGGGAATCGGCTGGCCGTCGGCAAAGGCGGTGGTGGTGAGGTGAAGTTTCATGGTGGCTCCGTTGGTTGGGGGATTTTCCGCATTGCAGGCCGTGATGAAACCGGCCAGCAACGCCGCGGCGAAAAGCATTTTGGTTCGCACGCTCATAACGGGACTTTACCCCGGCGCACGAGATTGCAAAGTGAAAATGTCCGCCGGAATTCACGCGGGCCGGGAGCCGGCGCCGCGAAGGACGGCGCGGATATATAGCGATTGAACATCCGCCTTCCTGGAAACGTCTAAGGGCTAACAGAGAGACTGTGTATGAAGGGAAAGTGGAGCGATGTGCCTCGCGGGAATCATTCGGAGGGTTTTATGACAACAAACATCTTATCCAGGTCGGTCGTCGGGAAATCAGCGGGGCCGTCGCGGGAAGAATCAAACCCGGCCGAT
>PLQC01000133.1:0-32263 GCA_003159675.1 Limisphaerales bacterium
ACCTGTGAGCCCTGACGCTTCCAGGATTTTATCCCAATGAATTTGCGGCGTCAGGCCGGGTGCATTGGGATTCGGCTGCCGCGGCGGGATGTGAGTCAGCGCGTAAAAAAGGTTTCCGGCATCAAACCAGCCGTAAGACAGGGGCTGGCCATGGAATTGGGAAAGCCGATCCGCGGCGAAAAGCGGATTGCCGCTTAATGAAGGATTGGAACCGCCGGTCAACCGTGCGGCCACGCCGTCAATTGCCGTTTGCGAATTGCCGGCGACCAACAGCGATTCAAACTGGCCGACGAACAATTCACCAGGCGGTGAAGGTTTATTTTCCCCGCCAGGCTCCTGGACCGGCTGTCGCCTGGGGAAAAATTTGGCGAGCGTTTCAGGAACGTCGTTGCTGGAAAGCGTCACGACCGAAAACTGGATGCCGTGGAAGGTTTCCGTTCGGAGCGGTTTTCCCGCATCCGTCCACTTTTGGCGAAGCATGGCGAGATTGATTTTGAGCAAATCACTCCTGTCTTTGGTGTCGAGCAGCAACAGCACGCCGGGTGCCGGGTCGTCACCGCCCGTCCATCCATTTTGAGTGACGGCAAACGCGAGTTGGCCTTGCGGCAAATCCGTGAAGTCGCTCCATTTGATTCCCAGATCCTGTTCCAGCGGGGCAATAAATTTTTCATTCCACTTCGCCATGAACTTGTCGTGAAACGGCTTCATGGCCGGATCATTCCAGAAAAGCCATTGGGGCGATTGCCTGCCGGCGGCGCGCAGTGCCGCGCAGTCGGGCACGGTCAAAAAAAGCAGGGTGTCCGCCGGCAGCAAATTCTCAACGGGCGGAATCGCCGCGCGAACCGGCGGCGTTTGCGGAGCCGTGCGACACGATGTGCACAGCAAAATCGCGGCGAGCGTTGCAAGAAAAATTCCAGCCGTGCGTTGGGGAATCAGGCGAAAAATTCGAGGGATCATGATAAACCAGGGTTCAACGGCGATAAAAATTTGCGCCGAAACTATTGCTCCGCCGGTTCGTGCCGGGTGCGGCCCGGCGGTTCGAGATAGCGAAACGGATTGTTCGGATTGTCGGTGGAGTAGGCGAATGCGTCGCGGTGGTCGAGAAAGTTTTTCACCAACTCGACGGGAATCGCAAAGCCGAGGCCCTCGCCAAAGGTGATTTTCATGTTGGTCACGCCCACGACCTCGCCGGCGAGGTTGAAGAGCGGGCCGCCGCTGTTGCCGGGATTGATCTGCGCCGTCGTCTGCAGGTAGAGCTCCCCCTGGAATTCCCGCGTCTTGGTGCTCACAATGCCTTCCGTCACGGTGCGCTCCAGGCCCAGCGGACTGCCGATGGCAAAGACGCGTTCCCCCACCGCCAGCGCGTCCGATCTGCCCAGCGACACCGGCCTGAATTTGGGAGCTTCCTTGTCCTCGATCTTCAGCAGCGCCAGGTCCTCGAACTTGTTGATCGCCACAATCCGCACCTGCTTGTACGTCCGCGGCTCAAATTGACCTTCGCGCATCAGGTAAACGTCCACGCTGATCTGGGTCTCGCCCTCGATCACGTGGAAATTGGTCATCAGATACCCGTCCGTGTTGATGATGAACCCGGAACCCAGCCCGCCCGGCGTGCGCACCTGCACGACCGCCTCGCCAAGCTGGTTCACCAGATCGCGCACACTGCTCGCCGGAGCCGATTTCCCCGGCGCGGAATAAAATCCGGAGTCCGTTCCGCCGGCGGATCCGTCCGAATCCTCCGTCGCTCTGGCTGCGACGGACATCGGCGCGAGGGCGGTGTCGTTCCTTAGAATTTTTGTGATCTGGTTGCGCGGAATGACCAGCACCGTGTAACCGAGGTCCACCACAATCTGACCGCGCGTCTCCGCGAGCAGCTTCCCCGTGACGGAATACTTCTCCTTCAACTGGATCGTGTCGGCCCGCGCCGCCGGCGCGCTGCAACAAATCAGGGCCAACAAAATGACAGTGTGCTTAGACATAGTATGACCTTAACTGATGCCGGTGGCTTTGACAAGAAAACTGCGGGTTGTGGACCGCGGCCGAGGACCAGCCGCAGCACGGTAGGAAAGGGGAAGGCTGGGGGACGGTCTCACGGCGAGGTGACAATGTTCGGGCGCAGCGACTGGTGCTACGCACACAGTCGCGATCTGTGTCCTGGCGGCCTCAGCCCCCGATCCGGCGACGACCTGGATTCAACGGCCGGGCGTTGACTGCGCCGCAGCCCGGTAAACCCGGAGCTGCCCGTGCGAATACCGACCGCCCAGCGATTCCACCGCGCCGCTCAGATTCCCGAATCCATGCCTCTTGAATACCGCGGCGATTTCGCCCAGGGCCTCATGGTTCAACACCCGGTCCAGCTCCACTGCTTCACCCGCTTCGATTGCCGTTGCCAGATGACCGAGGATGGTCTCCGGCGACAAGCCTCGTCTCCGGGCGATCTCCTCGACGGAACGGCCCGCGCGGCACAGGCCCAGGGACTCCGCGACCGTCATGGTGAGCTTCGATCGCATCGGAACGACTGGAGCGGCGAATGAATCGTCGGCAAACATCTGGCGGGGATGGGAGCGCAGATGCGTCGCGATCGCCTCCATGAACCCGGCGCCGAACTCGCGCAGCTTTTTGTCGCCCACACCGCTGATGCGGGAAAACTCCGAATCGTTTTGCGGGTAAAACCGCGCCATCTGGCGGAGCGAGACGTCCGAGAACACGATGTAAGACGGCACACCTCTTGTGTCGGCCAGTTGCTTGCGAAGCTGCCGAAGGGTGTCGAACAACGCCTCGTCGCACACAATTTCACCGGCGCGCTCTTTTGCCGCCTCCGGCGCGGCCACGGGTCGCGTGAGCGTGATTTTTCGCCGGGACTTCAGCGCCAGGCGCCCTTCCTCCGTGACTTCGGCTGCGTTGAATTTGCCCGGGTCCTGCCGCAGATACCCCAGTCGCACCAGTTCCCGCCCGATCGCCGCCCACTCCGCGCGGCCATGTTCGGCGCCGATGCCGTACGTGGATAACCGGTCATGGCCCCAACGGCGGATTTTCTCCGTCGCCGCGCCGCAAAGCACTTCGACGACATGCTGGATGCCGGCGCCAAAGCCGCTCTTTTCGTGGATGCGATGGACGCACGACAAAAACTTCTGCGCGGCCACGGTGCCGTCCCAGGTCTGACGCGGCGCGAGGCAGTTGTCGCACCCGCCGCAATTCTGCGTTCCGGCGGAAGCCTCCTCCTGCGCGCCGCCGCGAACCGGGGAGGGCTTGCCGTCAAATGTTTCCCCGAAGTAATTCAGCAGATGCGCCCTCCGGCAGGTGGCGCATTCGGCGTAATGCACCATCTGCTCCAGTTGCGCCCGGGCGATCTCCCGTTCCTTCGGATCCGGCTTCTCGTCGATGAACCGGCCGTATTTGATCCGATCGCCCGGACTGAACAGCAGCAGGCATTCGCCCGGGAGGCCGTCGCGTCCCGCCCGCCCCGTCTCCTGATAATAACTCTCGATGTTTTTCGGCAGGTCGTGGTGGATCACGAATCGCACGTTCGGCTTGTTGATGCCCATTCCGAACGCGATGGTCGCGCAGACCACGCGCACCTCGTCGCGCAGGAACGCCTCCTGGGCTCGCGTCCGCACCGCAGTCTCCAGGCCGGCGTGATACGCCGCCGCCGGGACGCCGTCCGCGCTCAGCCTGCCCGCCAGTTGCTCCGCCGTCTTTCGCGCCTGGCAGTAAATGATCCCGCTCTCGCGCGGACGGGCCCTGACGAAGGCCAGAACCTGTCCGTAAGCGCCGGACTTTGCCGAAACCCGGTACGTCAGATTGGGCCGGTTGAAACTGGCGGTGTAACAGACCGGCGAACGCAAATGCAGTTGGACGACGATGTCGCGCCGCACCCGTTCGGTGGCGGTGGCCGTCAGCGCCATCATCGGCACCCCGGGAAACCGGTAGCGCAATGTCGAGAGTTGACGGTATTCCGGCCGGAAGTCATGCCCCCATTCGCTGACGCAATGCGCCTCGTCCACGGCGAACAGGTTGACCTTCCAGCGCTGCAGGTCTTCGAGAAAGCCGGACAGCAACAGCCGCTCCGGGGCGACGTAGAGCAGCCGGAATTCTCCATTGTGCAGCGCGCGCAACCGCGGACGCGATTCGCCCGCCGGGAGCGAAGAGTTGAGAAACGTGGCCGCCACTCCCGCCGCCCGCAACGCATCCACCTGGTCTTTCATCAACGCGATCAGCGGCGACACGACGACCGTGAGCCCCGGGAGGATCAGGGCCGGCAACTGGAAGCATAATGACTTGCCGCCGCCCGTCGGCAGCAATGCGAATACATCCTTGCCCCCCAACGCGTCGCGGATGATTTCCTCCTGCAATGGACGAAACGAACTGAACCCGAAAACCCTTTTGAGTGCGGCCTGCAACTCGCCCGATTCCGATTTCATAACGGCGGAGTCTATGCGCCTCCCGGATTGGATTCAACCCCGGATGCTGGCCAGCCTCACTCCGCCACGACGCGTATTGTCCGGCTTTGGGCCGCCCGCTTGCGCTGGTTCTCGTCCAGAATTTTTTTGCGCAGGCGCAGATTCTTCGGCGTCGCCTCCACATACTCGTCCGGGCCGATGTATTCGAGGGCGCGTTCGAGCGAGAGCTTCATCGGCGGACTGAGCTGGATCCCCTTGCCATCGCCCGTCGAACGCATGTTGTTCAGCTTTTTTGCCTTGCACGGATTGACCGGAATGTCGTTCTCGCGCGCGTTTTCCCCGACGATCATGCCCTTATAGATGGCGTCGCCCGGTTCCACCATCAGCCGGCCGCGCTCCTGAATCATGTTCAGCGCATAGGCCATCGCCTGCCCGTCTTCCATGCTGACCAGCGAACCGTTCTTGCGCGCGGGAATATCGCCGCGGTCGGGCCCGTATTCATGGAACAAATGGCTCATCACGCCCATCCCGCGCGTCTGGTTCACCAGGTCGGTCTCAAAACCGATCAGGCCGCGCATGGGGACGATTGCCTCGATGCTCACGTGCTCGCCGTGATGGTTCATGTCCTGGATTTCCGCCTTGCGGCTGGACAGGTTCTCCATCACCGGCCCCATGAAATCCTTCGGGATTTCCAGGAACAGCTTTTCGATCGGCTCAAGGAGGTTGCCGGCGGGGTCTTTCCGGTAAATGACCTCCGGCCGCGACACCAGGACTTCGTGGCCCTCGCGCCGCATCTGTTCGACGAGAATGGCGATCTGCATTTCGCCGCGTCCGGAGACGGTGAAGATCTTTGCGTCGTCGGTCTGTGTGATCCGCAATGAGACGTTGGTGCGAATTTCCTTCACAAGCCGTTCCCAGAGATGCCGGGCCGTGACGAGCTTGCCGTCCTGGCCGCCGAGCGGGCCGTCGTTCACCGCGAATTGCATCTGGATCGTCGGCGGATCGATGGCGATGTATGGCAGCGCGCCGCGCTCGGGCTTGTCCGACAGCGTCTCGCCGATGAAGACATCCTCGAAGCCGGTGATGCCCACAATGTCCCCCGCGTGCGCGTCCTGGACTTCGATGCGCTTCAGGCCTTCAAAGTGGTAGATCATGGTGATCTTGCCGGGAGTGACCCTGCCATCACCGTGCAGGCAGACCGCCGGTTCCCCCACGTTGACCTTGCCGGTGAGGATCTTGCCGAAGGCGATGCGCCCCAGGTAATCGCTGTAATCCAGGTTCGCCACGAGAATTTGAAAACCGTCTCCCGCCTTGGCGCGCGGCGGGGGGATGTGCTTCACGATCGCTTCAAACAGCGGCTCCATCGTCGTGCTCGTGTCATTCAGGTTGAGCCTGGCATACCCGCCTTTGGCAGAGCAAAAGACGAACGGAAAATCCAACTGTTCGTCCGTTGCCCTCAAGGAAATGAACAGTTCGAACACCTGGTCGAGCATCTTCTGCGGGTTCGCATTCTCGCGGTCGATCTTGTTGATCACCACGATCGGTTTGGCGCCGGCTTCGAGCGCCTTGCGCAGCACGAAACGGGTTTGCGCCTGCGGCCCATCCGCGGCGTCCACCACCAGCAGCACGCCGTCCACCATGTTCATGATGCGCTCGACTTCGCCGCCGAAGTCCGCGTGGCCGGGCGTGTCCACGATGTTGATATGGTAATCCTTGTATTTGAACGCGGCGTTCTTGGCGCGGATGGTGATGCCCTTCTCGCGCTCCAGGTCCATCGAGTCCATGATGCGCTCCTCGTTGGAGATGGCCTGGTTGGCCCGAAACGTCCCGGATTGCTTGAGCAAACAATCCACGAGCGTCGTCTTGCCGTGGTCCACGTGCGCGATGATCGCGATGTTTCTAATGTGCTGCATTGAACGGTTGCCTGTTTTCGTGTCCTGCGATCCGCAAAATCGAATCGATCGTTAATAGTGAGCCGAACCAGATAGTCTGCCCCTTAAACTCAGAACGTCAAGCTCCGCCGTTGCGTGAAATACGGGGTAAAAGTTTCTTCGTTGACCGCGGGTTGCCTGCCGGTAACATGCGCGTCAAACGTTGATCTGGAAATCGAACTATGACAGTAAAAGTAGCAATTAACGGGTTCGGACGAATCGGGCGCCTGGTATTCCGCGCCATCGCCGAGCAAGGACTTATTGGCAAGGACGTGGAAGTCGTCGCCGTCGGGGATATCGTTCCTGCGGACAATCTGGCGTATTTGCTGAAATACGACTCGATCCAGGGCCGTTTCAAAGGCGAGGTTGGCTCGAAGAAATCGGCTGCCGACAAGCCTGAGGACGATGTGCTGGTCGTCAACGGCAAAGAGATCAAAGTCGTGAGCGCCAAGACACCGGCGGAGCTGCCTTGGAAGGCGCTCGGCGTGCAAATTGTGATCGAATCCACCGGCCTGTTCACCGACGTGGAGAAGGCCAGAGGTCACATCACNNGTCATGGGCGTGAACCAGGACAAGTACGACCCGGCCAAACACGATATCGTTTCGAATGCCTCCTGCACCACCAACTGCCTGGCGCCGATCTGCCACGTGCTGCTCAAGGAAGGATTTGGCATCGAAGAAGGCCTGATGACCACGGTGCACTCCTACACCGCCACACAAAAGACCGTCGATGGCCCGAGCAAGAAGGATTGGAAGGGCGGCCGCACGGCGGCGATCAACCTGATCCCTTCCACCACTGGCGCCGCCAAAGCCGTCGGTCTCGTGTTGCCGGAACTGAAGGGCAAACTGACCGGCATGGCGTTTCGCGTGCCGACGCCCACCGTCTCCATTGTGGACCTCACGGTCCGGACGGTGAAGGAAACCAGCTACGCCGAGATCAGCGCGGCCATGAAAAAGGCCAGCCAGACTTACCTCAAAGGCATCCTCGGCTGGACCGATGACGAAGTGGTCAGTTCGGATTTCATTCACTGCGAACTCTCGTCGATCTTCGACTCAGGTTCCGGGATCGAGTTGAACAAGAAGTTTTTCAAGCTGGTAAGCTGGTATGACAACGAATGGGGCTATAGTTGCCGCGTGTCGGAGTTGGTGAAGTTCATGATCGGCAAAGGAATTTAAGCTTCTTTTGGAACGACAACCGGCGGCCCCGTAACGGGCCGCCGTTTTTTGTTTCGGTGGGGCGAGGCTGCTGACGAGCCGCCCTATTTCTGAAAAAAGACGGCCCGCAAGGATCCGTCTTCGCGGAATGCTTCGCCGGGACAGGTGCTCGTCTCACCGTCACGGGAAAGAATGAAGAAATGAATTTGCCCCTGACAAAACCGCAAAGTCTGAGTACATTCCCGCCACCCGACCTGGCCTTCAGCCCGCATCGCCGCCGCCCGCTGCTGGCTCGCTATCTGGGACAATCGCGGTTGTTCTTGGAATCCGGGTGATTTCCGACTCCATCCGGTTCTGGCGCGACAGGCAGGTTTTTGGCGGGGCAACCCCCGCCGCTCAATGCGCCGCCTGCTTCAGTTCCTTCTCGATCTTTTCAACCTTGGGGCGGATCACCGCGCGGCAGTACGGCTGGTCGGGGTTGTTGTTGTAATAATTCTGGTGATGGCCTTCGGCTTCGTAGAACTTTCTCAGCGGAACGATTTCGGTCACGATGGGGCTCGTGAATTTCTTCTGCGCCCCGGCCTTCGATTTTTCGGCCGCCGCCTTTTGCGCTTCGTCACGGTACAGAATGATGGAACGATATTGCGCACCCTCGTCGGCGCCCTGCCGGTTCAGCGTCGTGGGATCGTGCGCATCCCAGAACCAGTCCAGCAGTTTTTCGTAGGAGATGACCTTGGGATCGAATTCAATCCGCGTGACCTCGGCATGGCCGGTGGTCTCGGTGCAGACCTGTTCATAGGTCGGATTTTCCGTGTGGCCCCCGGCGTAACCGCTGGTGATGGAGATCACGCCGGGAATGCGTTGAAACTCCGCTTCCATGCACCAGAAGCAACCTCCGCCCAAAAAGGCAAATTCCATGTGGTTTGTATTCATAGTTTGAGTCCATGCCGCGCCGGCCGTGCTGATCAGCACGATCCATGACAGCAGAAAGCCGCCTGCGCTCTTTTTCTGTTTTCCCGGCATTTCCACCCCGTCATTTTGTTTCCGCGGCGACGGCTTTGGCGTCCGTGACGACCGTTGCCGCGACTTCCGGCGACACGCCGCCGTCCTGCAGGGTTTTCCGCATCGCATCGAAAACCGTTTGTTGCTGTGTCGGCGAGAGGTGCGAGCTGTTGAAGATGGCGTGGAGGTACTGCGCGAGCTTCTTCAACCGGTCTTCGGACAGGTGTTTTCCGGAGAGCGCGCCTGCCAGATCGGCGGCGAGTTTGGTGACGGACTTTTCCGAGGCGCGCCCGCTTTGCGCCGCAGCCGTCAAATCATTGATCGAAGGTTGCTTCCTGCCGGGATCGGTTTCGAGGCCGGCCAGGTCGGTCTGCAACTTCGCGATATTCTGCAGGGTGGCGGCGAGGACCGGATCGGGTTGGGCCGGCGCAGGATTGGGTTGTGACGCCGATCCGGGCGCCGACAATCCCTGGCGCGCATTGTTTTGGTTGTTCAGGCGTTCCGCCCGCTTCAGAACCTCCAAATCAACGGCCTGGCCAAACGAGATAACGGTGACGAAAACAACGACGAGGCAAGCCGCAAGCGTTTTCATGGTTGGACGTCTGGTTGCAGTCAAGCTGCAACGCAAAGGGCAGAATGTCAACGGCCCGATTCAGCCTGCGTCGCCAGCAAAGGGCTGGTCTTGGGGAGCAACGAAATATAGTCCAGCATGATGCGCTCGGATTCATCCAGGTCGGGATCCACGGCCGGCGGCTTTATTTCGTCGGGGTCGAGCGAGTCCAGGCTTTCGGGCACCGGAGCCCGGCTGATCGAGGCTGAGTTGGTTCCGATGGCATCGGAGGCGCCGGGCAGGCTTCTCGATGCCAGGAGGTTCGTCCACTGTTCCGGGGCCGGCAGCCCGGGCAGGAGCGCCTGTTTCAGTGTGATGTCGTAAACCTTTTCATCCGGCTCGTTGCGCGACAGGAGCTCCTTGTTCCGCGCCTTCTGCCTGGCTTCTTCCTCCCGCCTCTGCCGGAGCTCTTCCGCTTCGTTCAACGAGACCGTTTTGTCCGCCTCCCGCTTCCGGTACTGCTCGCTGTCGTCGCGGATGTAGGCGAAATCCTGGTTTGTCGCGATCCGCTCCGTGGATCGGCGCAGCAGTTGGGACAAATAAGGCTGAACCAAGTTGAGCTTTTCATACCTCGCGCTGGGAATCGTGTCCCAATCCAGCGGGTTATCGAGCGCACTCTCGCCCAGGTCCTTCCAATAATTCCACTCCGACGGCAGCACAATGTCCGGCATAACCCCCTTCAACTGGGTCGAAGCGCCGCTTGGCCGGTAGAACTTCCGGATCGTGACCTTGAGCGCGCCCGGATCGTTCGTGTCGGACCTGCCCAGCCGCATGACCATGCGAAGCGGATCCAGGTTTTGCACCGTGCCTTTCCCGAACGTGGACTTGTCGCCGACGATCAATGCGCGGCCATAATCCTGCAATGCCCCGGCGACGATCTCGGAGGCGGAAGCGCTGAACCGGCTGGTCAGCAGGATGAGCGGCCCGTCAAAGGACACCGACGGGTCGGTGTCCTCCTCCACCCGGACCGATCCATCCGGCCCGCGCACCTGGACGACCGGTCCGTCCTTGATGAACAGTCCGGTCAGCTTGATCGCTTCTTCAAGGGAGCCTCCGCCATTGCGTCGCAGATCCAGAATGACTCCACGGACGTTTTCGCTTTTGAACTTGGCCAGCAACCGGGTCACGTCGTCCGAGGCGAACTGGCCCGGAATGTCGCTGCCGGCCGCGGCGCCGTTCAATTCCATCGGCGCGTAAAAGGAGGGCAGATCGATCACCCCCAAACGCGCGGGCCGGCCTTTTCCTCCGTCAAACTCGATGATTTTACTCTTGGCCGCCTTGTCTTCCAGGGCGATTTCGTCGCGGATCAGGTTCACCACGTTGCGAACCGATGAATCTCCGGCGGGCAGGATCGTCAGCCGGACCTCGGTGCCTTTGGGTCCGCGAATCAACTGCACGACCTTGCTCAAGCTCATGTCCACAATATCGACGGGCGGTTGATCCCCCTGTGCGACCGCCACAATGCGATCTCCCTCCTTGATCTTCTTGCTCTTGGCCGCGGGTCCGGGCAGCAGCCGCTGAATCTTGCTGTAGCCGTCCTGATCGGATGTCAATTCGGCGCCGATGCCGAACAGTTGGAGGTTCATGTCCATGGAAAACTGCTCACGCTCCTGGCGGTTCATGTAATCGGAATGCGGGTCATAGACATGTGCCAGCGCCGTGAGGTAGGTGCCCATCACGTCCTCATGATCCCAATCGGTGAACATGCGCACACTCCTTTGGTAACGGTGGGTCAGTGTTTCGACAATCTGCTGGTGGATGCTCTTGCCGGCTCCGGCCTTGTCCTGGGCCGCGGCCGTCTTTTTCAAGTCCTCCAGGCCCAGTTTTTCCTGCAGATAATCGTAGCGCAACCGCTGGCGCCACAGCCGCCTGGCTTCGTCCATGTTCTCGGGATACGGAGCGTCTTTGCGGCTTGTGCCAATCCGCTCGTCGGTGTTGAACTCGAACTTCTCATGCGCCAGAAGGTCCTCCATGTAACTCACCCGCTGTTTCAGGCGCTGCACAAACCGTGAAAAAATGATGAAGGCCGGGGTCGTGTCCGCCACCCCATCCCGCGTGAGGGTCAGACGGTTCAGATTGGTCCGGTACGTCTCGAAGTCCTGGAGGTCGGATTGCAGAAAATGCAGGTGCTGGGGATCCAGGAACTCCAGGTATCGATCCAGAAACTCGCTCGAGATCGTGCTGTCAAACGGATGATGCGAATAATGCAACCGCTCCAGCAGACTCGCGGTCCAGAACGCCACCCGGCCGTCATCCGGACCGGGGCTTATGGCGGGTCCATCGCCAGGTTGGCTGGAAAGCGATGCGGCATCCTTTTCGGACACCGTAACTGCGGCGGCAGCGGCGTTCAGGAACGGCAACAGCAGGCATAGACACAAGCCCGCCGACGTCAATGAGGTTCCACGATATCGGGTCATTTTCTTTAGGATCGCAAGACTATAGCATGATTTAGACGGATTGCAGCAATATCCGTTCACAATATCCGTTCACGGCTTCCTTTTCCCTTGAAAATCGTCAACAGCGCCGGCCCGCGGCGCTAGACTTCCGGCGCCGACTGATTATTTTGTTCCCATGCCGAAAACGGTGACGCCTGAAGTGGCGCCTGATATTGCTCGGGAAGAGCGGGAGAAGCCGAGGTCCGGTTTGGAGCCGGGGTATCTGGTCATTTGTTGGGACGACCCGGTCAATTTCATGGATTACGTGACGCATGTGTTCCAGGCGGTCTTTGGCTGGCCGCGCCGGAAGGCGGAGGTTCACATGTTGCAGGTGCATGAGCAGGGCAAAAGCGTGCTGACCCGCGAAAGCCTGGAGAAGGCTGAACATTACGTGCACCAGCTCCAGAAATACAGCCTCCACGCCACCATGGAGCGCGACGAGTGAAGCTCCTCAAGAAACACGGGGATGCATTCACGTTCCACCTGCCGGCCCGGGAAAAGCCCTTGCTGCTCACGGTGCTGGACCGGTATCCGGTTGTTCCCGCCACCCACCCATTCCTGGGCAACTCCGCCGCCGGCACCGCAGTGGATCAGCGGCTGCTCGATGAAGCCTTGGCCGAGCAACGGCAGGAAAACAAGCGCCGCCTGAAGACCCTGCTCAAGGACGAGCGGCGCATGAAGCAAACCGTGACCGGCTTCCATTGGGTGCTGACCGCCGCAGACATCGAGTGGCTCCTGCAGGTGCTCAATGACATTCGCATCGGGAGCTGGATCCATCTGGGATCGCCGGACCAGGATCCCTGGAATGTCGAACTCAGCGAGGCCACCGTGCCTCATGCGTGGTCGATGGAACTGGCCGGTTTTTTCGAGGTGGCGTTGCTCGAGGCCCTGAAATCGGACGGCGCGGGCTGAACCCCGGCACATTTCCATGTCCATCACGGTGCTAGACCGGAGGCTGACGTTTCCTGACCCGCGCTCGGCGAATCGGGACGGCTGTGTTGCCATCGGCGGCGATCTCTCCGTGCCCAGACTGCTCCTGGCGTATCGGCGCGGCATTTTTCCGTGGACTGTTCATCCCATCACGTGGTGGTCCCCGGATCCACGCGCCATCCTGGACTGGGACCGGTTCCGGACGCCGCGCAGCCTCGCCATAATCGTGCGCAGGGAGACGTTTCGAATCACGACAAACCGCGCCTTCACCCGCGTCATCGAAACCTGCGCGGCGCCGGCCCCGGGCCGGCGGCAGACGTGGATCAGCCCGGAATTCATCGAGGCCTACACGCGCCTGCACCAGCAAGGCCACGCGCACAGCCTCGAATGCTGGCTGGGCGACGAATTGGCCGGAGGCATCTACGGCGTGGCCATCGGAGGCCTGTTCGCCGGAGAATCGATGTTTCACCGCGCCAGCAACGCGTCCAAAGTCGCCCTGTGGCACCTCGTGGAACACCTCCGAACGCGGGGGTTTGTCCTGTTCGACATTCAAATGCTGACACCCGTGACGCGGCAGGTGGGCGGGATCGAAATTCCACGGGACGAGTACCTCCGGCGGCTGGCCCGGGCCGTCGACTGCCCGTGCGCATTTTGAAGCCCGGATGCGCGATCCTGGCGCGTCCCGTCCTCTCCCGAAAACGAAAACGGGTCCTGAGTATTGACATAACATGACTTTCAGGTGTTTTCGAGGTGAACTTGTGTCAATAGTCAGGACCGACCCCTATGCGCGGATGGAGCCCTGCAAAGACTTCCGGGCTTTATAATTGTTGCGCGGGCCGGGATCGCTACTCTATAACCAACTCAGGATATGAAAAAAGTTGCCATCGGTTGTGGTCTGGTCGCGGGGGTGGTCGTGCTGATGGCGATCGTCATCGGAGTCTCGGCGGCCGGCAGTTACAATCATCTCGTCAAACTCTCCCAGGGCGTCGACAGCCATTGGGCCCAGGTGCAGAACGTCTATCAACGCCGGGCCGATCTGGTTCCAAATCTGGTGGCGACGGTCGCCGGCGCCGCCAACTTCGAAAAATCCACGCTGACCGAAATCACGCAGGCCAGGGCATCGGTGGGGCAGGTGAAAATCGATCCCAACACGGCGCCGAACGATCCGGCCAAGCTGGCGGAATTCGACCGCGCCCAGGGCCAGCTTTCTTCCGCATTGTCCCGATTGCTGGTCGTCGTCGAACGGTATCCGGATCTGAAGGCCACCGCCAATTTCCGCGACCTGCAGGCGCAATTGGAGGGAACTGAAAACCGCATCGCCGTGGAGCGGCGCGATTTCAACGATGCGGTCATGGAGTACGACACCGCCGTGAAGTCGTTTCCCGCCGTGTTCTACGCAGGCGCGTTCGGCTTTCACGAGAAGCCCTATTTCTCCGCGACGCCGGGATCGGAAACACCGCCCAAAGTCCAGTTCGACTTCGGCGGCTCCGGCACCAATCCCGCGGCATCCAAGCCCTGACCGGTGAAACGCTTTTGGGCCATCCTGGTGTTCGTCGTCTGCGTCCCCGTCTTCGGGACGGAAGTGATCCCGCCGGCGCCTGCGCGCCATTTCAACGATTACGCGGGCGTCGTTTCCTCCGGAACAGCCGCGCAACTGGACAACACCCTCGAGAATTTTGAACGCGAGTCTTCCGATCAGATTGTCGTGGCTGTTTTCCCGCGGATGCAGTCGGACTCATCGGTGGAGGATTACACCGTTCGCGTGGCACGAGCGTGGAAGGTCGGGGAAAAGGACCGGAACAACGGGGTGGTGCTGTTTGTATTTGTCGGGGAACACAAAATGTTTATCCAGGTCGGCTACGGCCTCGAGGGCGCGTTGCCCGATGTGCTCTGCAAACGAATCATCGACGAGCAAATCACGCCCCGATTCAAGTCCGGCGACTTTGATGGAGGTTTGGCAGCCGGCGTTCAGGGGATCATTGCGGCTGTCAAAGGAGAGTATAAAGGAACAGGGCAAACGGTCGCGGACAGCCGCGGCCGGTCGATTGATTCGGGCGGCTCGGCGGGGGTGCTGGGTCCCATTCTCCTTATTGGTTTCATCGTACTGGTTGTCTTCATTTTTCTTTCGAAACGAAATGGACGGGTTTACGGCAGCGGAGGATGGATCAGCACCGGCGGCGGCTGGGGGGGCGGTGGATTCTCGGGAGGTGGCGGCGGCGGTGGTGGATTCTCGGGCGGCGGGGGCAGTTTCGGCGGCGGCGGAGCGGGAGGGGGATGGTAGCCATGCGCCCGCGACATTTTTTGAATCAAATCGGCCACGACGACGTCGTCGCGGCGATCCGCGCAGCCGAGCAACGCACCTCCGGCCAGATCCGCGTGTTCATCAGCCACAAGCCGGTGGAGGATCCGGTCGCCGCGGCGCAGGCGGCGTTCATGCGTCTTGGCATGGAGAAAACCCGGGACCGCAACGCCGTAATGATTTTCCTGGCTCCGCGAACCCACAAATTCGCGGTGATCGGCGACGCGGGCGTCCATGAAAAATGCGGCGACGCTTTCTGGTCGGAACTCGCCCGGGCGATGACCGAACACTTCCGCAAATCCGAGTTCACGCGCGGCATCCTTCACGGCGTCCAAACGGCCGGCGCGCTGCTGGCGCAACATTTTCCGCGGCGACCGGACGATCGGAACGAACTGCCCGACAGCATCGCCCACGACTGAGGCGATGCGGGGTGGCGACGGCTCGTCGCCAGTGAGCTGGCACAAAAACTCAAGGGATCCTGGCGACGAGCCCGTCGCCACCCCGCATGAATCGCCTGCGCGGATCGAATCCCTTCACTTTTTTCTCGCCAAAGGCTCGCGTCACGGGCAAACAGTGCGTTTCTGGCTGAGTCATGATCGAGCAAATCGTCATTCTGGATTTCGGATCGCAATACACCCAGGTCATTGCGCGGCGCATTCGCGAGTGCAATGTCTATTCGGTGATTCTGCGCTACAACACGCCCGCGAAGAAAATCGCCGCGCTCAAACCCAGTGGCATCATCCTTTCCGGCGGGCCAGCCAGTGTGTACGCCAAAAAGGCGCCCCTGCCCGACAAGGCGGTGTTCGGTCTCGGCGTCCCAATGCTGGGGATCTGCTATGGACTCCAGGTCCTCGCCCAATTCCTCGGCGGCAAGGTCGAGTCGGGCCAGAAACGTGAATTTGGCAAGGGAACGCTCAAGGTCCGGGACAGCTTCTGCCCGCTCTTTGCCAACCTGCCGGAACAGTTGCAGGTCTGGAACTCACACGGGGACAAGCTGACGCGGCTGCCGACAGGCTTTAAATCGGTTGCCGTGACGGAAAACTCGGATTACGCCGGCATCGAGAATCGCGCGCGGAAAATGTTCGGCCTCCAGTTTCATCCTGAGGTGGCGCACACGCCGCGGGGCCGCGAGATCCTCGCCAATTTCGTCCACAACATTTGCGGCTGCGGCAAGAACTGGA
Organism: Limisphaerales bacterium; assembly: GCA_003159675.1. GTDB lineage: Bacteria > Verrucomicrobiota > Verrucomicrobiia > Limisphaerales > BOG-1460 > BOG-1460. The sequence goes on from PLQC01000133.1 coordinate 15,944, forward strand.
CGATGCACGCCTACATCGAGCAGGCCGTCCGGGAAATCCGCGCGCAAGTAGGCAAGGACCGCGTGATCCTGGGCCTGAGCGGCGGGGTGGATTCGAGCGTCGCGGCCGCTTTGATTCACAAGGCCGTCGGTGATCAACTGACCTGCATTTTCGTGAATAACGGCCTGCTGCGCGGGCGCGAAGCCGAGGTTGTGCGCCGCGTCTTCGGCAATCATTTCAAAATCAAACTGCAGTACGAGAACGCCTCAAAATTGTTCCTGCGCCGCCTCAAAGGCGTGACCGATCCGGAGCGCAAGCGCAAAATCATCGGCAACACATTCATCAAAGTGTTCGAAGGCGGCACCCGGCGCGCCGGCAAGTCGAAGTTTCTCGCCCAGGGCACGCTTTACCCGGACGTGATCGAATCGATGCCGATCGCCGGGAATCCGGCTGCGATGATCAAAAGCCATCACAATGTCGGCGGCCTGCCGAAGCGGATGAAGTTCCAGTTGGTGGAACCTCTGAAATGCCTGTTCAAGGACGAGGTCCGCGCCCTCGGACTCGAACTGGGTCTGCCACGGGAAATTGTTCTGCGCCAGCCGTTCCCCGGCCCGGGACTGGCCGTGCGCATCCTGGGCGAAGTCACGCCGTTGCGCCTGGAAATTCTCCGCAACGCCGACAGCATCGTTGTCGGGGAAATGAAGAGCAGCGGATGGTATTACAAGATCTGGCAAAGCTTCGCGGTGCTGCTGCCGGTGCGCAGCGTCGGCGTCATGGGGGACGAGCGCACCTACGATTACACGATTGCGGTTCGCGCCGTGGAATCGCAGGACGGCATGACCGCGGACTGGGTGAAACTGCCGTATGAATTGCTCGAAAAGGTGGCCAACCGCATCGTCAATGAGGTCAAGGGCGTCAACCGATGCGTTTTCGACATCACCAGCAAGCCCCCGGGCACGATCGAGTGGGAGTAGGTCACGCGGCCTTTTAATGTTGAAACCGGGCGTGGCGAAATTTAGCATCGGTGGTCAAATGCAATTTTCCAGGACATTGTTTGCGCGAGCCGGGGCGGTTTTGGCCTCCCGACGGTTGCGGCGATTTGCATTCTGAGCCTTCCACCCTATCGACTATGATCAGATTCCAAGCCATCCGACTCACCCTGTTTGCGGCTGTGGCGGCGTTCGTGTGTTCGGGGGCACTGCGAGTGCTGGCCGGCGAGGACGAACCGCGCAGGCCGTTTGCGCAATGGGCCGATTTGCCGGATCCGGGGCAATTGCTGTTCGGCACATTTTACGAGCAGTCCGAGGCCTACCATGTGTGGGAGCAGGGCAATTCCCGCGCTGTCGCCAACACCCGGGCGGCCGACGAAAATTACGGCATCGATGTCCGGCAAGGCTATTTCACCCTGAATTATGGCATCACCACCAACTGGGCGGCGGACCTGAACATCGGCGCCACAACCGTGGGATGGCGCCCCTTTGACAACGGGAACATTGGCAAGACCACCGGCATGAGTGATTCGACCCTGGGCGTCCGATACCAGATTTTCAACGAAGCCGACGCGGATTCACCCTGGATTCCCACATTGACCTTTCGGGCCGGCGCGGTTGTGCCGGGCACATACGACCGGCACGTTGGGTTCGCCCCCGGCAACCATGGAGTCGCGATCGAACCTTCCATCCTCTTCCGGAAACACGTCGGTTGGGAGGGCTTTGGCGTCTGGGGCGACATCCTGTACCGCTGGGAACACACCATCGGTGCCGATCAATACATTGGCGCCGTGGGATTGTTCCAGCAGATCAAGGGCTGGGAACTCGACGTTGGTTACCGGCATCTGCAGACCATTTCCGGCGAAGACATCGTTCTGGGGCCTCCAACCGGTTCGGGCACCTACAACAGCCTCAGCAACCCGAATTGGTATCCCACCGACGTGCGGGAGATCAGTGATTCCATCGACGCGGGCTTCAGTTACACCACGGCCCGGCGGCATATCCGATACGGATTTCACTCTCGCAAAACCTTCGACGGCAGTAACACCGACTCGGCTCTCTGGCTGGGGGCCTACATCGACATCCCGTTCAATCTCATCAAGGGCAGGTAGTTCTCCCCGCTCAGGTAAGGCAGCGGATGGGTGCGATTGAAAGCGAGGCTCACCACGCACCCCGGACCGCGGCTGTGTCCGCCGAGGACCAGCCGCAGCGCGGTGGGAAACGGGAGGCCTGAGGGATAGTGCCGCGGCGTAGTGACGATGCTCGGGCGCAGCGACTGGTGCTTCGCACACAGTCGCGGTCCGTAAAGCTGTGAAGCGCCGCTGTGTCCTCCGAGGACCAGCCGCAGCGCGCCAAGCTATTTCACACCCGGAACAGGTTCCCGGTCGAAACGCCGGATTCATCCGGCAATCGGGCAGACCGCGCGTGTCGCTGCCGGATAAATCCGTCGTTTCGGTGATGGTGTCAAGTTGCTTGCCTGCTCCGGCTGATCCTCGGCGGATACAGCCGCGCTCCTGACCCCACATCCAATCCCATCCCGCACGCCGGATCGCGGTCACTTGACGGGTCGGGCGATGACTGCGACCCTTTGCACGCTTGACGCAGAATCTGGCAGCAAAAGCGGCAGGCGGTTTGTTTGCTAAAACACTGGAGACTCCCGCCGTGCAGTCCGTGGCCCGGCGTCTGGAGGCGGGGGGCGTTGTGTCTCTCAACGGAATCTGCGCAGGCGCCCAGCCGTTTCTCGCCGTCTGCCTGCACCGGGCTTTTCCTCGGCGCCCCCTGATCTGCGTCACGCCCGGCCTGAAGGCGCAGGAAACCTTCCATCAGGACGTGGAAACGTGGCTCGACCAGGTCCGCGGTGCGAAGGACGAGGAACTGGTCCCACCAACCTCTGTCTCCCATGTCCCACCTCGTCCACTGTTTTATCCCGAATGGGAGATACTGCCGCACGAAGCCCGGCTGCCGCACGTGGATGTGATCAGCGAACGCCTCGAGACGCTCGTTGCGCTGTCCGCTCTCTCCGTCGGCGATTCTCCGGTTCTCCGTGGCGCTGCGGAGGGAGGGCCTCCGTCAACTCTGGTTGTCACAACCGTCACGGCGCTGTTGCAGCGCACGTTTTGCCCCGGGGACCTTCGCAGCCGCACGCGGACGCTCAAGGCAGGCGACAAACTCGATCCTCTCGATCTGACGGAATGGCTCGAGGAACAGGGTTACGAACCTGAGGCGCAGGTCACACAAAAGGGTGAATTCGCCTGGCGCGGTGGCATTCTCGATGTGTTTCCGCTGACCGAACCCTGGCCGATCCGCCTGGAATTCTTCGGCGATGAGCTGGAATCCCTCCGTGGCTTCGACCCGCTCACCCAGATTTCCCGGGAACAAATCGCGCGGGTCACTCTCCCGCCCGGCGGGGAACTGGGCATTCTGAAAGGCAGGAGACAAAAGGCCCGGGCGGCTGACCACGCTGAGGCCGGATTGGCCACCCTGCTCGATTACCTGCCGCGAGAAGCCATTTTCATCCTGTGCGAACCCGGGCTGCTGGTCGAACACGCGGACGAATACGCACGGCAGGTTCCCGCCGGCGACCCCTTCCTCATCTCGTGGGAAGCATTTCAGGGGCATCTGCAGCAGAGGCAGATGACCGTCTGCTGCCTGGCTGAAACCGAGCCTGAAATCGCGTCGATGGAAAGTCCCAATCCCCCATCCGCGATCCCGAATCCGCAATTTCAATCCCTGGAAGCCCATCGCCCGCTGACGGATCGCGCGCCGGAACGGCAGGTGGCCGATGCACAACGCCGCGAATTCCTCCATCAACTCCACCGGTGGCTCCGCCAGGATTATGCCGTCCATGTTTTCTGCAACAATGAAGGCGAACGAAAGCGGTTCCAGGAAATATGGCGCGAACACGGTTTGGAAAGTCCGGCGGCCGAGGCCCCGGGTCCGGAGTCCCGACCTGACGCATCACACCGGGCGTCGGGCAACGGACTTTGGACACATCTCGGCTCGCTGGCTCGTGGGTTTATTTGCGACGAGGCCAGGGCGATCGTTGTCACCGACGCGGAAATATTCGGCCGTTACAAGGTTCAACGGCCGCGCCGGCTTAAATCGGCCCACGCGCAAACCGCGCGGTCGGCGCTGGACATCGACTTTACGGATTTCGAGGAAGGGGATCTGGTCGTTCATGTGCAGCACGGCGTTGGCCGTTATCTGGGATTGAAAATTCTCCCCACGCGAACCGCGTCGTCCACCGGTCGATCCGAAGAATGCCTCGTCATTGAGTTTGCATCCGGCGATCCAAGCCAGGCGCCGCCGAAACTGTACGTGCCCGTCACCGAAGCGCATCTGGTTGGCAAGTATGTGGGGGCGGGCAAGGCGCGGCCGCCTCTCAACACGCTGGGTGGAACCCGCTGGATCCGGGCGAAGGAGCAGGCCGAGCGCGCCGTACACGATATTGCCGCCGAACTGCTTTCCATCCAGGCCGCGCGAGAATCGCAGCCGGGACATCCCTTTGCGCCGGACACGCCCTGGCAAGGCGAATTCGAAAGCGCGTTCATCTTCGAGGAGACTCCGGACCAGGCGCGGGCCATCCAGGAGACCAAGTCGGACATGGAACGGCCCAAGCCGATGGACCGGTTGATCTGTGGCGACGTCGGTTTCGGCAAGACGGAGGTGGCGATTCGCGCGGCATTCAAGGCGGTGATGGGCGGCCGGCAGGTGGCCGTGCTGGTGCCCACGACGGTGCTGGCGCAGCAACATTTCAACACCTTCCGCGAGCGGATGGCCGATTATCCAATCCGCGTCGAATTGCTTTCCCGCTTCCGCACCCGACGGGAGCAGGAGCGCGTGGTCAGGGATCTCGCCGCCGGCTCGGTGGACATCGTGATCGGGACCCACCGGCTGCTCCAGGCCGATATTGCATTCAAGGAGTTGGGATTGGTGATCATCGATGAGGAACAGCGATTTGGCGTGATGCACAAGGAGAAGTTCAAAACGCTCCGCAAGCTGGTGGACGTGCTCACACTCAGCGCCACGCCGATTCCGCGCACCCTCTACCTTGCGCTCACCGGCGCGCGGGACATGAGCACCATCCAAAGCCCGCCGCACGACCGGTTGCCGGTTGAAACCATCGTGGTCCCGTACGACGAGCGGATCATCCGGGACGCGATTCAGCGGGAATTAAACCGCGGCGGCCAGGTGTTCTTCCTGCACAACCGGGTGGCGACGATACACGCCGTCGGGCAAAAGCTCGGCACCCTCCTGCCGCACGCGCGCATCGTCGTTGGTCATGGCCAGATGCACAGCGATGAACTCGAGGAAGTCATGACCCGGTTCGTCAACGGCGAGGCCGACGTGCTGCTCTCGACCACCATCATCGAGAGCGGCCTCGATATTCCGAACGCCAACACGATCATCATCGACCGCGCGGATCGCTTCGGCTTGAGCGACCTTTACCAGTTGCGGGGCCGGGTTGGACGCTACAAACACCAGGCTTACGCCTACCTGCTGCTGCCGCGCCACGCCGGGCTGCTGGCGGACGTCCGCAGGCGCCTCGTCGCCATCAAACAATTCTCCACGCTCGGCAGCGGGTTCAAAATCGCGATGCGCGACCTGGAAATCCGCGGCGCAGGCAACCTGTTGGGAGCGGAGCAGAGCGGCCACATCACGGCCGTCGGGTTTGAACTGTACTGCCAGTTGCTCAAACAAAGTGTCGCGGCTTCCAAAGGGGAAAAAGTCAAACCCCGGGTCGATGTGAGTGTGCGGCTGGACTTTCTGGAGACGAGTTCGAGCCTCGAGACGGGTGGCGGGGACGGCGAGGGGAGGGGAGCGCAGCAAGCCGGCGACCCGCCTGCGCCTGGACCCCGCCCCTCGAGATTGTCCGTTCCCGCCCTGGCCTGCCTGCCCCACGACTACGTGCCCGCGCCGCAACAGCGCATTGAAATCTACCGGAAGCTGGCGCAGTCGGAGGACAAAGCCTCTCTCGAAAGCCTTGCGCGTGAACTGCGCGACCGGTTCGGGCCGTTGCCGGCGCCGGCCGAGCTGCTGCTGCAATTCGCGGAACTGAAGTTTCTCGCCTCCGGACGCGGCGTAAGCGCCATCGAAGTCAAGGAGGACAGGCTGATGCTGACGCGATACGGCGATTTCATCACGCTGGGCGGGAAATTTCCGCGACTGACAAAAAAGCAGGCCGCCGCCCGTTTGAAGGAGATCAAGAAGCTGCTGCTGGCGCTTTGAGGCTCGATCGCCGGGTGTCGATGGGCGTCAGGAAACGCAACGCTTCCGGATCGCAACCTTCGCCGGGCGACCGGTGGCCTCATCAGGTTTGACTTCTCACATCCCAGGCATCGCGCAGGCCGTCTCCCACGAAATTGAGCGCCAGCAACGCGGAAACGAGCACGCCGCCGGGAAAGCCGATCAACCACCAGTAAATCCGGATGGGATTGATTTGATTGACACCCTCCGCCAGCAGTGATCCCCAGCTCGCCATGGGAGGCTGGATGCCAAGCCCGAGAAAGCTCAGGAACGATTCGTAAAGCACAATGGCGGGCACCGTGAGGGTGAGATAGACGACCACCACGCCGAGCACGTTCGGGATGATGTGCCGTCCCAGAATCCGCAGCGGCCCGGCCCCGAGCGCGCGGCTGGCTTCCACGAATGGCCGGGTGCGCAGGGACAACACCTGCCCGCGGACGATCCGGGCCATGGTGAGCCACGAGACGGCCCCGAGTCCGACGAACAACAACAGCAGGCGAAGCTCTTTTGCCAGCGTGGGGGATTGCTGTACGAAATGGGATTGTCTCAGCCATTCACCGAGGGTGGTCAGGAGGACGATGACGAATATGAGGGACGGCAGTGAATACAGTATGTCCACGATCCGCATCATGAGGCTGTCCACGCGCCCGCCACAGTAGCCGGCGATGGCGCCCCACAACACGCCGATGACCAGACTCACGCACGCGCCGACGACGCCGACGAGCAGGGAGACCTGCGCGCCGTAAACGACCCGCGAAAAGACGTCGCGCCCGTGCGCGTCCGTGCCGAACCAATGCCCGGCGGTGGGCGGACTGAATTGGGTGTCCGACAACTGATCCGGCGCATAGACGGCGGCGATCGCCGCGCTTCGCGGGCCCAGCTCTCCCAGGACTCCGAGTCCGAGCGGCCACAGAATGACGAGGAGAACCCATGCTCCGAGATATCCCGCGCCGAGAAGTGCGGGTTTGTTCGAGCGGAACCGGCGCCAGGCGCGCCGCGACGGACCGGGTCGAAGGTCGGAAGTCGGGGTGAGGGTGGCCGCCGCAACCGGCCCCCGCTCGTCCGAGCCGTGGACGTTCGGCGTTCGATTCTCCACGGGCTCACTCATAGTTCACCCGCGGGTCCAGGAGTGTGTAGGTGAAATCCACGGCCAGGTTCAGGAAAATCAACAAGGCGGCGTACAACACGGCAAGCGCCACCGTCACCGTATAATCGAGGTTCAAGGAGCTATTGACGAAATAGACGCCGAGGCCGGGGATTTGAAAGATGTTCTCGATCACGAACGACCCCGTGAGCAGTTCGGCGATCAGAGGGCCCGAGTAGGAAACCACCGGCAACACAGCGAGCCGGAACGCATGTTTCAGCAGCAGGGAAGTTTCGCTCAAACCTTTCGCCCGCGCCGCCGTGATGAATTCCGCGGTCATGGTGCTCAGCATCCCTTCGCGCAGGAGCCGGGCGACTTTGCCGGCGTAATACAAGCCGAGCGCAAGGGTCGGCAGGATGGCGTGCAGCGGCGATCCCCACAGGGCCACCGGGAGGAGCCGCCATTTGACGGCGAAAATCAGGATCAGCACCGGCGCGATCGCAAAGCCGGGCACGCACACGACAAACAACGCGAAGAAACTTCCGAGCTGATCCTGCCAACCGCCGCGCCGGGCTGCGCTCCAGAACCCGACCGGCAGACCCACCCCCATGGCGAAGCCAAAGGCGAGCGCGCCCAGAAGCAGGGAGACGGGAAATGCCTGGGTGATGATGTCGCCCACCGAGTGGTTGCGGTACCTCAGGGAAATGTCCCAGCTCGCCGGCGCATGGCGCCAGTGTCCGGCCTGATCCTTCTCCCAGACCAGGCCGAGGTAACGAAGCCACTGTTTCCAGAGCGGCTCGTCCAGATGGTAGGCGGCCTCCATCTGCCGCCGGATCTCGGGCGATGCCGGCGAGCGCTCGCGGTCGAACGGGCCGCCCGGTGCCGCGTGCACCATCAGGAACGCCAGCAGGCTGATGACGAGCAGCAGCAGCGGCGTGTAAGCCAGGCGTTTCAAAAAGTGCATTCTCGGATTCCCGGCTTCATGGGTGGTTGGGAGCGCCGCCTCCGTCACTCGCCCGCCGACGGATTTTCCGGATGTATTGCAGCGGGTGCTCGTCGAGGGCATTCTGCCAGATTCCCTCGATTTTTTCAGGATCGAAATAGTTGAATCCCTCGAAGAAATACAGCGGCACGATGGGCGCTTCGTCGTTGACCAGAATCTCTTCAGCCCGACGAAAGAATTCGGCGCGCCGGGCCGTGTCGGTCTGCAGATCGGCCCGGCGGATCAGGTCGTCATAGCGCGCGTTCTTCCACCCCGTGCGATTATTTCCGCTGTTGGCCGTGAACAGGTCGAGGAAGGTGTTCGGGTCGTCGTAGTCCGCAACCCAACTCGAGGCGGACAGGTCGTAGTCCAGGCGCGACTGGGCGTTATAGAAGATTTTGCGCTCGATCTGCCGGAGCTCGACGTTCACTCCGAGTCCATCCCGCCACATCTGCTGGAGTTCGACGGCGATTTTGCCCTGCACGTTTCCGGCGCCGCCGGCGGCGGCGGGAAAGGCGTATTGCACGCCGGGAAAAGTCTTCCCGTTCACGAAGCCTGCTGCGGCCAGCAATTGCCGCGCCTGCGCGGGATCGAACGGCAGCCCGTCGGGCGGGTGGTAGTTGGCCGTGGAATCGGGCACGAAATGGAACGCCGGCTTCTCACCGGTCGGAAACAGCTTTTTGACCAGGCGCCTTCTGTCGGTGGCCAGCGCGAAAGCGCGCCGCACGCGCGGATCGTTGAACGGAGCCCGGGTCGTGTTGAACCTGAAAAAACAGGTGCCCAGAAAATCAAAGGTATGAAAGTCCGGCCGCTTCATCAGGACATCGAGCAACTCGAAAGGCACGAGATCCTTGTCCCAAACAATGTCCGCGGCGCCCGTTTGATAAAGGTTCAGCGCAGTGTTCGCGGAGCCGATGGGCAGCAGATCGATGATTCCGGAGGCGGTATGGGCTGCGTCCCAGTATCGCGGGTTGCGCAGGAGCCGGACCCGGCTGTTCAAACGCCAGTCGCCGAGCGTGAAGGCGCCGCTGGTGGGCAGCGGCTCCGCGTGCAGCCAGCGGTCGCCGTATTTTTCGATGGCCGTTCTGGGCACGACGGCAAGCGCGGGAAACGCGCAGACGTCGAGGAAAAACGGCACGGGCAGGTTCAGGTCCGCGCGCAGCGTGTGGGCGTCCACCGCGCGAATGCCCAATTGCCCGCGACTCTTGAGTTTGCCGTTGTAGTAATCTTCCGCCCCCTGAATGCAAAACAACTGGCCCGCATAATCGCCAGCCGTCGCGGGGTTCAGCGCGCGCAGCCAGGACCAGACCACGTCGGCGCTCGTGATCGGGTCGCCGGTGGACCAGACGGCGTTGGTGCGCAGGTGAAACGTGTAAACACGGCCGTCCGGAGAAACATCCCATCGCTCCGCCAACCCCGGAACCGGCCGGGCCGTGTGCGCGTCGAGCCGGGTGAGCCCTTCAAACAGCGCCTTGGTGATGCGCATTTCAGGGATGCCTGTGACCACGGCCGGATCCAGCGACTCCGGTTCCGCGCCGTTCATGATGGTGACGTCCGCGGGCGGGTCGCGGTGGAAGCAGCCGCAGACGAATGCGCCCTGCAGGACGCAGAACATGAAAAGAAAAACGATGCCGCGCGCCCTCCGCCTTCCACCCTCCGTTTCCTTCCTTCCGCACCCGGCGCTCGTCGGCCAGTTCATCGGCGATGAGAGCTACGGAACCGCGGGGGGCGAGTTGGTGGGGTTCACTGTCGGCAGAAAAAGATTGACGCCGGTCGTTGTGGTGGGCGCGGGGGTTGCTTCGGACGCCTTGGTGTTCTGTGGAGACGACGCAGGGAACATCGGCGCCTGCTGGCGTTCCTGCTCCAGTTGCTGGCGGAATTCGCTGCTGGTGTGATGGAATTGGTGGCTCTGCATCACGGAAAGCACGACGGCCAGCGCGTAAAATAACACCGCCGAGTACTTCGTGGTCTTCGTCAGCACGTTGCCCGAACCGGCGCCGAACAGCGCGTCGGTGGCCGCGCCGCCGAACGCGACGCCGGCACCCGCGTCCTTCTTTGGCAACTGGATGAGCACCAGCAGCACGAGGATCAGGCAGTTCAACACCATGACAACGGTCAACATGCCGATGACAAACACCATATCGTTCTTTTCTAGATTGAGTTCTTGATTATGTCGGCAAAGCTCCGGACTTCCAACGATGCACCGCCCACCAGGGCGCCGTCCACGTCGGGTTGGCCCATCAATTCGCGCGCGTTGGAGGACTTGACGCTGCCACCATATTGGATCCGGACCCGCCGGGCAACTGTTTCGTCAAATATTTTGCCCAGCACGCCGCGGATGAAGGCGTGCGCCTGCTGCGCCTGATGGGTCGTCGCGGTCTTGCCGGTGCCGATGGCCCAGACCGGCTCGTAAGCAACAACGGTTTCGGCCATCTGATCCTTGGTCAGTCCGGCGAGGCTGCCGCGCAGTTGGGTCTGCAGAACAGCCTCCATCTGGCCGGCTTCCCGCTCGGCCAGCGTTTCGCCGACGCAAATGATCGGTTTGAGCGATGCCGCATGCACGGCCAGCGCCTTCTTTGAAATCAGGGCGTCCGATTCCTTCTGGTACTGGCGGCGTTCCGAGTGGCCCAGAATGACATAGCGCACGGAGAACTCCTTGAGCATGCCGGCCGCGATTTCGCCGGTGTGCGCGCCCGCATTGTTCTCGCTCATGTTCTGCGCGCCGAGGCGAATGTTGGAATCGAGAATGGCCTTGGAAACCTCGCTGAGGGCGGTGAACGGCGGACAAACCACGATGTCCACTTCCTTCACGTTCGCCAGTTCGAGTTTCAGGCCGCGGACGAGGTCGAGCGCCTCGGCCACGGTCTTGTTCATCTTCCAGTTTCCAGCAATGATCAGTTTTCGTTCTTTGTTCATTCGAAGCTAAGGAGTTGAATTAAAGGAAATCAAACGGCGATCCCTTTCCACTCAATGTGGGCGGGCGCGATCGGCACGAATTTTTCAAAAAAAACGGGAAAGCGGCGGGCGATTGGATCCAGGGGCGTCCATTTCAGCCAACCGCAATTGACCAAAGGCATCTTGAAAAATGAGGTCCGAAACAACTGTTTCCCGCCAAAGCGATAATAACAGTTTGCGGAAATGGTCATGAACGTGACGCAGGTGAAAAAATGCCGGTGCGAAATATCACAGGCCGCCGGATTCCTGGCGTGCGGCACGATGACCCAGAATTCCCCGCCCTTTTTCAAAATCCGGTGCACCTCCATCACCGTGCGTTCCACGTCGTCAACATGTTCGAGAAAATGAAACATCGCCACGGCATCCACCGATTGATCCTCAAACGGCCAGGGGAATTTCGTAAGGTCGATGCGATACTTGGGGTTCTTGGAATACAGATCGACTGTTTCCCACCCCGGCATCGCCTTCTCCCCGCCTCCAAAATCCAGTTTGACCATCGGATTCCTCCAAACCTAACGATTGGCCTCCGATAAAGCCGCTACACCCGGCAGTTCCCGTCCTTCCAGGAATTCCAGGCTGGCGCCGCCGCCGGTGCTCATGAAGCTGACTTTGTCCCCCAGCTTCGCCTTGTTCAGCGCCTTCACGCTGTCCCCGCCGCCGATGATGCTTTTCGCGCCGTTCTTCTGTGTGGCATTGGCCACCGCCTGCGCAATGGCGTTGGTGCCGGCGGCAAATTGTTTGTTCTCGAAAAGCCCCATCGGGCCGTTCCACAAAATCGTCTTCGCCCTCGCGATCTCCGCGGAATACGCCGCGACGGTGGCGGGCCCGATGTCGAGACCGGCTGCGTCGTCCGGGCAATTCATGTCGCTGCTCGTGCGGGGCTGCTGGTACTCGATCACCGGCTTGCCTTTTTTGTCCAGCTTGTCCGTCTTCACCGGCACGGCGACCACGTCGTCCGTGGGCAGCAGGAATTTGACCTGTTTCTGTGCGGCCTTTGCCAGCGCAGACTTCGCAACGGCGATCTTGTCGGGTTCGACGAGGGATTTGCCGGTCTTGTAGCCTTGCGCCAAACGGAAGGTGTAGGCCATGGCGCCGCCGATCAGGATGGCATCGGCCTTTTCCAGCAGGCGGTCGATGACCTTGATTTTGTCCGATACCTTGGCGCCGCCGAGAATGACGATAAACGGGCGCGCAGGCTTATCGAGTTCATCGCCCAAAAACTTCAGCTCACGTTCCATCAGCAGGCCCGCGGCGCACTGGCCGCCGCGTTGGGCAATGATGCGGGCCACCCCTTCGGTCGAGGCGTGGGCGCGATGCGCCGCGCCAAAGGCGTCGTTCACGTAAACGTCGGCCAGCTTCGCGAGCTTTGCCGCAAACGCCGGGTCGTTTTTCTCCTCCTCGTTGTAGTAGCGGATGTTTTCCAGCAGCAACACGTCGCCTTCGTTCAGCGCACCCGCCGTTTTCTCAACCTTGTCCCCGATGCAATCGTCCACGAAGGCCACCGGGCGGCCCAGCAGGTCGGCCAGTTTTGCGGCGATCGGGCGCAACGACAGCGACGGATCGCGCTGGCCTTTGGGGCGGCCAAGATGGGCGGCGAGGATGAGTTTCCCGCCTTGCCCGATCAGCGATTTGAGCGTGGGCAGCGTCTCGACAATGCGGGTGGCATCCGTGATGACCATCTGGCCGTCCTTTTCCTCCAGCGGCACATTGTAGTCCACGCGCACAAAAACGCGCTTGCCACGAACATGCAGGTCTCGAATCGTCAGCTTGGCCATAAAATCTTCCTCAATTTCGACGGCAGCACTTGGCGGAGATGATATCCGATCCAGGCAGGGCCGGCCTGACGGCGGGGCCCGGACGCGCGCCGGCGCGTCCCTACCTTTTCAGTTCCCTTGAGCGGGAGCGAAGAGAATAGCGCAGGCGGCGGGTGAGTCAAAACGATTTCGCGGACTTCCGGTGGTGCAAAATTGCGATTTTATTCGCGTTTTTTGCCGCTCTTTGCGGACTCGATCTGATCGAGGCAGGTCCGGGCCGTCTTGTTGCCGGGGTCCAGCCGCAACGTTTCCTCGAATTCACGCAGCGCGACCTCGGTCTTCCCCTGTCTGGCCAGGACGACGCCCAGGTTCAGATGCGCCGGCGCGTAACCGGGTTCGGTGCGCACGGCGTGTTCGAGTTCGCTCTCCGCCTCCGGGTTTCGGCCGCTCAGGCCCAATTCGACGCCGAGCGCGAAGTGGGATTCCCAGTCATCCGGCTTGAGCCGGAGCGCATGCCGGAAATTCTGGATCGATTCGGAGGGACGGTTCAACAGCGAGAGGGCATTGCCGATCTGGCAATAGACGCGGACGTCGTTCGGCTGCAATTGCCTTGCGCAATTGTACTGCTCCAGGGCCAGGTTCGGCTTTCCCTGGCGGAGATACAAATTGCCAAGCTCCATCCACGGATCGGGAAAGGTGGGCAGCAGGGTTACTGCCTGAAGGAGGGAGGCCTGCGCCTCGGCCAGTTGGCCCTGTTTCTCGAGGAGCCGGCCCGCTTCGAAATAGGCGAAAGGGTTGCACGGCATCAGCTCGATCACCCGCCGCCACTGGGCCGCCGCCTGCTTCAGGTCGCGGGTGACCTCGAAGAACTCCGCGAAGTTCTCGTGCAGCCAGTAATCATCGGGGGCATGCAGGATGGCATCGGTGTAAACCTCGCGCGCTCGGGCGATGGCGGCAGTGTCCATGCCCTGGCGGAGCGTGGCCTCTTCGTCCCGTAGAGCTTGCAGCCGCCGGGGGTTGTTGGCCTGGCTGCTCAATGGCGGTTCATTCAAACGCTGCAAGACGGACCGGAGGATGAGGATGCGGTTGACGTCGGTGAGCCCCAATCGGCGGTCGCACACCGGCTGTGACGCCCAGCCGCCAACGGCCTTGCTTCTGACGGCGGCGGCCAACAATGGTTCAACCTCCCTTGCCCAGGCCAGGCCCAGATGGTAATTGCCGTCGAAATTGAGGTGAACGTGGTCGTAAAATGATTCCCGGCCGCAGATCCCTGTCGGGCTGTTGGTTTCGAGCGCGGTGGCGGCATCCAAAAGGTCGAGACCGGGCCCGGCCCAGGCCCGGCCGGCGTGGCGGATCAGGCCATTGATCCTCGAATCCGCGCGAAACGACAGGGCGTCATCATCGCACGCCAGTTGAAAGTGCGCGCGCGCGGCGGCGGCATTCGTCAGTCGGAGCAGACATTGGCCCCAGCGGAATTGCAGCTCGGCGAACTGCGGATCCAGTCCGGCCGCCTGCGCGTAGAGTTGCGATGCTTTTTCGAAGTTGCCCTGATCCTGGGCCGCAGCGGCGTTCGTGTAGATCCGGTCCCAGGCCGCACGGTCGGCTGCGGGCAGGTTGGTGGCCGGCAGCGAGGCAAAGGGCGGGCAGTCCTCGAGGTTCACCGCCACGGTGTTGAGAAGGATTTTCGCGCCGGATTCCCGAGCGGCGCGCAGAATGTCCTCGAGGTTGCGCTGGAAGTTGCGATAAACCCTCTCCCGGCGGGAGTTCCCGGGCCCCACTTGGTTTCCGGGAAACATCTTCATCTCATCCGGCGAGGCGTCCGAGGTTTTCGTCCCGAGTTTCCGGGCGGCGGCCATCATCAACTGGCCGACGCGGGTCTGCTGGATGGCGAGGCTGGCCCGGACGAACGCGAGCGGGGGAGCCTGGATGCCGAAAACGGTCGCCGCCCCGAACGGTCCGACCATTTCGTTGTTCCCCATGTAAATGATCCAGAGGTCGCCCTGTTGTCCGGCGCACTCGCGCGCCATGGGGACAATGACGTGGGAGTCGATGGCGGTCACGCCCAGGTTGACGACTTCGAATTTTTCCGACGGGAACCGTTCGCGCAGCAGAACCTCCATGTAGCGACTCGCGCTGAAGGCGGGCTGCGGGTCGCCCCTGGCTGCGGACTCGCCGAAGATGAAAATCCGGCAAGTGTCGGCCGGCTTTTGGGCTTCCATCATGATCGGACTGGGCCAGCGCGCCAGTTGGGGCGGGAAGAACCTCAGGCTGAAGTTTTCGTTAATCGCGACGAATTCCTTCCGGCCGACCCGGAAGTCCTTGAAGAGGCTGGTGCGATACCCGGAGCCGGCGAGGCGCAGGACGATTTCGAGTCCGGCCAATGCCAGCACGGGAACGACCACGACTGCGAACAATCGAAAAAGCCACTTGCGGCCGGGAGTCAATCCCCGGGTGGGTTCGGGACTGGGCGGTTCGTGGGGCAGATCGGGTGGGTCCCGCCGGCTCGCCGGGTTCGGGTTGTTGGGCCGTCGTTTCAACGCCCGGAGTATAAGTGCGAGGGTCAAAGACAGGCAATACTTTGGTGGATCAAATGCCGTGCGACCTTGCGCCTTAATTTGCACTTGGAATTTGTCAAATCCCAACGGGATTGCATCACTCAGCCCAGGGTTGGCCCGTCGGCGGGACTACCCTGGGTAACATGTGCGAACATTTTTTCCAACCCCAACGGGGTTGCATCACCCCGCGCCGCCGATGGATGCAACCCCTTCAGGGTTGTTGAATTTTCGGGATGGTTACCGCCCGAATCGGTTGTCACGGTCAACACGGTTGTCACCGGCCAATTCTGAGAAATTCATTTTCAGAGAGATATAATAATCATTTTTGTCTTCTCCACTTGTGCCAATCGTGCCAACTGTGACAATCGCTCGCCCTTCCTTTCGTTACGGAGGCCCGGCCCTTCTGGTGCGCCCAGACCCCTCCAACGAGCTTTGCGCCATGATCCCGGGCCTCGTAGGCGTTGCCGGGATCGCTATTGGAGAAAGTTTTCCCACGCGCCAACCCATCCCGACAGGGCAGGCTTTCCTGAAGCCTGCCCCTTTTCGTGGTGTTGTATGACGACCGCCAGCAGCCGTCTTCAATTTTTCTGGTTCAGTGCTCCTGGGCTGCGGTTATACGCTCCGCTCCGCCACACCGCCCCTGCTTCGCTTCCGGCTGGCCGAGAAAGCTGAATTAATTTGAAACGTCAACGCGGCGCGGTTTTGTGTAAACCCTCCCGGTTGAATGGAATTGAAACGCCAACGCGCGCGCCAGGGGTGTGAGACAAAATTCTTC